>JAWODZ010000067.1:0-53074 GCA_046483025.1 bacterium
GTGGGATTGAGACTGAGATTTAATTATTGCTGAGGCAAAACCAATTCCCAGTAGAAATAGACCTGATAGTTAAGGTGGGATTGAGACAAATTTGAACATTACCAGATGACTGTTTTTGAATAATTACGTAGAAATAGACCTGATAGTTAAGGTGGGATTGAGACGTAATAGAAATCACTTAATACATCTGGTTCTTTGGAAGGGTAGAAATAGACCTGATAGTTAAGGTGGGATTGAGACTTCTCAAGTCTATCTTTTTTTGAGCACCCGATAGTAAAAGTAGAAATAGACCTGATAGTTAAGGTGGGATTGAGACCTTCCTTGAATTTCTCCTGGAGGGGTTTTAGTTTTGCATGTAGAAATAGACCTGATAGTTAAGGTGCGATTGAGACTGAGATTTAATTATTGCTGAGGCAAAACCAATTCCCAGTAGAAATAGACCTGATAGTTAAGGTGGGATTGAGACAAATCCCGTTCTGAGTTCTCAAACGAACAATTTGAACTTGTAGAAATAGACCTGATAGTTAAGGTGGGATTGAGACATATAATGAGGATTTGGCAAAGATGCCATTTTTTTTAGTAGAAATAGACCTGATAGTTAAGGTGGGATTGAGACCACCCTGACAGGGTCAGTGACCCTGTCAGGGTTTACTCAAAACAAAACATGCCCGGTACTTATGTAGGATCGGGCATTTATTTTTAGTAATAAAAATAAACTTTGCTGATATTTCATTCAAAATAGTAGTTTCAGCGTTTGCTGAAACAGTCATTTTTAGTGAAACATTTGTATTTGTTTTGTAACACTACTGAGCTGCCAAAAGATGAACATAAAAAAACCTCCAGAGAGACTGCCGAAAAAGATCTGAATATGTCCTTGCGAGTGTTTTTTACGAAGTAATCCCCTGCATTTTTAGCTTAACTGAAGGAGATTGCTTCGTCACTACGTTCCTCGCAAAGACATCGGTTGACTTTTTCGACAGTCTCCGAAGGTTGCGAACCTTCGGGGGGTTGGGTAGTTTGGTTTTTTATTTAACATTGTCAGTCTTCGACTGGCTCAGACTGACAATGTTATCTATACCTTACCGGAAACTCGGAGCTTCCGGGAAGGTGGTTCTGTTTATCTTCTTAAAATTTGCTTGGCACTTGATAAGAACCAGACACGTGGTCTTTATAGGGAAGAAACTAACTAAAAGCCTTGTGAAATTATCATTTAATGTTTATATTGAATTGAAAAATTAATATTCAAAAATGACAGGATTTATATATGAAAGTGTCAATAAAATACATACAATGTTGGATCTATTAATATGAAAACAGAGAAATGGACAAAAGAGTCTTTAAAACAGGAAATAATTAAATGTCTTAAATTTGAAAAGGAAGTTAAGAAAATAATTATTTTTGGATCTTTTTTGAATTCTGAAAATCCTAATGACATTGATATAGCAGTATTTCAAGACAGTGAAAAAACATATCTTACCTTAGCTATGAAATATCGTAAATTAACCCGGAATATTGCCAGACATATACCAATTGATATTATTCCAATTAAATCAAATGCATCAGAAAATAGTTTTTTAGCGGAGATAGAATCTGGAGAATTAGTATATGAAAAGTGAAACCAAGATATGGTTGAAATATTCCCAAGAAAATTTAGAGTCTGCTAAAATTCTGTTACAAAGTAAGCTGTTTAATCCTTGTCTGCAAAATGTCCAACAAAGTGTAGAGAAATCACTAAAAGCTTTATTAATTGAATATTCAATAAAGTTAAAAAAAACCCATAGCATTACAGAATTGAAGAATATACTTTTGGAAAATGGCTTGCAAATTGATATTTCCGAAGAAGACTGTGAATTTTTGGACTCGATTTATCTTCCTTCCAAATATCCTTTAGGAGGTGTTTTGCCCTATTACGAACCTGATCTTGATTTATGTAATAAAGGTGTATCCATGGCAGAAAATGTGTTGGAATTGGTTAATAATTTACTTAATAAATAAGCCTTATTGCATTTTTCCCGGTTTAATCATATTTTATGGATATGCAAAAAATAAAAGCATATTTCAGACTGATGCGGCCGCTGAACTGTCTGATTGCCGGGGTATCGGTTTTTATAGGAGGAGTGATCACCGGTTCGGTTGAATCTGTACAGAACCTTATCCTGGCTGTGGTATCTGCTATGCTTATCTGTGCCGGAGGCAACAGTATTAATGACTATTTTGATATTGATATAGATATAGTTAATAAGCCCTTTCGTCCCTTACCGTCAGGAATTCTATCTGCCACCCAGGCTTTAATTTTTTCCTTATCCCTTTTTATCAGTGGATTCATAGTAAGTTTTTTTATCAATGTTACCTGTATCATCATTGCAGGTATTACCTCCGTTCTGTTATATCTATACAGCAGTAAGCTGAAAAGAACGGTTCTTTTTGGCAATGCTGCAGTGGCTTTTATATCCGGGCTGGCTTTTGTGTACGGAGGTGTTGCAGTGGGGAATATCAGCAAAGCATTAATTGTGGGTATATTTGCTTTATTGTATCATTTTGCCCGGGAGATAATCAAGGATATTGAAGATACAAAAGGGGACAGCTATGTGGGATCCAGAAGCTTTCCCATTCTGTATGGAGATACAGCAGCCTTACTGCTGACCTCAATGATACTGATATTGTTGATAGGAATAACAATTATCCCTTATTTACTGGATATTTTTTCACTTTATTATTTAATTATAGTGGTTGCGGGAGTTGATATGTTCCTTATTTATGCAATGGTTTCTATGTGGCGTAACAGCAGTGTTTCTAATCTAAGAAGACTGGAAGTAATGATGAAAATAAATATGTTAATGGGTTTATTAGCCGTATATGTGGGAAGATAATATGAAAGCAGTGGTACAAAGAGTAAGTCAGGCTAAAGTAACAGTAGAAGGAAAAGTAACCGGTCAGATTGGTAAGGGTTTAGTCATTCTTCTTGGAGTTAAGGAAGGGGATACAGAGGAAGATGTGAGCTGGCTGGCGAGAAAATGTGTCAATCTTCGCATATTTGAAGATCAGAAAGGTAATTTCAATTTTTCTGCTCTGGAAACTGAATCAGAACTTCTGATAATTTCCCAGTTCACCCTTTATGGTGACTGCAGAAAAGGCAGACGTCCCAGCTTTACCCAGGCAGCCAAACCTTCGGAAGCTGAGGAGTTGTATGAAAAATTTGTAGAAAAATGCAGACAAACCGGGTTAAAGGTAGAGACCGGAATATTCGGAGCTATGATGGAAGTTGAGATCCATAACAGTGGACCGGTGACCTTGATTCCGGAGACGCGGTAGTGCGAGGTTGTGAGGGTGCAGGAATTAGTAATCAGTAATTAAATATTATGGTTGTTGATGAGAAAGTATCGGAGTATCGGGGTAACGGGGTATCGGTGAAGGACAGTGTTCAGAAATCAGAAGACAGTGACTAGAAATTGTTGGTCGTATCCAATAAATAAAGTTTTCTTTTAAGAAGAAAGGTAGTTTAATCTAAGTCCTCCCTTGAGGGAGGATATAGGTGGGTGTATTATATGGGATATGGAGGATGGAGAATGGAGAAAAGGAGAAGGGAATGATAGGGAATAGGAAATAGGAAAAAGGGAAAAGGAAGCAAGATTGCAAGAATGCAAGACTGCAAGAACTTTAGAACTTGAGAACTTTAGAGCTTTAGAACTGTAGAGAATAAGGGTGCAGAAACCAGTAGTTAGAGGCCAGAAGCCAGAATGGACCGCAGACCGCGGACGGCAGACAGCAAATTACTCTATCACTTCAGGATCCTATGAGCCTAAGACTCTATGACTCAAAGACTAAAGAACAAAGACTAAAGAATAAAAAAAATATCTGGAGACGTACATGAAAGATTTTCCCGAGATCATATTAGCTTCCCGTTCCCCGCGCCGGGCTGACTTGCTGCGTCAGATGAATATTAAGTTCACGGTCAAGACAAAAGAAGTGAATGAAAATTCCGATAAAGTTGATGATCCGGAAGCATTTGTCAAAGAGATATCTTTAAGAAAAGCTGAAGCAGTGGCTGATGAGATCAGTTCCGGTTTAATCATAGCTGCAGATACCATAGTCTATCTGAAGGGAGAAATACTGGGGAAACCGAAAACGAAAGAAGAAGCAAAAAAAATGCTCTCCAAATTATCCGGGAATACTCATGAAGTGTATACCGGTTTTACTTTACTGAGTCATGAGAAAGGAATTTTTCAGGATGTGGAAAAAACCAGGGTTACTTTTCGTATTCTGGAGGACTGGGAGATAGATGCTTATGTCGCAACCGGCAGTCCTATGGACAAAGCCGGAGCCTATGGTATCCAGGATCAGAGCGGATTTTTTGTGGAAAGAATCGAGGGTTGTTTTTTTAATGTGGTGGGTTTTCCCATAACAAAGTTCTATCAGGGGTTGAGGCAGCTGGTGGATCATGAATTAATAAAGAAGCATCTGTTTTAGTAGTAATCCGGTTACTCGTTAATCTTTCACACTAAGGTACTAAATTACAAAGAAATAAAAGGATAGATAAACAATAAAGGAAGCAACGTGCAGAAAAATATCAATTTTACCAAAATGAACGGTACTGGAAATGATTTTATAGTCTTTGATAATCGGGCCGGTATTTTTAAAGGAGATGAAGCTGATTTCTTTAAGCAAATATGCACCCGGAAATTTTCAGTAGGAGCGGACGGGATACTTTTTGTGGATGAGAAAAAAGGTGATACAATCTCTATGCGCTATTTTAACAGTGATGGTAAAGAAGCTGATATGTGCGGTAATGGTGGCAGGTGTGTAGCACTTTTTGCCCGCATTAAAAATATTATTCAATCAAATTCTTTTGTGGTAAAAGCCAGGGACGGACTGCATCCGGTCAGTGTACAAAAAGATGGAGTAAGATTAAGCTTGAATCCCACTTCAGAGATAAGAACCGGTTTTAATCTGGTAAAAGAGGAGGGTTTAAAAGAAGGGGGATATATTGAGGTGGGAGTACCGCATTATGTTATATTTGCGGACAGGCTGGAGCAAGTTCAGGTAATTAGAAAAGCTCCCTTTTATAGAAATCATAAGATATTCCCCCAGGGAGTTAATGTTAATTATGTCCATTATTCAGGAGATAACCAAATTCAGGTAAGAACCTATGAAAGAGGAGTTGAGGATGAAACTCTTTCCTGCGGCACCGGATGTGTGGCTTCGGCTTTAATTTACTCAGATCATTTTAGGATTACATCCCCTGTTCACGTCATTACCAGAGGTGGAGAGTTAATGGTGGAATATGGTGAGTCGTATAAAAAAGTTTTTTTGATTGGGAAGGCTGAGGTTGTGTATGAGGGGGTGCTGGGGTATTAAGAATAAAGAACAAAGAATAAAGACATAAGGGGTGTCGTCCTGAAAAAAGTTTACAGTTTTAAAGGATAAACGAAAAGCCTTATGAAAAAAATATTCATAGACGGATACAATCTCATCCATTCCATACCGACATTAAAAAACCAGCTGAATTATAATCTTGAATCGGCCAGAGATGGTCTGATCGATCTTCTCTACCATTATAAAAAAAGAAAAAAAACTGATATAACAGTTGTCTTTGACGGCTGGCCCGGCTTTATGGGGAAAGACGATAACGTAAAAGGAATCAGGGTACATTTTTCTCATGCTCCGGAAAAGGCGGATCAGGTAATAAAAAGACTGATTGGTCAGTATGAGAGAGATAAGGGGATACTGGTGGTTTCATCGGACAGAGAAATTTTCGATTATTCCAGGGTCTGTGGTTTAAAGAGTATCAGATCAGAAAATTTTGCTGAAAAGCTTTTATCACTACAAATTAAATCATCTGCATTAAAAAAAAATAAGAAGAAGTCCGATCCCATGATGAGCGAGGAAGAGTTGCAAGAGTGGATGGATTTATTTGGCTGTTAAGGCTTTACGGTGATTTAAAAGCAAAGCTAAGAGCAAGGTTTACTCTCGTTTACATTTAAAATGAAAGATTTTTATCCGGTTCAAGTTTCAGTAAAAATTCTTCTTTTCATTCCTTGACATTCTCCCCGGATGTAGTTAATTTTATTCAGTTTTTAGTAATTAAGGATGATGACTTGAAAATACCAACACTCTATTTTTCTGACGGAACGCTTATACTTGAAAATTGGAAGGAAAAGACCAAACCACCTTTTTTCCAAAGAGATCCCCGCACCCAAACCTGGCGGGCATTAGCCAGGTATTATTCTCACATAATTGATGCCTGTAAGCAAAAAGGAATTTCGCTGCAGGATAAAGCCCGGGCTTTTCCTCCCCTGAATCTACAGATGAAGGTAGATTATGAGTTGTACAAGTATCAAGAGGAAGGCATTGCAGCCTGGCAACAGTCAGGGTGCTGTGGCTCGGTGATTCTTCCTACCGGATCAGGGAAAAGCCTGCTGGCCATGACAGCCATGGCCAGTATCAATGCCAGTACCTTTGTAGTTGCCCCCACCATTGACTTGATGAATCAGTGGTATGATCGACTTACGGATGTCTTTGGAATGGAAGTGGGCATATTGGGAGGAGGATACCATGAAATCAAATCCCTTACAGTATCCACCTATGACTCTGCTTATCGATATATGGATATGTACGGTAATCGTTTTCAGCTTTTGATTTTTGATGAGATACATCATCTCCCTGCTCCCAGTTATGTCCAGATCCCGGAATTAAGTATTGCTCCCTACCGGCTGGGCCTCACTGCTACCTATGAATGTACCGATGCTCAGCATCACAAACTCGAGAATCTCATTGGTCCGGTGGTGTACAAGAAGCGAATAAAAGATTTGAAAGGTCAGCATTTATCTGAATACGAAATACATCGGATTCATATTACTCTCACTCCTCAGGAAAAAGCCGAGTATGATAATCTTGCCGAGTCCTACAAGCATTATGTTCGGGAAAAAGGAATTCGGTTTTACGGTAGAAAATGGGAAACGTTTATCCAGGAAAGCAGCTATGTTCCGGAAGCCCGTAAAGCTATGTTGGCCCGAGAAAAAATGCGGAGGATCCTTTTTAGTGCGGATAGAAAGATGGAAGCCCTGGAATCTGTTCTGAAACTTCACCACAAAGACCGGGTAATCATATTTACTCTGGCTAACGATCTGGTTTATTCCATCTCCACACAATACCTGATTCCTGCCATCACCCATCAGACAAAAACAGTGGAAAGGAAAGCTATCCTGAAACGATTCCGCCAAGGTGAATACCGTTTCATCGTTACTTCCAAGGTGCTGAACGAAGGAGTGGATGTACCGGAAGCCAATGTAGCTGTGATCCTGGGAGGCACGGCCAGCCCCCTGGAACATATTCAGCGCCTGGGCCGCATTTTAAGAAAGAAAAGCGGTAAAAAAGCCCACCTCTATGAAATTGTAACCGGGAGTACCCAGGAGACCGGTATTTCCTACCGCCGGAGGGACAGCGATGCTTACAGCTGATTTACTTCGCTATCGGATCAAGGATACTGAAATAGCCCCTCGCTATATTACCAGAAAACAGGCCGGGCGCTATATCAGAATTTGCTCTCGACTCATTTCTCTGTTTCAGAATCATACCGGTAAGACCTGCGGAGAACTCAGGGAAGCATTGAGAGAATTCGAGGGTAAGCGTACAGATTTCAAGATCATCCGGGGTTTGTTTAAATTATTGGAAGAAAAAGCTGAAATTGCTCCTGCTTTAAGCCTGGACTTCCCTGCTTTTCGCCATGGTATTTTTTCTACAGCTCAGGAGTACTATCCTCTGGTTTCCCGTTCAGACTTGATCCATAAAAGACAAAGGGAGGAAATTTTAGATAACATCGGAAAACAATTTGACATTTCAGGTGAGGAGGTGGACAGATGGATGTACGGTGATCTTCAGGAAAATCAGATTCTCCTCAGGTTTGAAACCAGTTATACCCCGGAATCCCTGCTGAAAAGATACAATCTTGCTCTGGCCCAGGGACTTCTGTATAGAGCAAATCATTTGCGTATCCACCTGAAAGGTGATTACCGGGTAGTTTTTCAGTACATCAAGCTGTCCCGTCTTATTCATTGGATTCGTCCTTCCCAAGATGATGGTATGGATATTACCCTTGATGGGCCGGCATCTCTGTTTCGAAATTCACAACGGTATGGAATCCGAATGGCAAATTTTCTTCCGGGTTTGCTTCTGGCACAGAACTGGTCCATGATTGCAGACATTCAGACCGCAGATGGGCTTAAATATTTTCGGCTGGATTCCAACTGCGGGTTGACTTCCCACTATACATCCATATCAGCTTTTGACAGCAGCATTGAAGAACAGTTTTTTCAGAAATTCTCCCGAAAAGACAGAGGATGGGAGATTCGTCGGGAGGATACGGTAATCAATTTGGGTGATGCGGTATTTATTCCGGATTTTACCTTCTACCACCCTGACGGCCGTATTGCTCACCTGGAGATTATCGGTTTCTGGACTCCGGAATATCTGGAAAAAAAGATAGACAAGATCCGAAAAGCTGATCATTCCAACCTCATTCTGGCCATTAATAAAATGCTCAACTGCAGTCGAAAAGATTTTAGAGGAGAGGTATTGTTTTATCGAACCGGGATCAGAATCGGGGAGGTGTTGGAAGCGCTGGAGAGGAAGGGGTGTTAAACCACCCTGACAGGGTCGCTGACCCTGTCTGGGTGGGAGAAGAAAAAAAATTTTCTTAAATCCAGAAAATTTTGTATAATAGTACTAATGAATCAGAGTTAACATAGTCTTTTCTTATACCATTCAACAGGGAGAAATGTATGTTTAAAAATATCCAAAAGTATATCATTAGTAGATACCTGGTGATTGTCATTTTTATTCTATCAACCTATCAGGCTGGATTTGCCGGAGATGGTACGAACTATGATGAAACATTATACAACGCTTTACGATATCGGTGTATCGGGCCCTTCCGGGGAGGCAGGTCCGCAGCAGTAGCAGGAGTAAAGGGTGATGAAATGACCTACTATTTCGGAGCTACCGGCGGCGGTGTTTGGCAGACTGTTGACGGCGGTAATACCTGGAAAAATATTTCTGACGGTTTTTTCGGCGGTTCCATAGGGGCAGTGGCGGTGAGTGAATGGGATCCGAATGTGATCTATGTGGGAGGCGGAGAAAAAACCGTACGGGGAAATGTTTCTCACGGATCCGGTATGTGGAAATCTGTGGATAAGGGAAAGACCTGGAAAAATGTGGGATTAAAAGATTCCCGTCATATTACCCGTATTCGGATACATCCCACAAATCCGGATATTGTATATGCTTCAGCCCTTGGACACCTTTTCGGACCCAATAAAGAGAGAGGTATCTATAAGACTACTGACGGAGGATCAACCTGGGAACAGGTCTTGTTTATCAATGAGGAAGTGGGTGCAGTGGATATGGAGATGGATCCCACCAATCCCCGTATCCTCTATGCCTCCCTGTGGCGGGTTCTCCGCACTCCTTACAGTCTGGAGAGCGGGGGGCCGGGTTCAGGAATCTGGAAATCCACTGACAGCGGTGAGACCTGGAAGGAAATTACAGGAAATCAGGGGTTGCCCCGGGGAGTTATCGGCATCAACATGGTAACGGTCTCACCTGTAAATCCGGACCGGGTATGGGCTATAATTGAATCTGAAAAAGGGGGAGTATTCCGGTCTGATGATGCGGGAAAAACCTGGACCAGAGTCAATGACGAACGAAAACTGCGCCAGCGGGCCTGGTACTATACCCGCATTTATGCTGACACCAAAGATGAAAATTGTGTGTATGTGCTGAATGTAGGTTTCTGGCGGTCTCAGGATGGGGGCCAGACTTTTGAGTCTATCCGGACACCCCACGGAGATCATCATGACCTCTGGATTGCCCCGGAAGTTCCCGAGCGTATGATCATCGGTGATGACGGTGGGGCTCAGGTAACCTTCAACGGAGGTGAGACCTGGAGCACCTATCACAATCAACCCACGGCTCAATTTTACCGGGTAACCACGGACAACCATTTCCCTTACCGCATTTATGGAGCCCAGCAGGACAATTCAACCGTCAGAATTCTGCACCGGTCGGACGGCAGGTCTATTTCAGAAGATGACTGGGAGCCGACTGCAGGAGGTGAAAGTGGCTGGATAGCTCCTGATCCGGAAAATCCGGATATAGTCTATGGTGGATCTTATGGCGGTTATCTGCAGCGGTTAAATCATGAAACCGGTGAGTTCCGGCTGGTAAATGTATGGCCGGACAACCCTATGGGACACGGAGCCGGGGATTTGAAATACCGGTTTCAGTGGAACTATCCCATCTTCTTTTCGCCCCATGATCCTGACATTCTCTATGCAGCCGGCAACTGTCTTTTTAAAACCACCGATGAAGGACAGAGCTGGGAGAAGATCAGCCCGGATCTTACCCGGAATGATCCCGCCAAATTAGGTCCTTCCGGCGGTCCCATTACCAAAGACAACACCAGTGTGGAATACTACTGCACCATATTTACAGCAGCAGAAAGTCCGCATGAGCCGGGAGTGATCTGGACCGGATCTGATGACGGTCTCATTCATCTGACCAGGGACGGAGGACAAAATTGGAAAAATGTAACTCCACCAAAAAAAATAATGCCGGAATGGATTCAGATCAACAGCCTGGAACCTGATCCTTTTAATCCGGGCGGACTCTATGTGGCAGCAACCAGGTATAAATGGGATGATTTTCGTCCCTTTTTGTATAAAACTTCAGATTATGGACAATCCTGGAAAAAAATTGTTAACGGAATTGATAATGATCATTTTACCCGGGATATTTGTCCGGATCCTAACAGTGAAGGGATTTTATATGCAGGCACTGAAAACGGCATGTATATTTCCTTTGACGACGGCAGCAGCTGGCAGTCCTTCCAGTTAAATCTTCCCATATCACCTGTAACTGATCTTACTGTAAAAAACACAGATCTTATCGTATCAACCCAGGGACGTTCTTTCTGGGTACTTGATGACCTTACTTCTTTGTATCAGCTAAATGAAAAGGTGGCTGAGAGTGATTATTATCTCTTCCAGCCCCGGCCTACTTACCGTTTGAGAGGAGGAAGTTCTGAGAATCTCACCACTGCAGGTGAAAATCCTCCTGAAGGTGTTATGCTCCATTACTATTTTAAAAATAAGCCGGACAGTGATGCAGTGTGTCTGAAAATACTGCAAGAAGACGGTACACTGATCAAAAAATTCAGTCCGGATGCAGAAAAAGATAATATTCTCACCATTGATGAGAATATGAACAGATTTGTCTGGGATATGCACTATCCGGATGCAGAAACTTTTGAGGGAATGATTCTTTGGGCCGGTATGACTCAGGGACCGCTGGCAGTTCCCGGCACCTACAAAGCCAGACTTATCCTGGGACAGGATTCTTCTACAGTTCAGTTTGATATTTTACCGGATCCTCGTTCCCAGTCAAGTCAGGAAGATCTAAGAAAGCAGTTTGATTTTCTCCTGGAAGTCAGAGATAAACTTTCCGAAACCCATTCTGCCATAAAAACTATTCGAAATGTAAAAAAACAGATTCAGGATGTAATTGCAAAGCTGGATAAAAAGCAAGAATATGCAGAGATAGATACTTTAGGCAGACAGATCATGGAAAAAATAAGTTCTATTGAAGAAGCACTGTATCAGACCAAGAACCAAAGCAGACAGGATCCCCTGAATTATCCCATACGCCTAAACAACCGCCTCAGTTCCTTGGCTCGGGTAGTTTCTGTAGGAGATTATCCTCCCACTCAACAGGCCATGGAAGTGAAAGAAAAACTCATTAAGCAGATCGATCAGGAATTAAAAAAACTGCTTAACATAATGAAACAGCAGGTTCCACAATTGAATCAGCTTATCCATACCTATAACATTCCTTTGGTAGAGGTGTCAAAATAATACAACATTGTTACCTTACGTTCCTGGGGTAAAAAAATAAGGAGACAGCTATGAAATCAATTTATCATTTTTTGCTTATCTCATTTATTTTTCTTTTGAGCTCTGCAGTGTATGCGGATAAATCCTACCGGATGAGCAAAGTACAGATCAGAGCACAGCTACAGGCAGACGGGAGTATGGAGGTTTCCGAATACCGAACCTATGATTTTGAGGATGATTTCAGTTATGCCTATAGGACCTTCCCAAAATCGGATACAGTCTCTTTTACCAATTTTAGTATTACTGAAAACAACCGGAAGTACATTTTATCAGATACACAAGAACCAGGGACTTTTTGGATCAAAGACAAGAAAAGCTATACAGAAGTACGGTGGTTTTTTCGGGCAGAGGATGAAAAACGTACCTTTACAGTTCGATATACGGTGAATGATGCGGTTGTACGATTCCGGGACGCAGCTGTACTTCACTATCAGTTTATTGGCAAAGAATGGGACAAATCCTCCTGGAATGTCACCCTGGAATTGATTCCTCCGGTTTCTCTTTCTCCGCAGGAAGTAAAGGTATGGCCGCACGGCCCTCTGTGGATGGAATCTTATATCCAGAATGACGGAATTATAACCGGTTCCTGTAGAAAGATACCTGCTCATACTTTTTTTGATATCCGGGCACTCTATCCAATTAGCATCTTCCTTCAATCAAAATATGTGGATAAAGCGGTAAAAGAAAACATACTCAAAGAAGAAGCTAAATGGGCTCTGGAAGCAAATCAGAAGAGAGAGAAATTACTGAAAAAAGAGCGAGCTCGAAAAAAAAGATGGGCTCAGGGAAAATGGATTATGGGCATTTTAAGCTTAATAGGACTTATGGGCTGGGGGGTTTTTTTCCAAAAATATGGAACCCGTCCTTCGCTTCAGCGCCCGGTACCGGAAGTAAGTCCCAATATTCCCTCGGAAACGCCTCCGGCTCTGCTGGACTATCTTCTGCACAACAGGGATATCTATGGAGGAGCAATAATGGGAACACTGTTTGATCTGGCCGGAAAAGGTATTATCAGTCTCCGACATGAAGAACAGGAAAGAAGTGGTCTGAAAAAAATTTTTTCCGGAAAAACTTCCCGATCCTGGAATATTGACAGAGAAAAATGGAGAAAACAGAAAGCCCAGTTACAAGATTATGAAAACACCCTGTTGGAATTTCTTTTTGACACCATTGGAAAAGGAGAAAATTCGGTAGATATAAAATTGATTAAGAAGAAAAGAAATTCATTTATGAAGTTTTTTCGAGACTGGAAAAAGACTGTGAAGAGAAAAGGAGATAAAAAAGGCTGGTTCGATAAACAGAGTTTTAAGGGCAGAAATTATGCTTTCATGATTGCCGGAGTATTATTACTTTTATCAATTCCCGGATTCATTCTATACGAAATCTGGGGATTCATTCTTACTCTATCAAGCCTGCTGATTTTTATACTTTCTACCTTTATAGCTCATCGTACCAGAGAAGGAGAACAGCTTGCCCGGGAATGGAAAGCATTGAAAAAATATCTTCATAAGCATCATTATCGGAATGCAGACAATCAGTATATTCTGGATAGAATTGATGAGTACCTAATTTACAGTGTGGTTTTGGGTGTCAATCAGAAAACTCTAAAGGAACTGGCAGGATTTATCCCCTCGGATAATCATGCGGCATATATACCCTGGTTTATTTATCATGGACATGCAGGAGAAGCGTTTTCTTCTGCCTCCTTTGCTGCTTCTTTTTCAGCTTCGGTGGCTGCTACTACTTCGGCTATGAGTTCTGCTGCCGGTGCAGGCGGAGGTGCTGCAGGTGGAGCTGGAGGGGCATCCGGAGGTGGTGGGGGTGCTGGTTAACCGTAGATAAAAACTAAAGATAAAGGAATAAGGGAAAAAACACCCCTCTTCCCCGGCTGACGCCGAGGGTCTCCTCCCTCGACAAGCTCGGGACAGGCTCTCAAGGGGAGATATAATATAACGCTAATCCTCCCTTGAGGGAGAATATAGGTGGGTGTAAGAATGAAAAATAAAAAGAAAATACTTTAAAGTTTTTTGTGAACTTCATTTTTTTGTGGTAAGAAATGTAAAACCTGGAGTAAGAACACTAGAATTGACTACAATTCGCAGGCAGCAGATGGTAGGTTTACATACGATCGATGGTTTGTGGTCAGTGTGCAGAATGTAAGAATATTAAGGGAGATATATACATTTCAGCTGATTCAAAATCCAACCAGCCCTGGCAGGTAACTTTGTTGTCCTGTCTCAGTAGTATTGTAACGGTTATTCTTCTGATTGCACTTATTTTTGTGTTAAAATTAGGATATGAAGGAGTTAAAGCCGGGGAGATGGGTACTATGCTTGGTTTCTTTGGAATAATAATGTTAATTATTCTGATCCCCCTGTTTATAGTAATGATTCTGGCAACTATCGGGATATTCAAAGCAAAAAGGTGGGCAGTAATATTTCTATTTACTTTTACTTGTATTTGTTTTCCGATCGGATTTTTTACCCTTGCAGTGGGACCAATTATTTTTATGGGAGTAATGTTCTTTCTTGGTTTAATGTTGTGGGCAGAAATAATGTGTCTGAAGTCTTCCTGTTACAATTAAATATATTAGGTATACCTTACACCCCCTCTCTTTTGTCTCTCCCTTCGGCGAGCTCAGGACAGGCCCTCAAGGGAGAGAAATAGTATTTATTCGAGGAGAAATTAAGGTTAATGCAGGTTTGGTTTGCAATAACCGGTTTTAAACAAAAGATAAATTTATATGGCAGATTCTTACACAGGAAAAAAGAGACAACTACTGTTAATGTAGCTGATTTGTTACAGTGCAGTCGGAATAATTGTATTTTTTTAAGTGATTCAAAGAAAATTAACAATCAGAGATGTCAAATTTGTTATGCAGGAGGGAGTGGAAATGAATAAATACTATCTTATTGTTAATCCTCAGGGCGGAGCTAAAAAAGGTTTTAGTATTTTGGAAAAAGTGAAACCTGTATTTCAAAAAGCTGGAGCTGAAATAGATATTAAGGAAACCCGTTATGCCGGTCATGCCCGCATGATGGCTAACACTCTACCCTTTAAAGGTTATAAGGGAATGTGTGCTATTGGCGGCGATGGAACCATGCATGAGCTGGTTAATGGTATGCTGACCAGGAAGGATGGAAAAACAATATCTTTAGGTCTCCTTACTGGTGGTACTGGTAATTCATTTATGCACGATATGAACTGCCTGGACCCGGGTGTGGCTGCTAAAAGAATTCTTATGGGACGTTCGCGCAAAGTAGATATTGCCAGAGTCGACGCTGCGGGTGAAATTATTTACGGATTTAATATTGTGGGGTGGGGATTACCTACAGATATAAATGTATTAGCTGCAAAGCTGAGGTGGCTGGGGGGACAGTGTTATAATGTAGCTTCCATAATAGAAGTCATAAAAAATAAAGTACGGCTGGCAAAAATCAGCATAGACGGCAGAACTATTGCCGGAGATTATGGATTTATATTAGGGTGTAATACCATTCATACTGGAAATGCCATGAAAATGGCTCCTCTGGCCCAAATCGATGACGGTTTGATTGATCTGTTAATAGTCCGTAAAGCAGGAAGATTGAAATTATTATCACTATTTACAAAAATATTCAAAGGGGGCCATGTAGGGGATCCGGCTGTGGAGTATCATCAGGCCAGAGAATTTTCCATTGTACCTCTGGAGAATCATGTTCTGAACATTGATGGAGAAACAGTGGGCAGCACCCCCATTCATGTCAAGATGCTGCCTGGTGCGATTGATGTTTTGATATAAAACAAATTTTTTGGGACTGATAGAAATACGATTCAAATATTTTACGGTTGGGTAAATATTTTAGATTGCTACCCAAAATGAGTGTAAGCTGCTTTGCAACAAGATTTGAATATTATATAAACCTCCCGAAGGTTCCGAACCTTCGGGAGGTTGTAATTTTGATTGAATAAGAAATGTAATTTTTATCCCTTGTTTTTGTAACTTATTTATGCTATATTAGTTACAAAAATTGTACAGATAAGTTACAGCATTTCTGGGTAGGAATTATGGAAAAAAGCACTGAAAAAAAAATAAAGAATAAGATTAGTAAAGCAAAAGCTGGAAGCATTTTTTTTATGAAAGACTTTGCAGATGCGGGGAATCCGGGAGCTGTGAAAACAGCCTTGCATCGCGCTGAAAAAAGAGGGCTTATTAAACGATTGGCACGGGGTATTTACGCAAAACCCAAAGAAAGCCGGTTAGTGGGTGAGGTGCTGCCGGCAGTGGAAGAGATCGCTAAGGCAATTGCTGCAAGAGATAAAGCGCGTATCATTCCGACCGGTGCATACGCTCTGAATGCTTTGGGTTTGAGCACGCAAATCCCTTTAAAAATTGTCTATCTCACTGACGGCTCACCCAGAATAATTACAATAGGTAAAAGAAGTATCAAGTTCAAAAAAACCACACCTAAAATGCTGGCAGTTAAAGGTGAAATCAGCATGCTGGTTATTCAGGCACTAAAAGCAATCGGCAAGGGTAAAACGACCAAAGAAGAGGAAAATAAAATCATTACATTTTTAAAAAAAGAGGACCGTAGCCGGTTAAGGCATGACATTGCGCTTGCACCACAGTGGATTGCAGAAATTATGGTAAAAGCGCTGTAGAGCAGGAACAATGTATTTCTATGCACTGAAAAAAGATTATCAAACAATGCAGGAGGAAATGATATATGGTGAGAGCCTTCCTTTTGATCAACTAATAGATGAAATAAAACAACTAACTGACAGGATTAATCATCTTAAATTTTAATGTAATTACGGAATAAGGATTGTTTTCTAATAGACTCCGTTTCACTTAATCAAATCTGCTCTCGAAACCCAACGCCGGCAAATCCAGCGTGCTATTGACCATGCAGAGAAAAAGGTAGACGAACTGGTGTATGAGCTGTACGGGTTGAGTAAAAAGGAAATTGAAATAATTGAGAGTTCCTTAAAGTAATTTTCGCAACAAAACAGGGGTTGTGCCCCGGTTGAGTTAGGAAAACCACTAAAATAAAAGGAGTATAGAAAACTGATATGAAAAACGACCAGAAAAATAATAAAAATAAAATATTAAATAAAGTATGTCCTCTTAACCATCAGTCTAAAAGGCTCTTTTCCTGAGCACTGGCTAACCATTCCAGAGCACTTTCTTCAGTATCAAAACTTTTAAGATTCTGGCCCAGTAAAAAGTTATAGCTGGATAGCATTACTTTTTTTACTCCGGTTACTCCCACAACAGCTGTATAGTCTACTTTTTTAGTAAATACTTCTTTTCCCAGCTGTCTCATTTTTTCCATAAATTCAGGTAATAAAACAGCTCCTTCTACATTTGCCAGTACAGGTACCTTTGTAATCATCGGGCTCAATGCTTCAGCTGCTTCATCTAGGATTTTTAAAAGTTCTTCTTCGTCCAATCCCCTGCAATCTAAATATAAAACCCATTGTCCATTATTCTTTTTCCATTTTGACAGCATTATTAATCTCCTTTATTAATTTTCATATATTGTTTCTTTGGCTTTCCTTGACTACTTGCAATACCCTGATGTTTTGTAAGAAACCTGATAAGATAAAGTTTTCAAATTGTAATTTTTATTTTTAACCATTTCAAGTTTGAAATTTTTCCTGAAACAAGACCTGTTTTGAGCAGGAAAATAATATTATTTTTGCTCTTATGAAGATAGCAAATTATATGCCGTTATATATACCTTGGTTCTGAGGGACTGGATTTTTATGGGAGTGATATTTTAATCTTACTCATGTCTCAAAGCAGTAATAGGATCTAACCGGGCGGCTTTGGATGCAGGGTATATGCCGAAAAACAGACCCACGGCAGAAGAAAATCCCAATCCTACAAATATTGACCAGACCGGTACTACTGAAGGAATGGGTGTAATTGCTCCCACCAATTGACCTAAACCAACTCCAAAAATAACTCCGATCATTCCACCGATACCTGACAACACAATTGCTTCCACAATAAACTGCCAGAGAATATCCTTTCTTCTGGCACCGATAGATTTTCTGATGCCAATTTCTCTGGTACGTTCGGTAACAGATACCAGCATAATATTCATAATACCGATACCCCCTACCAAAAGTGAAATCATAGCAATGCCAATGGAGGCAGTAAATACCACTCCGGTTAGATTTTTCCATGATTCAGTGAGAGAATCCCGGGTAATTATTTCAAAATCATTTTCTTTTCCAGGAGGGACCTTACGTTCCACTCTTAAAATTCCAATAACCTCATCTATGGCAGCAGGTAACATTTCTGATGTTCTTGCCTGAACTGCTATATTCATATCCCACTCTTTACCAAAGACTTTGTGGAATGTGGTATAAGGGATTGCGACAAGATTATCTTCACTCTGACCGAAAACGCTTCCTTTTTCTTCCAGAACACCAATAACCTGAAATTTAGCTGAACCCACCCGGACATACTGTCCCACCGGATCGATAAAAGGAAAAAGTATCTCTTTAATATTCATACCAATAATACAAACTTTTCTGGAGGAGCGGATATCAAAATTTTTTATAAATCTGCCGGACTTCACATATCTTCCGTTAATTATCTGCCAGTCTTCAGATGCCCCATACACTACAATATCCGGATTGGTTTTCTCACCCCGAAATCGCACTCTTTCTCCCCATTTATACAGTTCAGGATTAACACGGATTACTAATCTGCCTCTTTCTTTTATAACCTCGGCTAATTCAACAGTAAGATCTGCTCTGTTTCTGTATTTTTCATCCAAACGACCGGCGCGAACTGCAGGATATTTCTGTACATAGAAAGTGTTGGTTCCTATTTGCTCAAACTGCTCTTCTACAGTTGCATTGATTCCTCTAACTATGGTCATCATACCTATCACTGTCATTACTCCGATGACAATCCCCAGGGTAGTAAGTACTGCTCTGAGTTTATTTGTTCTCAAAGCTTCCAAAGCTATCATTAAACTTTCTTTAATATTCATCAGAAATCCTATGTCAGGAAATTATTTATCATCATCGTTCAGAATGGCATCTTTTAACTTGGTATCACTTAAATCAACACTGATCAAGCGGGCTCCTTGTAAATTCGCCTTGCTTAAATCTGCTTTTTTTAAAACTGCCCGCTGCAGATGGGCTTTTCTGAGATCTGCACCTTTGAGATTAGTTTTAATCAAACTTGCCCTTTTTAATTTTGCCCCCCTTAGATTACATCCTTCCAAATTAGCTTCATCAAGATGAGCACCAAAAAGAGAAAGATTTTGCATATCTGTACCCTGAATATTTGCTGCTTCCAGATTGGTATCCTGAAAATTAGCTCCTTTCAGGTTAACTTGCTGTAAATCAGCATTCTTTAAATTTGCTCCAAAGAAAAATGCATTGCTTAAATCAGCACCAGTTAATTTTGCTCCTTCCAGGTTGGCATTTTGCAGATGGGCATCATGTAGATTTGCATTACTGAAATCACCATTTTTTAAATTTGTATAGGAAAGATCTGCATTACTGAGATCTTTACCTTTTAAAGAAATTCCTTCTTCAACTTTTTTAATTATTTCTTCTCTGGATAATTCACTCATTATCTCCTCCTGTTGAATAACTTTTAACCGCTTCATCAATGGTATCAAACATTTTAATCACCTGATCCAGTTTGGTTACTTCTATAGGCCTTTTTACTCTCTCAGATGCTCCTGCAATGCGTAAATCTCCATCGCTTCCCCGTAAAGTGGTTAAAAAGGACATGATAATACCAAGTCCTGAACTGTTCATCCATTTCAGATCCTTCATATCCAGTACAACATTTGGCTGATCATCTTCAATTGTTTTATATATTTGTTCCTGTAAAGGTTTTGTCTCTTCTCCGCCCATTAATTCTCCAGAAAGACTTAATACCAGTACATCCCTGACTTTTTTCCCCTTTATTTTCATATTAATTACCTCCAAAATTTAACTATCATTTATTTGAATTCATATTCAGAATTACTCATATCGTAATGATTCAATGGGATTTAATCGAGCTGCCTTGCTTGCCGGATATAAACCAAAAAATATTCCTACTGCGGATGAAAAGCCTATTCCCAGAAAAATAGACCAGCCTGTCACTGTTGTAGGAAGTGGAGAAACTGATGCTATGACTTTCCCTATACCAAAACCTAATCCTATTCCGATAATACCGCCTATGGCACTGATAACAACAGATTCTATCAAAAACTGCCACAGTATGTTTCTTCTTTTGGCGCCGATCGCTTTTCTGATTCCAATCTCTCTGGTACGCTCTGTGACTGATACCAGCATAATATTCATTATTCCGATTCCACCCACTAATAGGGATATTGCCCCCACTCCAATAGCTGCTGCATACAAAGTAGATGTCAGACTATTATATAAATCCATTATCATATCCATTTGATTAACAGAAAAATTATCTTCTTCACCCGGTAATACTTTTCTTACTCTTCTTAAAATACCACGAATTTGACCTTTAGTTTGGTCAAGTAATTCCGGGTTTTCTACCTTTACCGTAATTGTAAGACTGCGGTTACTACCAAAAAGCTTATAAAAAACACCTATAGGGATCCTGACCTCCTGATCCAGGCTTTGTCCAAAAACATCTCCCTGTTTTTCTAAGATCCCTACTATTCTAAATTTATACCCCCCTATCTTTATTCGTTTGCCAAGGGGGTTTTTATTTTTGAATAAAGTCTCTGCAATATCCCATCCAGCTACACATACTAAACGTCTATGATGCACATCCATGGCTGTTAGATCTCTACCGTATTCAGGGAAGACATCCGAAGTTTTTACCTCATTCGTTCCGGTTATGTTAACATTTTCTAAAAATTCACTTTTATATTTTACGGTTCTTCTGGTATTGGTAGAAGGAGAAATAGCTGCCGGAATTGTCAGAAAGTTTTCCAGAGCTTCCACTTCCTCCATAGTAATATCTTTTCTGTTACGTATTTCATCCCAATCCATTTGTTGAGCCCAGGGAAACTTTTGTACATAAAGCACATTTGAACCAAGTGAGGATATTTCCTCACCAAAAGCTTTATCCAATCCTTCTGTAATAGATACAATACCAATAACCGTTGTTACTCCCACAATAATTCCCAGGAGTGTAAGAAAAGCTCGTAGTTTATTCTTTCGTAATGCATCCCAGGCTATTTTAACAGCTTCCCAAATTTCAATTAAAGCTCTCATCCTTCCTCCAGATATCTACAAGGCTACCCTGCTTCATCTCTTTCCACTTTTCCATCTCGTAATCGTATGATCCGATCAGAATGCTCAGCTATGTATTCCTCATGAGTAACAAGGATTATAGTGTTACCTTCTTCATGAATTTTTTCAAATATTTCCATTATCTCATCCCCGGTTCGGGTGTCGAGATTTCCGGTAGGTTCATCAGCAAGAATAATAGAGGGATTATTCACTAAGGCCCGGGCAATTGCAACTCTCTGCCGCTGACCACCGGATAATTCATTGGGCTGATGTTTCATGCGATCCTTTAAGCCAACCTCTTCTAAAGTTTTCTCAGCCTGTTCTTTTCGCTCGGAAGCAGATTTTCCGCTATAAATAAGAGGTAGTTCAACATTATGAAGTGCTGTTGCTCTGGGCAGAAGATTAAATGTCTGAAAAACAAAACCGATCTCTCTGTTCCTGATATCAGCCATTTTATCATCATCCATAGTGCTGACATTGGTCTCGTTTAAATTATAATCTCCGGAGGTAGGAGAATCCAAACATCCGAGAATATTCATCAAAGTTGATTTACCGGAACCGGAAGGACCCATAATTGCCACATATTCTCCCTTATCGATTCCGAGATCAATTCCATTTAAAGCATGGACCACTTCCAGGCCCATATTATACTCTTTTACTAAATTGTTTATATCAATTAACATATAAACCCCTTTATTTAATCCTAATATCTGGTTTTCATTGAATTGTCAATTTTTACTTTATCTCTGTCATTTAATTTCTTTGATAATATTTCAAAACTTCCGCTTACCACTTCATCTCCTTCTTTGACTCCTTTTACTATCTCCCATTCCGTATCACTGGATATACCTGTTTTTACTGGTACTTGATGAGCGACTTCATCTTTAATTACAAAAATAACTTCCACTGGCTCTTTTTTCCGGGATTCTTTTTTAATTTTTGAAGTACTCTCGTTCTGTACTGTATCCTGTTCTGCATCATTTTTTTGTTTTTCCATATCAACCTCAGGTTCCAAGGGCTGTCTTACAGTAATACACTGAATAGGAAGCTTTAAGGTGTTTTTATGGGTTTCGGTCAGAATGTCAACTGTAGAAGACATTTCAGGCCTTATCCCGGCTGGTTTTTCCAGCATTGCTACCTTGACCAGAAAATTTGTCATTTCCTCCTGGGTGCCGGCACCTTGGGTTTCACCAGTATTGGCAATTTCTGTAACTATGCCTTTAAAAACTGTATCTGGATAGGCATCAACACTGATTTTAGCTGTATCATCTTTGGATACAAAAATGATATCATTTTCATCTACCTCAGTTTCAGCTACCATTTTGGTCAGATCCGAGATAATCATAATAACATCCAGGGTAAATTGTGAACCCTGTACCATTTCACCGACTTTTTTATTTAACTTACTGACCGTACCCTCCATGGGGGAATAGATAACTGTTTCGGATAATTCATCCTGAGCTCTTTGAAGAGCAGCTCTGTTCTGTTCAACTTGTGCCTGGGCCTGTTCATAAGAGGACTTGGCGATATCCAGTTCGGCTTTTGAAATCAGATTGTCATTAAATAAAGTTTTTGCCCGCTCATATTCATTTCTGGCTTTATTATACCCTGCTTCTGCATACTTTAAGTTCGATTCTGCCTGGTTTACTGCTGCCTTATAATCTGTCTGCTTGAGCCGGGCTAAAAACTGGCCTTTTTTAACATAGTCTCCTTCTTCAACTCCTAATTCAATAAGTTTTGCAGAAACCCGGGCAGAGACCTTAACCTGTACCTCCGGTTGTATTTTAGCAGAACCTGATACAAAGGAGGTTATATCCCCTTTGACAACTTTTTCTGTCTGAACAGTATATTTATATCCTCCTCCTTTAGTAGAATTAAGAATGATAATTATAACCACTGCAAGCAGGATACCAAGAAATATAAAAAGTTTCTTTTTGTTCTTCTTCTGCATTAATATTCTCCCTTATTTTATTTCTATTGTACTAATACTCCCATAGCTTTTTCTACTCTGGCAATTGCATATTTATAATCATACAATGACTGGATATAATCGCTTTTTGCCTGACTGTAGGAAACCTGTGCATTTAATAAATCCAGCATAGTTCCGGAACCTAATCTATATTTTTCTTTATTCAGCCGTAAATCTTCTTCTGCAGATTCAACTGTCTCGCGGGTTACTGATATTTTCTTTTTTGCCTGTTTTAGATAAAAGTATGATTGCTGAGCTTCCAGGGCAACATTTCTTTTTACCTGTTCCAATTTTTTATTCTGGGATAATCTATTCAGTTTTGCCTTGCTCACCTCTGCTACCCGGGACAACCCCTGAAAGATTGGCATTGACAGGCCAACACCTAAATACCATCTGTAATCTGTATCCCATATACTATTTATCTCATTTAAATTACTATTGCTCCAACTGTAAGAATAATAGGCTCTAATTGAAGGGAGAAAGCTGCTCACTGCCATACCGACCGAAGCTCCGGAAACTTTAAGGTCAAATTCATTTTTCAATAGACTGGGATGATATTGAGATGCATTATTCACTACATCTTCATATTCAATAGAATATTCAGGTATATCAAGTTTTTCGATCCCTTTGATTTTCTTGTTAACATCAAATCCCAGCACATGATTTAAACTGGCCCGGGCTACAGATAAGTCATTCTGAGCCGTTATCAAAGAAAGCCTGTCATTTTCTAACTGTACCTTAGCTTTGAGCACATCAGATTTAGGGGCTTTGCCCACTTCAAATAAAACCTGTGCTCTCTTATAGGATTCTTCTGAAGATTTTAAAGTCTCTTCTGCAACTTCCAGGAGTTTTTCGGCCTTTAGAAGATTATAATATCTTTCTTTTACCACTAAAATTGTATTCTGCTTGGTTAATTTTAAATTATATTTCGAACTCTTTTTTGCTGCTATCGCTCTTTTAATATTATAGATATTATAGCCACCGTTAAAAATAGTTTCATTCACTGAAAGGTCAACATTTGAAGACCAGGATTTTATCTCATTTGGTTGAACCGGAACCGGAATCCCTGTTCTGGGATCAATCATCAATCTGGAAGAAGGACCTCTTACCGAATGGTAATAACTCAAATTGGCATCAATGCTGGGCAATAGATTTGCCAGGGATGTTGTCACATTTTTACCGGCAATTTTAAAGGAAAATTCACTCATAATAATATCCGGATTCTGTTGCAGAGCAATCTCCACACACTCATTTACTGTTAATTCTTTTTCCTGTGCAAAACTAAAAGATGCAGTAAAAATGATTACAAAAACAAAAATTTTCAAACCTAATCGTTTCATAAACTTACTCCTTATTAACTTGTATGTAGAATGTCTGCAGTCAGGGACTGCCTGTATCCATTTTAGTTATTTTAAATAATATTTTTTCTTATTTTTTATAACTTATCAATTGTTATTTTTTTTATTCTTTATCCTTGTTATTTTTATCTTTTATTATACTATTTCACATTTCGCAGTTATCATGTTTTGTAAAATTTTTGCCATTCCTGATTTACATACCAAACACTCCGCCTAACAGACTTCCTATTGCTACTACTAATACAATATAGATGGCCCACAGAGAGAGCACCATGGTAGCTGATTTCTTGGTGGAAAATTTATATACAACTGCAAGTCCGATAATCCAGAGAATAAGGGTCCAGAAAGTGAAAATATCGAACCGGGATAATAACCGGTACAACACTGTTTTATCTTCTCCCAGTTGAGGAGTTGGCAGTAAAATTGCCAGACTGGTTGTCACCCCAAAGCTGGTTCCATTGCTAATTACTAAATATGTTTGTAAGGCTGATTGCACAATTCCGATAAGTCCACTCCAGCTGACTACTGCCAAAACATTTTTAAATTGAGCCCTTCCCCCCATAATGGTATTCCCGGTAAACAGGAAAATACCTGATAAAATAAGCCAGGCTAATAAAATGAAAATAGGTGCTGCAATAAAACCAATATACTTAATGGGCCCCTGCATGCTTTTCTGAGCTGCCTGGATCTGTTCACTATTCATCCCCCGAGCTTTCATTGCTTCTATCTGATCACTGAAAGTAATATCCATCAGTAGAAATTGTGAAACTGTAGCTACAATAACAATGATAATAAAAGGAATCAGCCAGGTTGGTTTTTCGTTAATCGCAACAAAGGTTTCTTTGGGAGAACTAAATATACCAACGATTTTTTCGAATACATTCATATTTTTTTTCCCCTGTGCATTGGAATTCATCGTTCCCTCCTAAATAAAGTTTATTATTACTTAACGTAAATTTATTATAGATGTTTCAAAATAAATGTATTTTTATTTTTTTTTAAGATAATCATCTTTTATTTTCAATAAATATTCCAGGGCTTGATCATGATCATTGGGAATTTTACCTTCCAGAATAGCATCTTCAATAGCTTTTTTTAATTTACCAACCTTGGGCCCCGGCTTGATTTTACATACCTTCATTATTGTATCTCCCCTTACCGGAGATTGGAAAGCTCTTAATTTATCCTTTTCTTCCACTTCTTTTATCCGTTTCCAGACATTATCAAAATTTTTTAAATGTTTTTTTACCCGTTTGGGATTTCCCGAAGTTATGTCTGCTTTGCATAAGGTCATAAGATCTTCAATGTCTTCACCGGCATCAACTAAAAGCCGTCTGATGGCAGAATCGGTTACTTCTTCGTCAATTAAATGAATGGGACGCATATGAAGGCGGGTTAATTTACTGCTGTAATTATACATTTTATTAGATAATCGCAGTTTTCTGCAAATTTTTTTCAGCATTTTCATGCCTATATAATCATGTCCGTGAAATGTCCATCCTTTTCCTTTAATGAATTTTTTTACCCGGGGTTTACCCACATCATGAACTAATCCTGTAAATAATAATTTTTTATCATTTGTCATCTGGGCTAAATTATCTACTACTTTTAAAGTATGGTCAAAAACATCTTTATGATGATGGTTTCCTCTCTGCTCGGTTCCACTCATTAAATCCAGTTCAGGGAAAATAATTTTGAGAAGTCCGGAATTTTTGAGAATATTAAAACCAATGGAAGGTTTATCGCTTAAAAGCATTTTCATCAATTCATCTGTAATTCGCTCCTGAGAAATGATACGAATACGATTCCGCTCCTCTTTCATGGCTTGCAGAGTTTTTTTATCAATGGTAAATTGAAGCTGACTTGCAAATCGTGCTGCTCTCAAAATACGCAGAGGATCATCGTAAAAAGTTTGTTCAGGATCTGAGGGGGTTCGTATAATTTTCTGTTTAATATCCTTTGTTCCATTAAAGGGATCAATAATAGTTCCAAAGGAACTATCGGATACATCCATGGCAAGAGCATTTATGGTAAAGTCTCGTCTTTTAAGATCATCCTGTAATGATGCCAGCGTTATTTCCGGGTTCCTTGAATTTGGTTGATAACTCTCTCTGCGAGCTGAAACAAACTCCAGTTTAATGTCTTTATAATGCAATGAGGCAGTGCCAAAATTTTTAAATACAGAAAATCCGTATCCGTTAAGCTGATGTTTTACTTCTTCAGCAAAAGCAGGACCGTCTCCTGTTACTACAAAATCTATCTCATCTGTTTCTCTATTCATTAAGGAATCACGTACATATCCACCTACAGCATAGACGCTTAAGTTTTGCTGATCACCTATCTTTCCGATTTTTTTTAAAATATCCTTTTTTTTATCTGCCATATATATTCAACAATTAATGTGAGAAAATATTCTATTAATTATTTCTAACGACTTTTTTATACCATGCAGCTGTTTCTTTTATTGCCTGCTTAAAATCTGTGGAAGGCTTATAGCCCAGCATTTTTTTTGCCTTATCAATCCGAAAATGGAAGTCGCCTCTAAGATGAGTAACCAGATATTTTGTAAGGGGAGGGCGTTTTTTTATATGAAAGACTCGATACACAAATTCTAAAACATTAGCTATTATCCCGGCAATTACCGGAGGCAGAGAAAATCGTGGAGCAGGAACATTAAGCTCCTTTGTAAGGGCTTCAAAATATTCCCTCCAGGAAATTTTTTTTCCATCAGTGATAATATAGGCTTCTCCTGCTGCTTGTTTTTTGGTCCCGGCCAGTATTAATCCATCAGCTAAATTATTCACATATGTTAAGGCTCCGATTGTCTTTCCTCCTCCAATATATCCCATTGTTCCTTTTTCCAGTAAAGATGTCATTTTCAACAGGCTTACTCTGTCACCCGGACCATAAATATCACCAGGTCTTACAATTGTTACTTCAATTTTTTTTTCTTTATGATAGGACATAACCAATCTCTCAGCTTCCCGTTTGGTCTGTACATAGGGAAACGGGGTATCAAGTTGGGGGCTTTGTTCATTTAGATCACAGGAATCAACATGACTGTGAACTACAATACTGCTTACATAAACAAATCTTTTTACTTTTTTTCCCACGGCTGCTTGAATGAGTTTATGTGTTCCTTCAACATTAACGTTTCGAAAATATTCCAAACTTCCCCAGTCTGAGACTGCGCCTGCAATGTGGTACACAACTTCAACATCTTTTAAAACTTGGGAATATGAATCCTTATTATCTAATGAACCAATAATTTTCTGAATAGTTACTCCTTCTAATAGAGAGAGATCACTGGTTTTACGTACCAGTCCCAATACTGTATCTCCCCTTTCAAGCAGTTTTCGGCACAATGCAGACCCGACAAAGCCGTTTGCTCCGGTGACAAATACTTTCATGGTGCTCCTTTATTCAATTACTCATAATATATAAAAAATATAAATGAAAATAAACTTTATTACTTTTATTTAGCTTTTGAAATTACTGATATGTTCAGTGGTCAATAGGATAATCTCCGGTAAAGCAGGCAATACAGAAATGTTCCTTAGGTATCTCAATACAGTCCAGCATACCGTCAACCGAGAGATAACCGAGTGAATCAACTTTTAGATATTTTCTTATTTGGTCGATATTTTTTTTATTTGCAATAAATTCTTCCTTACTGGGCATATCAATACCATAAAAACAAGGATGTTTTACCGGTGGAGAAGAAATTCTTAAATGTATTTGTTTTGGTTCAACACTCCTTAAAAGCTCTACAATTTTTTTCATGGTTGTGCCCCGGATGAGAGAGTCATCCACGATAACAATATTTTTATCTTTAAGTACGCCTTTTACAGTATTAAATTTAATGCGAGCCCCTACATCTCTTTCCTCCTGCTCGGGATGTATAAAAGTTCTTCCCACGTAGTGATTTCTTATTAATCCGATTTCATATTTAAGTCCTGATCCTTCAGCATATCCCAGGGCAGCTGTGTTAGCAGAATCAGGAACAGAGATTACACAATCAGCATTCGGAGCCGGGTGTTCCCGGGCGAGTTTGCGTCCCAGTTTTCTTCGTACTTTATCAACATTTTCTCCAAAAACAAAACTGTCCGGACGGGAAAAATAAATATGTTCAAATATGCAGTGTTTATAATCTTTCACCTCTTTCTCCTGAGGTATGGTGAAACTTTTAATCCCTTTATCTGTAATACGAAGCATTTCACCTGGTTTGATTTCCTTCACTGTATCTGCCTTTATCAGATCAAAGGCACATGTTTCAGAGGAGATCACATAACTTCTATTTAATTTACCTAACAAAAGAGGACGAACTCCATAAGGATCTCTGGCTGCAAAAAGTGCATCTTTTGTGAGGAAGAGTATAGAATAAGCACCCCTGATCCTAAAAAGGGCATCCAGAAGCATATTTTCTAATCTCTTCTTTTTTGAACGTGCCACCAGATGCATTATTACTTCCGTGTCTGTGGTGGTAGTGAATATTGATCCTTCTTTTTCCATTTGTCTGCGTAGTTTTTTGGCGTTGATTAAATTACCATTATGTGAATTTGCCAGTTGGCCATTTTTAAAAGCTACTAATACCGGCTGAGCATTTATCAGGCTGGAAGAACCAGTGGTTGAATATCGGTTATGTCCGATAACATGAGGGCCCTGTAATTGTTGAAAAATCTCTGGATCGCAAAAAACCTGATTCACAAGTCCCATACCAGTATACCTGGTTAATTTTTCAGTATTTGAAACAACCATTCCGGAACTCTCCTGTCCTCTATGCTGTAAAGCATAAAGCCCAAGATAGGTTACTTGAGCAGCATCCGGGTGATTAAATATTCCGAAAACACCGCATTCCTCATGCATTGAATCAGAAAACATGGAAAATATACTCCTTATTTTGATGAAAAATCAAGAAGATTTACTGTATACCAATGATGCTGCCACAAATCCTTTAAATAAAGGATGAGGGTCAATAGGACGAGATTGGAATTCGGGATGAAACTGGGTAGCTATAAACCAGGGATGATTCTTTAATTCTGCAATTTCTACCAGAACGCCATCCGGGGAAAGACCGGAAAATATCATTCCGTTTTCTTCATACTTGTCTTTATATTTATTATTAAACTCGTATCTGTGCCTGTGCCTTTCACGTATCTTTTTTTCTTGATACATCCTGTACACGATTGAATTTTTTTTGAGAATACAGGAGTATGCTCCCAGCCGCATGGTCCCTCCGATATTTTTTATTGTTTTTTGGTCTTCCATAATATCAATCACCGGATATTTTGTTTCTAGGTTCAGTTCAGTACTGTCAGCATTTGTAAATTTCAGCACATGGCGGGCAAATTCCACCATAGCCATCTGCATTCCCAGACATATGCCCAGAAAGGGTATTTTGTTCTCTCGTGCATACTTTATAGCCAGTATCTTACCTTCATGTCCTCTTTTCCCGAATCCACCTGGTATTAGAATACCGTGTATTTTACTCAAGACTTCATCGGCTCCTATCCGTTCAATATCCTCGGCAGCAATACTATGTATGTTCACTCGAACAGAGTTGGCTGCTCCGCCATGATTGAGCGCTTCACGTATGGATTTATAAGCATCCTGTAGTTCTGAATACTTACCCACTACCGCAATATCAATTTTTTCCCGGGAGTTTTCCACTTTATTAACATATTCACGCCATGGTTTAAGATTTCTTTTCCCTGCCCTTAATCCCAGATAATCAATAATACTCTCATCGAGATTCTGAGCAGCAAATTCAAGAGGCACTTTATATATTGTATTTTCCACATCAAAAGCTTCAATAACAGCATTTTCATCCACATTGCAGAATAAAGATATTTTGCTTCTTACATCTTTATTAAGATGTTTTTCGGTTCTGCAGATAAGAATATCCGGGATAATACCAATTTCTCTGAGACGGCCAACAGAATGTTGGGTGGGTTTGGTTTTGACCTCTCCGGCTTTATGCAGATAGGGTATTAAGGTAACATGAATGAAAAGCACATTACTCTTTCCTTCTTTTTGACGGAACTGACGAAGTGCTTCCAGAAAGGGGAGACTTTCAATATCACCTACTGTACCCCCGATTTCCGTAATTACAATATCAATATCAGGTGTCACCACAGAGCGTATACCTTCACATATCTCCGAGGTTACATGAGGAACCACCTGAATTGTACTTCCTAGAAATTCACCTTTCCTTTCCTTGGTAATAATAGAATCATAGATACGGCCTGCTGTATAATTACAGTTTCTGCTGGTCCTGATTCCGGTAAAACGTTCATAATGTCCCAGATCAAGATCAGTTTCTGTCCCGTCATCAGTAACATACACCTCCCCATGCTGATAAGGATTCATTGTCCCCGGATCTACATTCAGGTAGGGGTCGAACTTCTGATGCATAACATTGAGTTTTCTGGATTTTAAAAGCAATCCTATTGAGGCTGCTGTGATTCCTTTTCCTAAAGATGAAACCACTCCGCCTGTAACAAATATAAACTTTGACATTTAATCCACCTCTTAAATTTGCCTGTCAATCTAATAGGGAAAATCATAAAATATTTTCTAACTGTTATAATTAATATAATCCATAGCGATCAAAAAATCAATTTGGAAATTATTTATTACTGTATAGTTATCTTCCCGGAGATAATTCCTAGATTTTACAATCGGATTAGTGCAATAATAATTTTTTTGCTATAAAAAACTCTTGCTTTATATTAAATTATTTTTTATCTTTTATTGCTTTAATAATAACTGTTCAAAAGGAGGTGTAACAATTGAAAAAGGGAATACATCCGGATTATAGAGAATCTACTATTACTTGTGCTTGTGGAGCGGAAATCAAGACCCGTTCTACCAAAGGAGATTTTAATATAGAAATTTGTTCTAATTGTCATCCGTTTTTTACCGGCAAGCAAAAACTTATTGATTCTGCAGGTCGGGTAGAAAAGTTCAGGAAAAAATATAAACTTGAGAATAAACAGGAAAAATCAGAGGATAGTAAAAAATCTTCTTAGTCATGTTCAGAAAAACCAAATGCGGAATATGGATTATCCATCCATATTCCGTTTTTTTATACTTTTTAAAATGAGAATCATATGAATGAAAACCATAAAACCCAGGTCGGGGGTCAGGCTGTCATAGAAGGAGTAATGATGAGATCACCGGAATATGTTTCCGTAGCTGTACGTAAGCCTGATGATAAAATTCTAGTAAAAAGAGAATCCTATATTTCCTGGACTAAACGAAATAAACTCTTGGGACTGCCCTTTATTCGGGGTGGAGTTGTTTTAATTGAATCTATGGTCTTGGGTATAAAAGCCTTAAATTTTTCCGGTGATATAGCAATGCAGGAGGAATCGGGGCCAAAGCATTCCAAAAATAATAAACTGATGTTAGCTTTAACCGTTATTATTGCTCTAATTCTTGGTATAGGTCTTTTCTTTTACCTCCCTTTGATATTAACAGAATTAACCGGAGTAGTAAATAACACTCTTTTTAATCTGATTGACGGGGTGATCCGGCTTATATTTTTATTAACTTATATTTTCCTTATTAGCAGATGGAAAGAAATAAAACGAATTTTTGAATATCATGGTGCTGAACATTTATCTATATTCATATATGAAAATAAAAAACCGATGAAATTTTCATCTGCTGAAGAATATACTACTCATCATCCCCGCTGTGGAACCAGTTTTCTTTTTATGGTAATGATTGTAGCAGTACTTGTATTTATTCTGTTAGGTAAACCTGAAACAATTACTGATAGAATTATCCGTCTTCTTTTTGTTCCTGTGATTGGCGGTATTTCTTATGAGATAATTAGATTATCCGGTAAAAAATTTGGTACAAAATTAGCAAAAATAATCACTGCCCCCGGGCTCTGGTTGCAGAATCTGACTACAGAACGCCCTGATGAAAAACAGCTTGAAGTAGCATTTACTGCTTTGAAAAGTTCGCTGGACATGGAACTTGACCCCGGTGTAGAAGTCATTGAATGATTTGTTTCCTATAATTTAACTATGAGTTATTGATATGGACACTTTTTGGGAAAAAATTAAAAAGAAAGTTAAAACTGCTGAAGAGCGTTTAAAGGAAGTGGAAAAATCTCTGGAGAATCCGGAAGTGTTGAATAATCATGAAAAATTAGCCTCATTTTCCAAAGAACATAACCATCTTAAAACTTTACTGGATGAAGCTCAAAAGTATAAAGTAATAATTGATAAGATAAAGGAAGATGAAAAAATTATTCATAATTCTTCTGATGAAGAACTTGTGGAAATTGCCAGAGAGGAAATCGAGGAAAATAAAAAACTAAAAAATTCTTCTGAGAATATTTTAAAAGATTTACTCATCCCTAAGGATCAGGGAGACACAAAAAATGCAATTATGGAAATCCGGGCAGGTACAGGTGGGGACGAAGCTGCTTTATTTGCCGGCGACCTATATAAAATGTATACAAAATACCTGGAAAGGATGGGTTGGAAAATGGAATTATTAAGCTGTAATCCCACTGGGCTTGGCGGATTTAAAGAAATAATTTTTTCTATAAACGGAGAAAATGCTTACGGTACTCTGAAATATGAAAGTGGAGTTCATAGAGTACAGAGAGTGCCGTCTACTGAAACTCAGGGAAGAATTCATACCTCCGCTGCTTCAGTGGTAGTCCTTCCGCAAGCAGAGGAAGTTGATATTAAAATCGAGCCCAGTGATATTAAAATTGATGTATACAGATCGTCCGGTCCCGGGGGTCAAAGTGTCAACACCACAGACTCTGCGGTTCGAATTACTCATCTGCCAACAAGTTTAGTTGTCACCTGTCAGGATGAGAAATCCCAGCATAAAAACCGGGCTAAAGCCATGAAAGTGTTACGGGCCCGGTTATATGATCTGAAACAAAAAGAAAAAGAAAAGAAAAAAACTGCCAGCCGACGTTCTATGATAGGTTCCGGTGACCGTAGTGTGAAGATCAGAACCTATAATTTTCCTCAGGGAAGAGTTACTGATCACCGTATTAATCTTACTCTTTATAAACTTTCTGAGATTCTGGATGGACATCCTGATGAGCTTATACACGAACTGCAGATTATTGAGAAAGATGAAAAGCTAAGTGAAGCTAATGATTAAACAGCAGTATTTTAAAAAAAAATTAATATTTAACATTTTCATTTGGAAATTTCAAGCAGTCTTACCTACCATATCAAGGAGCAAAGAGTACCATGAAGGCAATTCTTTTACTGCAGGACGGAACGACTTTTATTGGTAAAGGATTTGGAGCCCGGGGAACCGTTACAGGGGAAGTGGTTTTTCATACCGGGATGACCGGATATCAAGAGATTGTAACCGATCCATCGTACAAAGGTCAAATTGTCACCATGACTTATCCTCATATTGGTAACTATGGTTTTAATACAGAGGATTTTGAATCCTGTGTCTCTCATATCGAAGCGCTTGTTGTAAAAGAAGTCTGTAAATTTCCTAGTAATTATAGATCATCAGAGAGTTTAGATTCTTTTTTAAAAAGATTTGGTATTATAGGTATTGAGGACATAGACACCCGTGCCTTAACCAAACATATTCGTGAAAAAGGCTCGATGAAGGGAATTATTTCCAATCCGGAAAAAAATATTAATGAGTTGAAACAATTACTGGACAATCATCCATCTATACAGAATATTGATTTAGTGGATCAGGTTACCACAGATCACCCATTTACCTGGAAGGAAAAGGCTGATTCCAAGTGGTATTATGAACCTCTCACTGCCTCTGAGGACAGTTCTTTCACTGTAACCGCTTATGATTTTGGTATTAAACAAAATATTCTCAGATTAATGGCCTCACTGAATATTAAGGTAGAAATAGTACCAGCTAATACTTCTTATGAAACCATTCGGGATATGAATCCGGATGGAATTTTTCTTTCCAACGGTCCCGGAGATCCGAAGAAAGTGATGTATGTAGTTAAGAATGTAAAAAAACTTGCTGAAAAATTTCCCTTGTTCGGAATATGTCTGGGCCATCAGATTCTGGCACTGGCTCTGGGGGGTACAACCCATAAATTAAAATATGGTCACCATGGAAGCAATCATCCGGTCAAAGATCTCCGGACCGGAAAAATTGAAATAACTTCTCAAAACCACAATTTTGTAGTTGAACCAAAATCAGTTGAAAAAAACGGTTTTGCCATCACTCATATAAATTTAAATGATAATACACTTGAGGGGATGGAACATACAGAACTTCCTGTTTTCTCAATCCAGTATCATCCGGAAGCATCACCCGGCCCGCATGATTCTTTGAATCTGTTTAAGAAATTTTATACAATGATGGAACAGCATAATTAAGGGTATACTTTTGTAACTTCTGTCTTCTAATATCTAGGGTACATATAATGCCGCAAAGAAAGGACATAAAAAAAATATTAGTAATTGGATCCGGTCCCATAATAATCGGGCAGGCATGCGAATTTGATTATTCCGGTACTCAGGCGGTTAAAGCTTTGAAGAATCTTGGATATGAAACCATTTTAGTAAATTCTAATCCTGCTACCATTATGACTGACAGTGAAGTGGCAGATAAAACCTACATTGAACCCATAAATAAACAGACCATTGCCAAAATAATCAAAAAGGAAAAACCTGATGCTCTGCTTCCCACAATGGGGGGTCAGACCAGCCTGAATGTTACGGTAGAGCTTGCAGAGGATGGCATATTGGATCTTTTTCGGTTAGAACTTATTGGTGCTCACCTTGATGCCATAAAAAAAGCAGAAGACAGGGAGGTATTTAAAGAGATTATTGATAAACTTAACCTTGATCTTCCCAAGGGTGGTTTTGCCAAGAATAAGGATGAAGCTTTTAATTTGATTTCTGAAATCGGGTTTCCGGTAATTATTCGCCCTGCCTTTACTCTTGGAGGTACAGGCGGCAGTATTGTTTTTAACACAGAAGAGTATGAAAAACAGATTGAATGGGGGTTGTCAAACAGTCCTATTAATGAAGTACTGATAGAAGAATCAATAATAGGCTGGAAAGAATTTGAATTGGAAGTAATGAGAGATCTTAATGATAATGTGGTGGTTATTTGTTCCATTGAGAATGTAGATCCTATGGGGGTTCACACCGGAGATTCCATAACAGTAGCACCTATTCAAACCCTTAGTGACCGTGAATATCAATTTATGCGGGATGCTGCCAAGGCTATCATCAGAGAAATCGGGGTTGAAACCGGAGGCTCCAATATACAGTTTGCTGTGAATCCTGAAAACGGAAGAATGGTTGTCATTGAGATGAACCCCAGAGTTTCCCGGAGCTCTGCACTGGCTTCTAAAGCCACAGGTTTTCCTATTGCTAAAATAGCAGCCCAATTAGCAGTTGGATTGACCTTAGATGAAATTCAGAATGATATCACCGGAAAAACTCCTGCCTGTTTTGAGCCTGTACTTGACTATACCGTGGTAAAGATTCCCCGCTGGAACTTTGAAAAATTTCCTCAAACTTCTTCTGTGCTGGGAACTCAAATGAAAGCCATTGGCGAAACCATGGCTATTGGACGAACTTTTAAAGAGGCTTTGCAAAAAGCAATACGATCTTTGGAGTCTGATTGTTATGGATTTGGGGTCATGGACAATCTATCTACTTCAGACTGTAAAAAATATGTTAAAAAACCAACTCCGGAACGTATTTTTTATATCGGGGAATTATTCCGACAAGGAGTAGAGATTGAGGAAATTTATTCCCTGACTGGAATTGATAAATGGTTCCTGTATCAAACAGAAGAAATCATCAGGCAGGAAAAGAGTATAAGCAAAATCGGCCTTGGAGATAGAGACAGGTTTTTGCATCTAAAAAAAGCTGGTTTTTCTGATAAAAGAATTTCTCAGCTTTGCGGAGAAAGTGAAGAAAAAATCCGGCAGTTGAGAGATAAAAAATCTATAAAACCAGTATTTAAAACAGTTGATACCTGTGCAGCTGAATTTGAATCATCAACCTCTTATCTCTACAGTACCTATGAACAGGAAAATGAAGCAGAAAGAAATTCAGAACCAAAAGCAATTATTCTGGGGAGTGGTCCTAATCGAATAGGTCAGGGCATTGAATTTGATTATTGCTGTGTGCATGCTGTAGTAGCACTTCAAGAAGCAGGATATGAAGCTATCATGATAAACAATAATCCGGAAACAGTTTCCACTGATTACGGTATTGCTAATAAACTTTATTTTGAACCTTTAACCCTGGAAGATGTACTGCATGTGATTGAATTAGAGAAACCGGAAGGAGTAATTGTTCAATTAGGGGGACAAACCCCTTTAAAACTTGCACATGGACTGGAAGAAAACGGGGTGAAGATTTTTGGTACATCAACAGAATCTATAGATTTAGCTGAAGATCGCAGTAAATTCGGAAAACTTATTAAAGATACAGATATTAAGCAGCCGGAGTGGGGAACAGCTTTTACTCTAAGAGAAGCAAAAAAAGCTGCCCAGAAGATTGGATTTCCGGTTCTCCTGCGGCCTTCCTATGTTCTGGGAGGGCGGGGAATGGAAATTGTCTATGATGATGATTCTCTGGAAAAATATATTGGTGAAGCTGCATCATTGAGTTCAGAATATCCTGTTTTCATTGATAAATTTTTGGAAGATGCTTTTGAATTTGATATAGATGCAATCCGGGATGGAAAAAAGACTGTTATCTGTGGGGTTATGCAGCATATTGAAGAGGCGGGGATCCATTCTGGTGACAGCTCCTGTGTATTGCCGCCTTATATGATTGCAGAAGAAGATTACATGTTGATTGTTGAACAAACCAAAAAAATTAGTAATATACTTAATGTCAAAGGGTTAATTAATATTCAATTTGCCTTACGAGACGGAGAGATTTATGTACTGGAAGTAAATCCACGGGCCTCCAGGACTATTCCTTTTGTCAGTAAAGCAGTTGGAATTCCCTGGGCAAAGATTGCTGCTAAAATCATGGTTGGAAGTTCCCTGGATGAATTTGATATTGATGATTTTAAGGATACTGATATGATCGCAGTCAAAACTCCGGTTTTCCCCTTTATGAATTTTCCCCAGGTACATGTCTACCCGGGTCCGGAAATGCGTTCAACCGGGGAAGTTATGGGAATGGATAAAACCTTTGGCGGTGCTTTTGCAAAAGCTCAATTTGCAGCAGGACACGGTCTTCCTAAACGAGGAAATAGTTTTATCAGTGTAAATGATAATGATAAACTCTCGGTTATCCCAATAGCCAGACAATTATATGAACTTGGTTTCAGAATTATTGCTACTCAGGGCACTTTTCAGGCCTTGCGTAAAGCAGGTATACCAGCGAAACCGGTATATAAAGTTGGAGAAGGCAGACCAAATTCTCTTGATTTGATAATTAACGGAGACATCCAGATCATTGTTAATACTCCCCTGGGTAAAATCTCCAGATCTGATGAATATCAGATAGGCAGAGTTGCCATAGCTCATGATGTTCCATTTTTAACTACTCTCTCTGCTGCCTGGGCTGCAGTTCAAGCAATAAGAACTTTGCAGACCGGACCACTTAATGTAGGTACTATCCAGGATGTTGAAAAATTGTAATTTTTAAATTTAATTTTGCAATTAATTGGGAGGTGAACTATGAATAATAATTCAAAGATTGAACAAAAATCAAAAAAGTTCCATCCCGGTACCCGCTTGTTTCGTTTTACCATTCTTATATTTGTCAGCCTTTTATCCTATGGTACTTATTTTGCTTATGATGGTCTTTCCGCCATAGCTCCCATTCTGATCAAATCATTTCATATTTCCCGGGCTGCCTTTGGTGCTACAAAAACCATCTATTCTGTTGCTGCAATTTTGTGTTTACTCATTGGTGGAATTCTTATTGATAGAATAGGAACTCGTAAATCCAGTCTGCTTTTTTCCTCCTTCATTGTTATTGGTGCGGTTACTATAGCTTTATCTCCTAATATCTGGATACTCTATATTGGCATGTTTGTTTTTGGAGCCGGTTCTGAGACCCTGATTGTTGCACAGAGTTCAATTATTTCCAGATGGTTTAAAGGAAAAGAACTTGCCATGGCATTTGGTATTGTGTTGACAGTAAGCAGACTCGGCTCACTGTTCAGCTATAATACTGAAGCCTTGATAGCAGAATATTTTGGTCATTATACCTATGCACTCTGGGCCGGAGCTATTTTTTGTTTATTATCACTATTATGTAATCTGATATATTGTGTCATGGATAAACGCGGAGAACATGTTCTCGATCTAAAAGAAGATGAGATAGAAGAAAAGATAGTATTTTCTGATATCACTAAATTTAATCCTTCTTTCTGGTATATAACTTTTTTATGTATGACATTTTATGGTGCCATTTTCCCTTTTCAGCATCTGGCTGTGGATTTCTTCCATGATAAATGGAACCTGCCCCTGGAGGCAGCAGGTGAAGGCGGCTTTTTTTATCAAGTTTTTTCAAACATTATTCATATGTTTTCTACAGCTCCTGGCCTGGCTGGGATTATTGTTTTTGCTTCTATGGTTTTTGCCCCCTTTACCGGCAGACTTGTGGATAAAATTGGCAAAAGGGCTACTTTGATGATCATTGGCTCATTAATGATGATTCCGGCTCATCTGTTACTGGGCATAACCCATATAAATCCTGTAGTTGTAATGATTGTTCTTGGTGCTGCTTTTGTTCTGGTTCCAGCTGCAATGTGGCCTTCAATTCCCTTGATTGTATCCAAAAAGAAAATAGGCACAGCTTTTGGTTTAATGACCATGTTACAGAATATTGGATTGGGTTTATTCCCGTGGGTAAACGGAATATTGAGGGACAGGTTTGGTAATTATACAGCCAGCCAGATCATGTTTGCCTGTTTAGGCTTTTTGGGATTGATTTTTGCTTTGCTTTTAAAAAGGGCGGATGCCAAAAATAAAAATATTCTTGAGAAACCTTAAAAATTTATATAACCGGAATAATTCTTGCAAATAATAGAGTAAATTTAATAATCATTATTAAAATAAGTAAATTATCATGAAAAAAGTTAACAGAACTAATAACTATGCTCATTCCACCAAAATTTCTATTAAAACTCTCATTGGCACATGGGATAAAACCTCCTGGATATTGTTAATCGTTCCTGTGCTTCTTACCCTTTGGGTATATTTTGGAAAACAGGATTTTTTTAATAAATCTTTTGGAAATCTGATAAATGTATGGAATCAGGATTTCTACAGCACAGTATATGAATATTTATGCGCTTTTATCCTGATGTTTGTAGTCCCTTTTATCTTTATAAAATTTTTTTTTAAAGATAAACTTATCAACTATGGTTTTAAAAAGGGAGATAGTAGGTTTGGCTTGAAATTTTGTTTGTTCAGTATACCCATTATTTTAGGGTTAATGTATATAGGAGCAGGGACTGCAAGTGTACAGATTGAATATCCTCTGGCAAAATCGATAACGGGTAATATAAATTATATAATAATAATCGAACTTTTTTATCTTGTTTATTATATCAGCTGGGAATTTTTTTTCAGGGGGGTTATGCTCTTTGGACTTGAACAAAAATATGGTGCTCTTGTTGCTATTCTGATTCAAACCATACCATCCACAATTGTTCATATCGGTAAACCTTTTGGAGAGACCATGGGAGCTGTTATTGGAGGATTGGTTTTTGGATACCTTGCCCTTCGTACTCGTTCTATATTGTATCCTTTTATACTGCATGCATTGTTAGGAATCAGTACCGATATTTTTGTAATCTTAAGGACAATACACTAATGAATAAACATTATTTAATATTTTTATAAGAAGATAGTCATGATATCCAAAACATTTAATCATATCCGCAGTACTGTATCAGTCTTCAAGGGAGATTATCTTGCTGTAGAAAAAATGACCATAAATTTGCCGGATGGAAGTACCGGAAAAAGAGAAATAGTTCAGGTCAGGGATGCTGCTGCTGTGCTTGCTGTTGATAAAAATGAAAAGCTCTATTTAATTCGTCAGTACAGACATGCAGTACAGAAATACACCCTGGAAGTTCCGGCAGGTTTAATTGATGAGAACGAGACTCCTGAACAAACTGCTATTCGGGAATGTGAGGAAGAAACCGGATATCGGCCTCACAATTTAAAGAAACTACTCTACTATGCGCACTCTGAAGGCTATTCTACAGGATATACAACCCTTTTTCTGGGAACAGAACTTGAGCATACCGGAAAAACCAATCCGGATTCCACTGAATTTCTGGAAAGGGTATCAATGCCCTTTGAAGATTTTTTTCACTTGATTGAAACCCAAAAAATACTTGATTCCAAATCAATTTTATCTGGGTTGCTGTATAAATTTAGTATTGAGATCGGGGTATGAATATAAATTTTATTTTTAAACGGATTTACAGTTTAATTTAAAAAGTAATCACATGGAGGAATCTATGAAATATCTCAAAAGAATCCTTTCTTTAATTTTAATTATCCTTATTATGTCATCCTGTTTTAGTCAAACTGAAGAAAAAGGGTTGCTTACCCTGGAACGTATTTTCAGTTCAGAAGATTTTTCTTCAGAACGTTTTGGTCCTGTCCGCTGGTTAAAGGATGGCACCGGTTATACCACCCTGGAAAAAAATGAGCAGGGAGGACGGGATATAGTTAAATACGAACCGGAATCAGGGAAGCGTAAAGTGCTGGTCTCAGCAGAAAAACTTATTCCCGAAGATCAAGAAACACCCTTACGGATTGCAAATTACATTTGGTCATCTGATAGAAAGCAGGTCATGATTTTTACTAACACCAGAAGAGTGTGGAGACGCAATACGCGCGGTGATTACTGGATGCTGAATTTAAAGACCTGGGAACTTGAAAAATTGGGTGTGGATGCTAATCCTTCTACTCTGATGTTTGCTAAATTTTCTCCGGATGGGAAAAAGGTTGCCTATGTACGGGAAAATAATATTTTTGTGGAAAACCTTGCTAATCATACAATAACACAATTAACTCATGACGGATCTCAAACAATAATCAACGGAACTTTTGACTGGGTATATGAAGAAGAATTCCGCTGCCGGGACGGTTTTCGGTGGAGTCCGGATGGTAAAAAGATAGCATATTGGAAGCTTGATGCTGAGGGAGTGGGTGAATTTTATATGATAAACAATACTGATTCTCTCTACCCAAAAATTATTCCTGTCCAGTATCCTAAAGCAGGTACCATCAATTCAGCCTGTAAAGTAGGAGTAGTATCTGCCACCGGAGGTACAACAGTGTGGATGAAAGTACCAGGAGATCCCCGTAATAACTATATTGCCCGTATGGAGTGGGCGCATAATTCGGAAGAAATAATGATTCAACACCTTAATCGATTACAGAATAAAAATGAAGTGATGATCTGCGATATAAAGAAAGGTGAGGTGCATACTGTTCATGTAGAGCAGGACGAAGCCTGGGTAGATGTGTGCAATGATGTTAAGTGGCTGGAAAACGGGCAAAAGTTTACCTGGATCAGTGAAAAGGATGGCTGGAGACATCTGTATAGTATAGATCGTTCCGGAGAAGAAATGGAGCCTATCACCAAAGGTGCGTATGATGCTATTTCAATTCAATGTATCGACATAGATCAGGGATGGGTATATTTCATTGCCTCTCCGGATAATCCCACTCAGCGATATCTCTACCGAAAAAGAATTACCGGACAGGGAGAAGCGGAAAAACTCACTCCCCGGGATCAGCCTGGTAATCACCGCTATCAAATTTCACCTTCTGCTCGATGGGCTATTCATACCTATTCCACTGCTGATAATCCACCAGTGACCGATTTGGTTCGGTTACCCTCTCATAAAAGGGTACGAGTTCTGGTGTCCAATAAGAAACTGATTGAAAATGTTCAGGCTTTAAAAAGAGAATCGGCAGAATTTTTTAGAGTTGATATTGATGAAGTTGAGCTGGACGGTATGATGCTGAAACCCTATAATTTCGATGCTTCCCAAAAATATCCACTTTTGTTTTATGTTTACAGTGAACCGGCAGGACAGACAGCCCAGGATCGCTGGGGAGGCAGTACCTATCTCTGGCATCTGATGCTGACCCAGAAAGGGTATGTTGTGATTACGGTGGATAACCGGGGCACTCCTTCACCTCGGGGACGGGAGTGGCGAAAATGTATTTACCAGAAAGTAGGGGTATTAAGTGCTGCAGATCAGGCGGCAGCAGCAAAAAAAATAAGGGAATGGGATTTTATAGATCAGGATCGAATTGGTATCTGGGGATGGAGTGGAGGAGGTTCTGCCACTCTGAATGCGTTGTTTCGGTATCCGGACATCTATCACACCGGAATGTCGGTTGCACCGGTTCCGGATCAGCGTTTGTATGACACCATCTACCAGGAACGGTACAATGGTCTTCCTCAGGAAGATCCGGAGGTATATAAAAAGGGCTCCCCTCTTACTTATGCGGAAAATCTGAAAGGGAACCTTTTAATAGTCCACGGAACCGGGGATGATAATGTTCACTATCAGGGTACGGAGAGACTGATAAACAAATTAATAAAGTTCAACAAACCATTTACCATGATGGCCTACCCTAACAGGTCTCACGGTATTTATGAGGGTAAAAATACAACTCTCCATCTCCGAGAGCTTTTAACCAGATATTTGCATGAAAATTTGCCTGCGGGACCAAGATAATGCTGATTTTTTCAAACAAAAAAACCACCCTTTGGGAAAAGGGTGGTTTTTTTTATTGTTAAAACTTTTTACTAATACTTAAAATCCGAATCCAATACCACCGGAAAATACGTTCTGGGGAGCCAAGTGATAGTCAGCATAAAGTTTAATATATTTAAAGTCCAGACCGGCTCCGATTGTCATACGGGTTTTATTTTCCCCATCCAGATCAAATGATATTTTATCACCACTATCTTCAAATTCATAATTAAGATCAAGGGTTGATTTTTCTCCCCCCACTCCGGCGTACAGCATTAATACACTGATTTTTTTACTTACCTGAAGCCCGTAATAGAGGGCATTTGCTTCAACATAACTTCCTATAGAAAATTTCTGTTGGAAAAAGCCGGCTGCAATATCAATGGGACACAGAGGAATGTATTGGCTGATACTGTGGCGTAATCCCCATCCGTATAGTTTGATCTCACCAATCTCTTTGTTTTCATAAGCAAAATACCGTACTGTGGCCTCTGTTCCCATTAAAGAGCCGATAGTGAGTTGAGGTACAGCCAGTGGAAAGAAATCAGTATCCCATAAACCATCCAGATATTCATTATAATTACTTTCAGATCCAAAAATTGTCGGAACCTCAAAATCTGCACCTTCAGGGATAAATTTCTTTTTATCATCAGGTATGGGAGAATACATAGCCTGTAAAGAAAGACCAATATGCAAGCCAAATTTACTTATATGGGCTGAACGACTTAAACCGCTGTTAAGATTAGCGCCAAAGGCATCTGCAAGCGGCTGAAGATATCCAGTGGCATTATTTTTTTGATACTGAGTAATAGTTTTATCTAAATCTTGGGAATAAGCAACCATAGAACCTAACAAAAGTATTACTATTAAAAGTAGTTGAAATTTTTTCATTTTACCCTCCAATAATTTTTTAAAGATAGTATTAAAGTAACTTGTTTTTGAACATTTGTCAAGAAAAAAATGTTATTTGATCCGGTATCTTTGATTTTAAATTTTCTGAGGAGTATTACATGGATAACAAATAACTCTTGCTTATTTTTCTGAGATTTGTTATACTACTCATATTAAATAATAATAAAATTTGATATGAATAATAAAAATAATATATTTTTAGAAAGTTATAAGCTTGCTTGGCGATCATTTAAAAAATGGTGGATACCTATCTGTATTGTATCTTTATTTATTTTTGTTTTTGAGATTATTCCCAGGATTTTAGTCAGTTCAGAATTTCAGAGTTTTAATACAACAGCAACGCAGCTGACCTCGGCTATAATACAGAATGATACTGAACAAATTAAACTACTTTCTATTACAATCCAATATAAAATAAGAATAATATTAAATAGAATAATGCAAACCACTGCTATTGTATTTCCCTTTATTGCTCTGGCAACAGTTATTCTGCTCATGATCGCAAACTGGGCTACCAAGGATAAAAAGGGAAAAGGGAAGTCCGTACTTTCATTGATCTACATTGCATGTGTTCATATTCTGCTTGCCTGTATAAAATTTTTTGCATTTCTCCTGTTCATTATTCCGGGAGTATACATATATGTAAAGCTACTTTTTGTTTCTCTTGTAATGCTGGAAGAAGATTTGAATGCCTGGGAAGCTGTAAAGAAAAGCTGGAACATGACTCATGGTTATTTTGTCAGCCTATTCCTTCTGGTAGCACTTAACTCAATTATACAATGCATATTACTTTTTACGATAATAGGTATAATTCCGGGAACAGGGTATGTAAATACTGTGCGGGCGTCTGCATTCAGACTGATTTTACAAAAAAACAAGTAAAATAAATAAACTGTTCTTTTTTTTTCAAAAGAAATTTGTTTGCAGTGATTTTAATTCTTTACAATTGGAGGTATATATGTTTGGTAAAAGAGTAACCTTGTTTAAACTATTCGGTTTTAGGGTAAGAATAGATATAAGCTGGTTAATAATAGTTACATTGATTTCATGGACTCTGGCTCAAAGCCTCTTTCCACATTATTATAAAGACCTCAGCACCCAGACTTATATAATAATGGGAATTCTGGGAGCTCTTGGTCTTTTTATTTCAATAATTCTTCATGAAATGAGCCATTCTCTGATAGCCAGAAAATTCGGGTTACCCATAACGGGTATAACCTTGTTTATTTTTGGAGGGGTTGCAGAAATGAAAGAAGAACCGGAAAGTGCCAAGGCAGAATTTTTTATGGCCATAGCCGGACCACTGGCAAGTATAAGTATCGGTATTATACTTCTGGGTATTTATTTGCTGACTGTAAATTCAGGTATATCTAAAATATTTATCGGGGTTGTTCACTACCTGTGGATGATTAATTTTATTCTGGCCGGGTTTAATTTAATTCCGGCTTTTCCTCTGGATGGGGGCAGAGTTTTGAGATCCATACTCTGGGCATGGAAAGGTAAACTTGGCTGGGCAACCAGAGTGGCCTCAGCATTTGGTTCCAGTTTTGGATTTTTTTTAATTTTTTTAGGGGTCATCAGTTTTCTGATGGGTAATCTGGTAGGCGGACTCTGGTGGTTTTTAATCGGATTATTTATTAGAAATGCATCCAAACTTTCCTACAGGAGAGTTCTGATAAAAAATCTTCTTCAGGGTGAAAAGGTCAGGGATTTCATGACAAAAAATGTTGTTACAGTTAGCTCTGCAATTTCGATTAAAGAACTGGTGGAAAATTATATATATCAATATCATTTTAAACTGTTCCCGGTTGTTGATAATGGAGAGCTTAAAGGCTGTATCACCACCAAGAATGTCAAAAAAGTTCCCAGAGATCAATGGTCAGAAAAAACAGTTAAACAGATTATAGAATCGTGTTCTGAACCGGAAACCATACATCCTGATAAAGATACTATGGATGCACTTTCATTAATCAGAAAGTCTGATAACAGCAGATTAATGGTGGTGAATAACGGTAACTTGGTGGGGATTATTGCTTTAAAAGATATTATGAAATATATTTCGGATAAACTGGAATTTGAAAAAGAAAAATATGAAAACATGTGATATTTTAAGGAGATACATTATGAAAAAAAAGAAATCATCTGTTAATCGAAGAGAATTTTTTTCAAAAAGTGCTGCTGGCATAGCTTCACTCGGGATTATGAATCTTACCACAAGTAAATTTTTTTCCCGAAATCAGGAAATCAATCGTAATATTATTTATCGTACTTTGGGGAAAACCAAGATTAAAATGCCTGTTGTCAATATGGGGGTAATGAACTCAAACAGTAAGGAGCTGATAAAAAAATCCTATGAAATAGGGGTGCGTCATTTTGATACAGCAGCCAGTTATCAGCGGGGACAAAATGAAAAAGTGGTGGGACAAGCTGTCCGGGAGTTGGGTGTGCGTAAAAATGTGATTATTGCCACCAAAGTATATATTCCTCACAAACAGCGTGATATGTCAACTTCAGAAGCAAAAGAAGCATACCTGAAGAGTGCTAATGAAAGTCTGGAAAGACTTAATACAGATTATATTGACATTCTATATTCTCATAATGTTCAGAATCTTAACTGGCTTAATAATCCGGGGATACTTCAGGCTTTTGATCAACTAAAACAGGAGGGTAAGGTTCGCTTTATTGGTTTTTCCACTCACACCAATATGACTGAGCTCATCAGTAATGCAGCTGATACAAACAATTATGAGGTGATTTTAACTTCCTATAATTATGCTATGAGTCAAAATTCAGAATTTATAAATATTTTGAAAAAAGCAGCTGCACAGGGGATTGGCTTGGTTGCAATGAAGACCCAATGTTCCCAGTATTGGTATCAACAAAATCTGCCGGAAACACAGCAAAAGTATTATAAGGGAGGAATTTTACATACTGCGATGTTGAAATGGGCTCTGCAGAATGATTTTATTACCACAGCCATTCCCGGGTACACTAACTTTAAAGAAATGGAAGAAGATTTTTCCGTAGCTACAAATTTGAATTTTTCTCCGGAAGAGAAACAATTTCTGGATGACAGAAATGTTAAATATTCTCTGGGATACTGTGAGCAGTGTGGAGAATGCATACCTACCTGTCCTAAAAGAGTGGATATCCCGGATCTGATGCGTACTCATATGTATGCTGCCTGTTATGCAAATTTTTACCAGGCCCGGGATACTATTGTTGAAATTCCTTTCCAAAAGGGTCTGTCAGCCTGCAGTACCTGTTATGGCTGTGTAGCAGTATGTAAAAATTATATTGATATCAAACAAAGATTGCAGGAATTAATGGCAATGTATGGGTAAGGCGCAGCTATTCAGATAATTTGTAATTTTATTAATCAAAAAGGTACTTGATAGGTAATGTAAGAAGATTTGTTGAAGATAGCTCTTTTTTAGTTCTGGTGATGCTTGTTATTGATGTCTGTATCAGATGGGATTGATTATACGGAGTGCTGAGATAAAGGTAGAAATATATATCCGAATTATATGATCTCCTCAGTTTTCACATAGTGATAAAACAGATATCCCCTTCTGATTTGAAAACTGAATTTATAAAACCCGGCTAAATTTCCCCTTGCCTGATAATTCATATATCACCAGAGAAGGTTCCCCGGATAGGGTAAAAGAATAATTTTTATAGTTTACCTGACCTTCAAGAGATTTACCGTATCGGGCCGGATTTAATAGAATATATTCCTTTTTATTGTTTCTGATAACACTACCTATACAGTTATCCGGCAGTTTTAATAAAGGTTTGATTCCGTTTTCACTGAAAAATGATGATTTTGGGTTATAGGGATCAAATACATTATTAAACCTGCGATCAATAATTTTTGAATCAGTGGTAAATCTGGGGTTTCCGCCTAGGAGAACCTGGACATCTGATTTTTCCAGAGATGGAAGTAAATTCAATACTTGGGGGCACAGAATATCCGGAAAAGGATAAATGATACCTTTGTAATGTCTGAGCCCAACTTCTAAGCCCTTGTCTGTAATTTTCCCATTTTTTAATAAAACAGGAGATATTACATCTAACTGTATCCCGGTTAAAATGAATTCTGCTATGAGTTGGTATATACAGTTTATAGCTTTTTTATCCCGGGATAAATCACTTGCCATGATTGTTTCAATCGGAAAAATAAAAGCATAATCACTCTCAGGAAGATTGAATCCGGTAATTTTTTTAATTTTATTGATTTTTTTATTATAGCTGCTGTAATTTTTCTTATTATATGATTTTGATATTATATCTTCATCATCCAGTAAAAAGTCAACAGAATAAAGAGACATAAGATCCAACCATAAAGAAAGTTCTTTTAAGGGAATAACAGAAAGATCGATTTTATGATATACTTTTTTCTTTTTGGAATGGGCTGATAAACTTTTTGCAATAATCAGGGTCGTTAAAAGAATTTCAGGTTTTACTTTGCTCTTATTAGTTTTGGTAGTCTCTGAATAAACTATAGTAGATCTGTCAAGTGATTTCCAGGGGTCTACATTACCCCCTAATAAGGATGAATTAACATGATTTTGAGTATGCCTGGAATAATAGTTACTGATATCAACACCATGAAAAAAACTATTTAGCATGCAGTGAAATTCCTTGATACCATCATATATCAATTCCATTAGTAAGTTATAATAGTCAAGCCGGACTTGAATGTGGGAGTTATCGTTCAATTTTAATATCAGAGATAAAAGAAAGTCACGAAGGTCATACCCGTATTCGGCAGTAAAGGAATTATAAATTGAAAGACTTACTGGAATTCTATTAATACCGGAAATATATCCGAAATCTTCTTTTCCCCAAATAATTCCATCCAAATTAACAAAAGCATCAAAAATATCTTCTATATATTCAAGTAAAATATCGTTACTCTCTCTTCCGGCAAAATCATACATATTGGTGTTGAATTTGGGAAAAACAGCAACATACCAGTTTTGGTCAGAGGGAACATTTACAATTCCGAATATTTCCACCCAATTATTGACAATATTGGCAGAAAAACAGATTTTATGGGTTATATCTTTGATGGAATTCCTTACAATTGTTCCCTTTGATAACTGAAATAAAAATACTTTTTCCAGAGAGTGGGGTTCAAGGGATAAAGCCTTATCCTGTAAAAGAGTTGTAGGAATTTTATCGGAATAGCTTATTTTAAGGTGGAAAGTGCGGTCTTTTATTTTAATGATGTTTAGATTTTTTCTTTCCACTGGTAAATGTGGTTTACGGGTAAGTAAGATATTCTTGGTTCGTTCACCGGTTTTGTAGATTAAAGGACGGGAATTTTGTCTGGGATCTATCTGAAGAAGAAAGTCAAGATTCCGTTTTCGTGCCCATTGGCTTACTTGCGAAATTAATCGTAACGTTCTGGGATTATTGATATCATAGCGGGAATTTCCAATATTGGTAAAGATTCCTGAAAATCCTTGTTTTACAAGCTGGTCCAGGTGTGACCGCAGAATTCTTGGATTAGTGATTTCTTCATCTTTCCATTTCCAGAGAAAACATCCGCCTGAGGTTTTTTTTGCTGTACTGTTCATGGGTAAATAAAAGTATAATGAAAATTTTGGTTATAATCAATCAGTTTGTTCGCTCAGAGGATAATTGTTTATGTATAACCAGTAACATCAAACTGAATCCTAAAAAAACTATATTTTCGATTATTTTAACGGGACCGATAGGACTACCTTCTCCGGAATAAAAGCAGCCGCAATTGATGTCCAATCCTCTGATAAAGGCTTGAAGAATCAGAATAAAAAATAATTGCATTAATAAAAAATTCATTATTACCGCTGCCTGCAACCAAATTCCAGAGATTAAAAATAAGGCCAATAGAAGTTCAAAATAGGGGAGCCAAACAGCTGCTAATTGTGAAACTGCCTCACCAACAATCCTATAATTTTCTACATCAAAAGAGAAATCCCAGGGATGCATGATTTTATGAAAAGAGGAAAAAATTAAGAGAACTCCGAATCCCAAACGGAGAAAGAGTGCAACCCATTTTTTAAGCTGTTGTTTCACCTTCCATCTCCTTTTTTAGTAGGAAAATCATATTCAAGCCACTCTGAATACCCATTTCTGAGAAAAAAGATGTGTTTATAACCCATAGATTTTAATTGCTGGATCATGATTGGAGCTTTAGAGGAGAGGGGGTTAAAATCATAGAGAATAATAACTGATTTTTTTTCAGGTAAGTTGAAAGCTTTTGGACTGTTTATGAATTCATAAAACGGTAATGACTGTGCATTTTTAATATGATCAAGCCTATATTGTTCCCGGGGGCGAATATCAAAAAAATGAGCCGAGCCCTGTAAATAATGGACAAAACTGGAATCTGTTGATATTGGTTGCCATCCTTTTTGAACAGAATTTGCTTTAAAACTGAAGATCAGTAATCGCAGCGGTATTCCCCGGGGATGTATTTGGTTGACTACTATACCTATAATCAGACTGAGCACTGCAATGCAGACAATTCTAACAAAAATATTTTTATTAAAACTTGTCAACATTAGTAAAGACTGAAATTTTGAGTTCTGGTTTAAGAGAATAATCTGACCTAATTATTATATAACTCAGGTTATATCCTTTCTGTGCAGGAGTATATCCTATGGTGACTTTTTTACTACTTTTTGGTTTTATGGTAAAAGAAGTAGGCTTAATTTTAATAGATTTATTATCAGAATGTATTTTTTTTATGATGATTTTTTTATCCTGTTCATTAATGAGGGTAAGTATGCTGCTTACAGTTGTATCCGGATTATAATTTAAGTTGGCGTAATGCAGATAGCTTGGCTGTACCTCAAATAACCTGTTTATTTGGGCCTGCAGTGTATAGGAAACCGGATCAAGATTTTTTTCTTTAAAATTAATGGTAATTTGTTTTCTTATCACTCCTCTGTATCCTGCAGTATTGAGGGTATAGGCAACAACAGCTGTATCTCCTGGCATAATGCTGGTTTGATTGGAGTGAGTGGTTGTACATCCACAGGTTGATTTTATTTTACTTATGTTGATTTGGTGATCACTTTTGTTAATAAACATTATATTGTCTGAAATTTCGGTATATTCTTGTACCTCTCCCAGATCAATCAGTTTAGGTGTAATACGTTTTATATCCTGAGCTTGAGAGGAGGTCATCAGTATAAAAAAGAGGATCAGGGTTTTCCAGGTATGATTGATAGAGATTGAAGAGTTACTCAGCTGTAAATTTTTCATTAATTAATTCTCCTTTTGCTGTTTGTTTAAATGTATTGAATAAATATAAAAAATTTTGTGTTTTTTGACAATGATTTTTTGAAATAATTTATTTTTTGGGGAAGATTTTTTTAACCCAAAGGTCATAGGGTCGAGACCCTGTCAGGGTGGCCCCTTCTTTTATCAATCCCCCTGGATCCCCCTTTGGGAAAGGGGGACTTTGTATTAATAACTCTTGAAGGTTCGAATCCTTCACTTCATGCAAGATACGTTCTTCTGAAGGTTAAAAACTTATAGATTGTTCTCTCATTCCTCCAGCTTTTCAATCAAATATTCTGCATTGTACTTTAGCAAATCATGGGCTTCTTTGTTTAAGTGCTTCCCTTCCTGGGCAGTAACCTGATGTAGAAAAGCGTTGAGCTGATTTATTGCCTGTTTGGTTTTGCCTTTATTCAGCTGCTTTTGCGCATGTTCCAGTTTTTTGGTCAAGCTGTTGGCTATGCCGTGGTTATCGATCCAGCCTTTATCATATGCCTCCTGTATACGGAATATAAGATTACTTATAAAATCCGAATCATCAAGATTTTCTTCTTTGGTTTCAATAATATGGCCTAATAATGTATTTTCATGCAGAGTGGAATTACTGTAAGAACTATCATGGTATAGAGGCACAAGATGGGATATGACAGCAGGATCTCCTTTGGGTGCTACCTTTAATAAATAACTAAGAATTAAACGTTGTAAGCCTACCTCTCCGTTTTTGAGTCTTTCAAGGCAATCTGAGATTATACCATTAAATTCATCATGAAGAAATGATTGAATAATCCCATAATTTATACCACGCATTATTGAAGCAAGCTTATTAAGGTACATTCTTTTCTCACGAGGTTCTGAATTTTGTATAGCACCATCATATTCAGAATCCAGTCTTTTCAGTCTTTTTTTAGACTCATAATAATGCTGTTCTAATATATCCATAGCTTCTTCATTTTCAATAAAAGTTAACATACCCATCCTACGTGCATATTTTTTCATTATAGATGTTTGAGTTAAACTGTCATCTTCTGGTAATGCTATTTCATCACGAATAATAGCCACATAAGGATCAGGGTTATTTTTGATTTTATTTTTCAATAGCTGTATATTAGAATTAAATTCCCATACTTCAACATTTATTGAGTATAGCCGATTAAGATCAGCCCTTGCTTCTTCGTCGCTGATTTGGGAAAAGGATTCCCCAACAATTACATAAAAAAACAATATAATAAAAATGGCTTTTTGGATATTTGATTTATTCATTTATTTCAAATACTCTCTGGTATATTATTAACTCATGAGTCTCCCTAAATCCCTATTGGGGAATAGGAATAGATTAATTTAAATAAAAATGTAATTCCGAGCAAATTTAATGGATATTATTATATGTAAATTGTCAGTCTTCGATGAACTCAGACTGACAATTTTTTGCTTATTTAGCCAACTCGGCTCTGAATGGTACGAAACAAGAAGCTAACCTTCTGGGAGAAGGTTAGCTTCTCGATAAAATGTCTATACTCACTCCTCCAGCTTTTCAATCAAATACGCTGCATTGTACTTAAGCAAATCATGGGCCTCTTTGCTTAAGTGCTTTCCTTCCTGGGCAGTAACCTGATGTAGAAAAGCGTTGAGCTGATTTATTGCCTGTTTGGTTTTGCCTTTATTCAGCTGCTTTTGTG
>JAWODZ010000087.1:0-14068 GCA_046483025.1 bacterium
TCAGACTGTTCTCACAGGAAAATCAGTATTGCATTTGTGACTCGCAGCAGTGTTGAGCATCAAAAAGAGATCACTGCAGCATATTCATTTTTAACAGATCATACCTATTATGATAGTAAAAAAATCAGTTTTGAGGAAATTGCTCAAAACAGTTCTGTTTTATCTGATCTGGATCTGGTCTGGATTCATGATCCGGACACAGGTGCTTTCTCTGAATCAGGTATTCATACCGCAGCGATGAATGCAATTGAGAAGTATATACATGATCAGGGGAATCTGCTCCTTACCCAGAATGCATTTACTTTATTACCGGATCTGGGATTAGAACACTACAAACCTCAGATCACATATATTGAAGTAAAAGACCAAGGGTATGGAAGAAAAAGAGGATTTCATGCTTTTCGTTCTCATCCCATTTTTAACAAAATGTATGGCGGGGCCTATGTTTTTAATCCTCACAGCGATACATTAATCAGACAGGCAGGCTATTTCAGACCCAGGAAAAAGGTCAATGGTAAAACTGTTGCGGTTGACCGGGCCTATATCAGATTGAAAGAAGATAAAAGATTGATTTTAGAGTACAGCAAGGGAAATGGTAAGATTATTTCCATCGGATCGTATATAAACTTTTCAACTGCGAATTACAATCAGCAGCATTTAGAGTTATTTTTCCATAATGTGATTGGTTATGTAACTGATACGATCGGAGGGGAGGTACACTATTGGCATCAGGATGATAATACAGTGCAAAAATTTTCATCAGATACTGATACTGTACATTATCCCGATTCCTTCCCCTGGAAGGATAAGAAAAGTGAGATGGTTCTAACACGGGAAAAAGCTGCAGATTATCCCTGGGATATGTCTGGACAACGAATGGTCATTATGGGAAAAGAGAAAGCAGGTATTGAGGAGATCTGGGTGCATCCGGTTATGGCTTTGCGGGATTATGAAACCGGATACAGATTTTCATCTGATGAAGATATACAGTGGCTTTCTAATAAAAATCCGGAGATTTCTCTTGATCCGCATGCGTTCAGCCGTATATACACCATAGGGGAAAGCAGGTTGACTGAAACAATCACTGCTGACATTACAGATCCGGTGGGAGTGATACATTATGATTACAGCGGTGAAAATCCACTGCATTTTTATGTCCGTTTTAAAAGTAATTTAAGATATATGTGGCCCTACTCTTCCCGTGTTTTCAGTACCTTGTATTTTGACTGGAACAGGAATGGAAATTATTATATTATTAAAGATGATTCAGGTGATTTCTCATCTATCATCGGAACAAATAAAGTCCCCCGGCAACATATAATTGGTCAATTCGATTCAGTCAGTTTAACCAATGATCAGCTTACAGGTATCCCCGGCAGTACATTTCAGGTGTATGCTATGTCGGAATTTTTACTTCAGAGTAATGATTCATTTGATGTGGTTATATCATCCAGTAATCAGGGAGTAAAACAAAGTCAGGATTATTATTCCAGCACCATTAAAGAACCATATTCAGTATATATAAGCAGTTATAATTATTATCAGAATTTTCTGGAAAATAAACTGAGTATAACTTCACCAGACCGGGAGTTTAATAATGGATTTAAGTGGGCATTGATCGGAACAGATAAATTTTTTGTTCATACCCCCGGAATTGGTAAGTCTCTGGTGGCAGGATATGCTACCACTGCTAAGGGCTGGGACGGAGGCCATAAAGTGAACGGCAGACCCGGCTACGCCTGGTATTTTGGCAGAGATGGTGAATGGAGCGGATTTGCTTTGAATGATTATGGGGATTTTGAAAAAGTTAAATATATATTAAGGCAGTATCTTGATTTTCAGGATATATCAGGGAAGATATATCATGAATTAACTACTTCCGGGGTAGTGCATTATGATGCTTCTGATGCGAACCCATTATTTCTGATCCTGGCCGGCGATTATCTGCATCATTCCGGAGATAAAAAATTCATACGCAGTAACTGGGAAGAAATAAAAAAAGCTATAGACTACTGCTATTCCACTGATACTGATAATGATAAACTGATTGAAAATACAAATGTGGGCCATGGCTGGGTTGAGGGGGGACATTTATACGGTGGAAAATCAACTCTTTATTTAGCTTCCTGCTGGGCAGCTGCTTTAAAGCAGGCTTCTTATATGGCAGAAGTATGCGGATTTACTTCAGAATCTCAGCGATATAAAGAAGATCATGATACAGTTGTACATATAATCAACCAACAATTCTGGAACGACAGGACCAGGTTCTTCAATCACAGCATTAACGAAGACGGTACATTTAAAACTGAAGTTACGGTTATGCCCACCATTCCGCTTTATTTCAATCAAATTCAGGAATATAGTAGAACCCAGTCTGTTCTGGACAGAATTGCATCTAATAATTTTTCTTCAAATTGGGGAGTAAGAATTGTCAGTGAAGCAAGTGACCATTTTAATCCTCGGGGATATCATACCGGCAGTGTCTGGCCTTTATTTACTGGATGGACAGCACTGGCAGAGTATAAAAATTATAAACCTGCCCAGGGATTTCAGCACATTATGGATAATCTTATGATTTATAAAAACTGGTCTCTGGGATATATAGAAGAAGTGCTGCATGGTGCAGTGTGTAAACCATCAGGGGTATGCGGTCATCAATGCTGGTCAGAGACTATGGTGATTCAACCCATCATTGAAGGCATGCTCGGAATTCAGCCCTCGGCCCCGGACAATACTCTGTTATTTTCACCCTCATTACCATTTCAATGGAATGAGGTTGCTGTGGAAAATATCAGAGTTGGAGATTCTTTTCTGCACATCAACATGATCAAAGAAGATAAAAAAATAATTTACTGGTTTCTGCTCGATGGTCAGAATAAACTTCAAGTTGATTTTATACCTGTACTTCCACCTACAACAAGGATAAATAGTGTTACTGTTAATGGGAAAAAGTACGAATATAATTTAGATAATCAATCATGTCTGGTAATACCAGAGATTGATTTTATTATTCAAGAACAGGTATTGGTAGAAATTAGGTACCAGGGTGGTGTATTTGCTATACCAGATATTAACCCACCTGAATCGGGTGATTCAGCAGAGGGTCTACGGGTGATATCCGAGAATGTTAACAATAACAGTTATAAAATGGTATTGGGAGCGCCTTCCGGAACCAGTTATACTCTGAATGTATTTTTAAATCATTTTAAACCAAAAAAAGTTATCAATGCTGTTATCAAGGGGAAAAATAATAACACCTATACTCTCGGAGTTTGTTTTGAGGAAGCATCAGGCAAGTATTTGAAAAAAGAAGTTGTAGTTGAATTTTAACATTCTTATATTAGTTGAATGATATGGCAAAAGTAAAAACAACATATATATGTCAGTCTTGTGGATATGAATCTCCTAAATGGATGGGAAGATGCAGTGAATGCGGGGAATGGAATTCCTTTGTAGAAGAAGTAAAAAAAAAGGGGAAGAAAATTTCCACTAAGTCTTATCAAAAGAGCAGAGTTAGTTCCATATCAGATATTCCTCTTATTGATAAACACAGGATGGTTACCGGTATTTCTGAATTTGACCGCGTGGTAGGAGGGGGTATTGTAAAGGGATCAATATTTTTAATCGGTGGATCACCCGGAATCGGTAAATCAACTTTACTATTGCAGATTTGTCATCATCTTGCCGGGAAAGATAAAAAAGTACTTTATGTAACCGGAGAGGAATCATTAACCCAGATAAAAATCAGAGCACGCAGGCTTTCCATCGATTCCGGTAATTATTTGCTGCTGGATGAGACTGATGTTGACAGTATTATTGAACATATTAATGATTTGAAACCTGATCTGGTGGTAGTGGATTCAGTTCAGACTCTCAGTTCCACTGAACTGGAGAGTCTTCCTGGGAATGTAAGTCAGGTACGGTACTGTGGATATAAACTGACTGAATGTGCCAAAAAAGTACAAATTCCGATCTTTATGATTGGTCATGTGACCAAACAGGGCAGTATAGCCGGTCCCCGGGTCTTGGAACATTTGATTGACGGTTTATTGATAATGGAAGGTGATCAGCAGCATCTGTATCGGATACTCAGAGGAGTTAAAAATCGCTATGGATCCACCAGTGAGGTTGGTTTGTTTGAAATGACCGATCAGGGAGTAAGAGAAGTTAAGAATCCTTCTGAGTTATTGATCTCTCAACGATCGGAAAACACTCCCGGATCTGTTGTAACTGTGAGTATGGAAGGCACACGTCCCCTTATGGTGGAAGTGCAGGCGCTGGTAAGTCCTACCAGTTATGGGATACCACAGAGAACCTGCACTGGAGTGGAGCAGAAAAGATTATCCATAATCCTGGCTGTATTGGAAAAAAGAGTCAGATTGAAACTTGGAAATCAGGATGTTTTTGTTAATGCAGCTGGCGGCATAAAATTGAGAGAACCAGGCGTTGATCTTTCCATCGCCTTATCAACAGTGTCCAGTTTAAAAAATAAATCCATAGAGTCATCCACAGCAGTTATCGGAGAAGTAGGATTAACTGGTGAGGTGAGAGGGGTTTCTCAGATGGAAAAAAGAGTTTCAGAGGCGGAAAGATTAGGTTTTAAACAGGTGATCCTCCCAAAGGTGAGTTTGCAAAAAATAAGAAAAAACAATAAAATCGCTCTTAAAGGAGTTCTCAGTGTAAATGATGCGGTTGATCATTTGTTTAAAAAAGGGTGATGGTTTATAGATGTTTAAATCCTGAATCGTAGATGTCTAAAAAATAAGCAAGAGAATTTAAACGAAAAGAGCGCAAAGAAAACTCAAAGGCGATAAAAATTTGGTAATCAAATATTTATTTTTGTGAACTCAGCGACTTCTTTGCTTACTCAGCGTTTAACGAATTGTTTTGGACAGTTCCCGAGTATTGTTTAAGATACAGAAAGAAGTTCACTAAAAGAGTATTATTGGCAGCATGTTTAAACTTGAACATAAAGATAAAAATACCAAAGCCCGGGCTGGAATCCTTAAAACCTCTCACGGGAGTATAGAAACACCAATTTTTATGCCGGTTGGAACTCAGGGTACGGTAAAAACCCTCTCTCCCCGGGAGTTAAAAGAACTGGATTCTGAGATTATCCTGGGTAACACCTACCATCTTTTCCTGCGACCAGGGGAAGAGATTATACGGAAAGCCGGGGGATTGCACCGGTTTATTTCCTGGGACCGGCCTATTCTTACTGACAGCGGAGGATTTCAGATATTTAGTCTGGCAGGATTACGTAAAATAACTGATAAAGGAGTCCGTTTTCAATCTCATATTGACGGCAGCTATCATTTTTTTACTCCGGAGAAAATTGTTGATATTCAACGTATATTAGGCAGTGATATTATGATGGTGTTAGATGAGTGTGTTTCTTATCCTTGTTCTTTAAAGGATGCTGACCGGGCAAATGTTCGCACCATTAACTGGGCGGAACAATGTGCAGAACAATTCCGTAAAACTAAACCCCTGTATGGACAGCGTCAACAGTTATTTGGTATAATACAGGGGAGCAATTATAGAGAAATAAGAAAAAAAAGTGTTGATAATTTGAAAAAAATTGGTTTTAATGGATATGCAGTAGGAGGCCTTGCAGTAGGGGAGCCGAAAAGTTCCCTGCTCGAAATTACTGATTTCTGTACAGATCTGCTGCCTGCAGAAAAACCTAGATATCTTATGGGGGTAGGTAAACCGGCAGATATTGTAGAAGCTGTATTCAGGGGAGTGGATATGTTTGATTGCGTGATACCAACCCGTAACGGAAGGAATGGCACTGTGTATACCTTTGAGGGTAAAATAGTGTTAAAAAATGCAGAATACAAAGATGATTTTTCCCCTATAGATAAAGAATGCAATTGTTATACCTGCAGGAATTTTACCAGAGCGTATATTCGTCATCTTTTTCAAGCAGAAGAAATTCTGGCATTACGGTTGGCATCAATTCATAATTTGTATTTTTATCTACAGCTGGTAAAAAAAGCAAGAAAAGCAATAGTAAATGACAGATATAAAAAATGGAAAAATGAATTTCTGAGAAGATTTTCAGATGAAGTAGATGATTAACTAATTAAAGGAGGTAACTGTGATTAATGTTTTACTAATGATGTCCATGGCAGGAAGCGGGGGAGCTGAAGGGGGAGGTAATCCCTTGGTTGCGTTTTTACCCTTTATATTGATAATTGTGATCATGTATTTTCTCATGATTCGTCCCCAGGCTAAGAAACAGAAGGAACATAAGGCTATGATAGCTTCACTGGCAAAAGGAGACAAGATTATGACTTCAGGAGGGATGATTGGCACCATAGCCGGGATAAGGGATAAAGATAATATCTTGATAGTAAAGGTCTCGGAAGGGGTAAAGATAGAATTTTCCCGCAATTCAGTGGCACAGGTAATTAATAAAAAGTCGGGGCAGTAGCATACATGAAAATTGTTTTTATGGGTACTCCCTCTTTTGCAGTTCCGAGTTTGAAATCCTTACAACAAAGTTCACATGAACTTAGAGGAGTAGTAACAGTTCCAGATTGTCGAAAGGGCAGGGGATTGAAAATCAGACCATCCCCGGTTAAAAAAGTAGCAGAGGATCTGGGACTGCCTGTTGTACAGCCTGAAAATCTCAAAGATGAATCATTTCTTGCAGAATTAGAAAATTTTCGGGTCGAGTGTTTTGTAGTGGTAGGGTTTTGTATCCTTCCCCCGGTTATTTTTAATATGCCGCCCTATGGCAGTGTGAATCTTCATGCTTCTCTTCTACCCAAATATAGAGGGGCAGCTCCTATTCAGTGGGTGCTGATCAAAGGAGAAGAACAAACCGGAGTAACAACTTTTTTAATAAAAAAGAAAGTGGATACAGGCAATATATTGCTTCAGGAATCTCTAAAAATTCAAAAAAATGATACAGCGGGTACTCTTCATGATAAGCTTGCCAGATTAGGTGCCGATCTTCTGGTGAAAACAGTTGATTTGATCGAAACTGGTAAGGTGTCACCAAAACCTCAAAAAGGAGAATCCAGCAGGGCACCAAAGATATATACAGAAATGGGTAAAATTAACTGGAACAATCCTGCTGATGATATAGTGAATCTCAGTCGGGGATTTTCTCCAAGGCCGGGAGTATTTACATTTTTGGGGAATAAAAGAGTTAAATTGTTTAAAGCGGAAGTATTAGATGAGCATAGTAGTAATCATTTTAAACCAGGAACCATAGTTAATGCTTCCCGACATGGGTTGGATGTTAATACCGGAAAAGGAATTGTACGTTTTAAAGAAATTCAACTGGAAGGCAAAAAAAAGATGGATTGTTGTGATTTTATCCAGGGAGCTCATATTGCTGATGGAGAAAAATTTGAATAGAGGCCAATGACAGTAAAAAAGAAAATAAATCCAAGATTAGTATCAATTTATATAATAAGTAGAGTTTTAGAGAGTAAGAGCTATTCCGATATTCTTCTTGATTATTATTTTAAAAGAAATCAAGTTGATCTAAGGGACAGGCGTTTTATTACTGAATTGGTACATGGAACACTGCGCTGGAAAAAAAAACTTGATTGGATACTTCAGCAGGCTTATAATGATGATTGGAAAAAAGTGCCTGTTATTATTAAATATGTGCTCAATATTGGGTTGTATCAAATTATGTATATGGATAAGGTGCCGGATTATGCTTCGGTGAATGAAACAGTTAGAATTGCAGTTCAAAAAAAAGGATTACTTTGGGGACGGGTGGTAAATGGTATTTTGCGAAGGATTATCCGTGATCCAGAGATTCAAGAAATTCCGGTATCAAAAAATGATCCAGTGACAGAACTTTCCATAAAATGGGCACATCCGGAATGGCTGGTGGAAAAATGGATTAAAGAATTGGGGGTGGAAAGGACAAACAGTCTTTGTCAAGCAAATAACAGAAGACCCATTCTTACTGTTCGAGTTAATCAATCCAGATCTGATAGTAAAATAGTGGCTAAAAAATTAGTTTCCGAAAAAATTTCTGTCAGAAAATCTTCTCTTTTGGAAGAGTTTTTGATTGTGAGCAGGGGGGGGAATAGAATAATCAACACGAAACTTTTTAAAATTGGAGATATTACTATTCAGGATATAAGTGCTGGGTTTGCCCCGCATCTTCTGGCGCCTAAACCGGGAGAGGTAATAGTAGATGCTGCCTCAGCTCCGGGTGGAAAAGCAACTCATTGTGCCGATTTAGCAGATGATAAAGCTATAATCATAGCCTGTGACCGCCATCCGGTCAGAATAAGAAAGGTTTTGGAAAATTATAAACGGTTAGGATTTAAAAAAATTTTTCCTGTTGTTGCGGATGCTATATATTTACCGTTAAAAATAAATGTTGATAAGATTCTGCTTGATGTGCCATGTTCAGGATTTGGGGATTTAAGAAGAAAAAGTGAAATAAAATTACTAAGAGATCACCGATATGTCTTGGATTTGGCTAAACTCCAGAAACAGTTAATTAATGCTGCTGCATCTCACATTAAACCAGGGGGGATACTTGTTTATAGTACTTGTACCTTACTTACTGAGGAAAATGAGAACATTGTCGAGAGTTTTTTACAGGATAACAAGAATTTTACTGTGGAAGATGCTAAAAAGTTTGTACATCCTGCAGTTGTTACAGAACAAGGATTTGTTAAGACTTGGCCGGATCAACATAATATTGATGGTTCATTTGCGGTACGTTTAAAAAAGAAGGTGTAAAAAGTATGAATGCTTTAAGTACTTGGTTTAGAAATAAGAAGAATTTTTTTATTGGATTAATCTCAACAATTTTGGTATTGATAATTTTTATTTTACTCATGGACTGGGTTGTTATGCCCCTGTATACCAAACATGGAAATGAACTGGAATTACCTGATGTTACAGAATTGAAATTCAATGATGCAAAAGCCCTTTTAGAATCTAAAGGATTTAAAGTTGTTAAAGATAGAGAAAAATATAATGAGTTATATCCAAAGGGTATTGTGTTGAGCCATAGTCCTTTTCCGTTCACCAAGGTAAAAAAAGGGCGACGGATATATTTAATTGTCAGTGCGGGTGAACAGAAAGTATCTGTACCGGATTTAGTTGGCAGATCAGAAAGAGATGCAATATTTATATTAGAAAAGAACAGTCTGGGTGTCGGTGAAGTTTTTTATGAATATAATAACTATCAACCTAAAGGTGTGGTTGCTGATCAGTCTATTGATCAAGGTACTCTGGTAAAAAAGGATACTTTGATTAACATAATTGTTAGTAATGGAAGGAGACCTGACCGATTTATAACCCCTGAGGTTGAGGGAAGGAGTCTGGCTCAGGCAAAGAAACTTATTCGTTCTGCAGGTTTGGCAGTGGGTCGGATAACCACTGACACTTTTGATAAGTTAGTTTCAGGAACAGTTGTGCAGCAATCAATAGAGCCGGGCAAAGAGGTTGAACAAGGGGAAAAAATCGATTTAGTTATTAATAAACTTTAGGAGAAAGTGATGAATCATATCAAGATTTATCCTTCCATTCTTGCTGCTGATTTTGCCTGTCTGAGTAAAGAGATAAAACGGGTAGAGAAAGCAGGAGCAGATGGAATTCATCTTGATATTATGGATGGAAATTTCGTACCTAATATTTCCTTTGGACCTCCGGTGATAAAATCTATAAGAAAAATTACCAAATTGCCATTCTGGGCTCATCTCATGATCCAGCACCCGGAAAAGTATATAAAAGATTATAAAAATGTTGGGGTGCAAGGAATTGTATTCCATACTGAAATTGATTTTGATAACAGGAAATTAGCATCAGCAATACATAAGGAAGGGATGGAAGCAGGTATATCAATTAATCCTGAAACCGATGTAGAAGATATTTTTGATTGTATTACCTCTATTGAACGGGTTTTGATAATGACTGTACATCCTGGTTTTGGAGGACAATCATTTATATCTGAAACTGCAAATAAAATTCCTGTGGTAAAAAGTAAGGCTGAGGAGTTAGATCATACTATTGAAATCGAGATTGATGGAGGAGTAAATAAAAATAACGCAGGGGAGATTGTAAAAAAGGGTGCAAATATTCTGGTAGCAGGTTCATCAATCTTCAAAACTGATAATTACATGCAAGCTCTGAATGATATTAAAAGAAATGCTGAAAAGCAATTGTAACATGCACATCATTAGTGAAATCAAGAGGAAAGTAATTCATTTTTTTACTATTCTCATACCCATTTTATATAGTTTTTCTTCCCGTAAAGAAATGCTTTATTTATGTGGAGTTTTGATATTTTTTGCTTTATTAGTGGAATTGGCACGTTGGACCTGGAGTTCATTCTCAGCCTTCTTTGACAAAATATTTTTTTTTCTATTAAGAGATAATGAAAAACATGGACTAACCGGTGCAACTTTTATTTTCCTGGGATTGTTTTTGTCAATTTTGCTTTTTGACAAAAATATTGCTCAGACCGTCATGATGTTTATCATTATCTCGGATGCATTCAGTGCTATAATGGGGCAAATATGGGGAAATCATAAAATTTATGGTGATAAAACCCTGGAAGGTAGTCTGGCTTATTGTGTATCCAGTTTGGTCATTGTCTGTTTGATCATTGATATTAATATCCTCATAGGTGTTTCCGGTATTATTGCCTCTTTGGCAGCAGAAATTTTTATTACCAGAATAGATGATAATGTAACGGTTGCTGTGATTGGAGGGGGGACTATGCAGGTGCTTTCTACGCTGAATATTTGCTAATTAAGTTTATTTGATTTATATTTAAAGGTATTAAAAACAAGATTGATATTGTACTATTATTACCAGTTTTATTTAAAAGGGGTAATATGCCATTTCATTTTACAAAAAAAGATTTTAAAAGAATCGAAAAAGTTCTTGACCAGTTTTTTCAAAAAACTGAAACCTCCTATCGGCTCGTTCTGGAAAATGAATCTGAAAATCGAAAAGTTTCCATTGAGATATTTCCGGATATAAAAATAGGTCATCAAACCGGAAATCTTATTTCTGTATATACCAATGCAACTCATCTTCAGCTGCATTTTTGTTCCGGTTATGTTGTAAGTGAGATGTTGGGAGAAGTCACTTTTGTGGGGGAACATAACGGCAGGCTTTCTGGTCTGATTATTGAAAAAGGAGCTGCCTGTTCTTTTTATTCCAATGTTGATTCCTCTCTTCTGTCAGGAGATTTTACCCAACTTGGACCGGAGATCATGCTTTCCGGCATTGCCTTATCTCTGGCAGAGGATTTACTTCCTGAAGAAGATAAAAATAAATCCCCAAAATAGTTTTTGATAAAGATCCTTTATGCTCATAGCACATTTGGATGTTAAAAAATGGTAAATAAGCATATATTTAGGGTAAAAGGTTCATATTTTGGATAATATAAATATTGATAAGATTGTCGTCGGCCCTCTGCAGACAAACTGTTATCTTTTATCTGATCCTGGGTCTAGGAAAGCTATTATTGTCGACCCTGGATTCGAGGGAGAGAGAATTGCAGAAAAATTGAAAAGTAAAGATTTAACCTTAGATAAAATTCTAATTACCCATGGGCATTATGATCATATCGGAGGAGTAAATATCCTCAGAGGTATAACTGATGCACAAGTATTCATAAATGAAAATGATGCAATCTGTTTAGTTGATTCCAAACAAAATTTTTCTGAATTTATGGAAAAAAACTATACTTGTAATCCTGCTGATGGGAATTTATTAGATGGTGATATTATTGAAACAAGTGACATTGTTTTAACTGTACATTCAACTCCCGGACATTCTAAAGGAAGTGTCAGTTTTTCCGGTGAGGATTTTATTTTAGTGGGGGATACACTTTTCCAGGGAAGTATTGGAAGAACTGATTTACCAGGTGGTTCTCAACAGGTGTTGTTAAAGTCAATTCAACATAAAATACTTTGTTTGCCTGATGAAACCATAGTATATCCTGGACACGGACCTAACACAACAGTTGGCCAGGAGAGAAGAGAGAATCCTTTTCTTGTTTGATAATAATCCACAATTCAGGTATCTGGTTGACAATTTCCTTGATCATGCTTTTCTTGATAAGGGCTTGTCCGGGAATACAATTGCAGCTTACAAGAATGACATTTTTCGATATCTGGAATATCTGGATAAATATGATATCAGCAATATAAATGAGGTACGGGAAAAGGATATTCAAGGGTATATGAATTGTCTTCATGAAATGGGGATGGCTTCCTCAAGCCTTGCCAGAAACATCACAACGATTCGTCTTTTCCATCGTTATTTATTTGGTGAAGATATTGTAGATTCTGATATTACTGTTAATGTTGATTTACCTAAAATCGGAAGAAAACTGCCTGTGGTTCTTGAAATTCAGGAAGTGGTGAAATTATTGGAACAGCCGGATTTAACTGAAAAAAAGGGAATAAGAGACAGAGCTATGCTGGAGTTTCTCTATGCAACTGGAGTGCGGGTCAGTGAGCTTGTTAGTCTTAATCAGTCAGATATTATCTCAGAAGAAGGATTTGTGAAAATATTTGGTAAAGGATCAAAAGAGAGATTAGTACCGGTAGGGCAAGTTGCTTTATCATTTATACACAAATATAAGCAAGCAGTCAGACATGAACTAGCATCTAAAGGGAAGAGCAGAGATTTACTTTTTCTTAATATGCATGGAACCGGGATCAGCCGAATTTCAGTGTGGAAAATTCTAAAAAAATATATTGCTCAGGCAGGTATCGAGAAAAATGTAAGTCCTCATACCTTACGGCATTCTTTTGCTACTCATCTACTGGAAGGGGGTGCTGATCTCCGATCTGTACAGGAAATGCTAGGTCATGCTGATATTGCAACCACCCAGATATATGTTCATCTTGACCGGGAATATCTGAAAGAGGTAATACAGACCTTTCATCCCCGGGAGCAAAATTCGTTCATTGGTGATTAACTGTAAATACAGTAAAAATTTTATGATAGTGATGAAAAGTTAATAAATTAGCTGATTGATACTAACGTAACAGGTGAATAAATCAGAAATACAGAAGATTTTATTAAAGGAGGGTAGAATGAAGCTCAAATCATTAATTCTTGAGAACAGGAGTTGTCGGCGTTTTCATCAAGAAAAATCTATCAGTAAAGCAACCTTAGTTGATTTAATTGATCTGGCCAGGTTGTCCGCTTCTGGTGCTAATCTTCAACCTTTAAAATTTATTATCTCTTATACCCCTGATATGAATAAAAAGATATTCCCTGCTCTTGCCTGGGCAGGATATTTAGAAGAATGGGCTGGACCAAAAGAGGGCGAGAAGCCATCTGCTTATATTATCATACTTGGGGATAAAACGATAAAAAACTCTTTCGGATGTGATCATGGAATTGCTGCTCAATCAATTCTATTGGGTGCAGTGGAAAAAGGGTTAGGTGGTTGTATGATGGGATCAATAAACAGGAAAGATCTGAAGGAAGCATTGCACATTGACTCTAAATTTGAGATACTATTGGTTATTGCTCTGGGTAAACCGGCAGAAGAGATTAAGATAGAAACTACTAAGACTGATGGTGACATCAAATACTGGAGAGATGAGCAAGGTGTTCATCATGTTCCTAAGCGGCCCCTTGATGAGATCCTTTTAAAGATTTGATGGAATTTACTAAAAAATAAATCTAATAAAAAACCTTTACATTTAATTTAATTATTTTTATATTTGTTTTTCTAAAATGTAAAATAGAATAGTGATAATGCAATGCAAATAACATTTAATGAAGATTTAAAAAAGAGGGTATTCTATACTTTATTCATTGGCTTTATTATTATCAATGCCGTAATAATGATACAGATACGTTTGCTTCCTTTTATTGATCTACCTCAACATTTAGCCTATGCAACGATTTTTAAACATATCGGAGAACCCGGAAATGCCTTTGATCAATTTTTTGAGTTTGACAGTATGTTTTTGAAGTATAATACTTTTCATGTAATTTTTACTTCTTTAAATGTCTGGAGTACAGTTGAAATAGGAAATAGCCTTCCGAAAAATTCGTGGTGTTTATTCAGAATCACGATCAAATCGGCAACCGT
>JAWODZ010000098.1:0-3106 GCA_046483025.1 bacterium
TGAACATGCTCAAGCAGGAAGAAAATGCAAAATACCGTACTGTTATGAAAAATACTCTTGAGTTCAATTCGGAGATTCTTAAACGGTTTGTCAATTTTATGAATAATCCGGATGAGGAGACAGCTGTTGCACAGTTTGGCAAGGACGACAAGTATTTTGGAGTCTGTATAATGATGGTTACTCTACCCGGACTTCCTATGTTCGGTCATGGACAGGTGGAAGGCTTTACTGAAAAGTACGGCATGGAATTTCGTCGTTCCTACTGGAAAGAGCAGCCTGATACCCAGCTTATAGATCGGCATGATCGGGAACTATTTCCTCTGCTGCGGCGAAGATATATTTTTTCTGAAGTAGAAAATTTTTTGTTTTATGATTTTTTTCTCTCAGAAGGGGAGGTGGATGAGAATGTTTTTGCCTATACCAACAGATTTCAGAAAGAACGAACATTAGTTGTGTATCACAACAAATTTGCCCATACCAGCGGATGGATTCATACATCAGTAGAATATTCTGTAAAGACAGACCAGAGTGAAGAACGCAGAATGATCCATAAAAATATCGGTGAAGGACTGGATCTGCAGAATAATAAAACAACCTTTACCATTTTCCGTGATCAGGTGTCAGGTTTAGAGTATATTCGAAATAACCAGGAACTATATGATAAGGGTATATATATTGAACTTGATGCTTTTAAATATCACGTCTTTCTTGATTTCAGAGAAGTTCAGGATGACAATAAGGGGCGATACCGTCAGATTACTGATTTTTTAAACGGTCGTGGAGTTCCCAGTATAGAGGAGGTATCGCGAGAACTATTTCTTAAACCTATCCTTAATCCTTTCAGAGAACTGATCAATACTGATACTTTTCAGACTCTTTTGCGGGCCCGTACCTCTCAGGCTGAGAAACAGCCTGATCCGGAATTAATGGATGAACTGTCTGTAAAAATTCTGGTTTTATTAAAAGAAATAAAAAAAGTAATCGGCAGTACCGGAGATGAAAGTACGGTGGAATATGAAATCAGATATAAATTGTTATCAGTTTTACAGATACCAGCATTAAAGAATCAGGTTAAAAAAAGTAGAAGTAAAACAATACTGAAACGCATCGAAAAATTCCTGGATGACAGTCCTCAGTATTGGTCCTGTATTATCAGCTGGGTATTTATCCATGCAATCGGGAAGATTGCAGAGGTGAAATCATATAAAGAGCAGAGCCGTGCCTGGATTGATGAATGGAGGCTGGGAAAAGTAATATCTGAAGCAGTGGAAAATCTTGAAACAGATAAAACTAATTCACAGAAGTTGATTCAGATCATCAAAATACTCACTACTCATCAGCGTTGGTTTGATCCTCACCAGTCAAAATCCCTGAACCCGTATTACATATTGGAAAATCTTCTGAATGATAATGATGTGCAGCAATTTTTAGGCATCAACCGGTATCAGGGTGTTTTGTGGTTTCAAAAGGAGAGGTATGAGGAACTGTTAGATTGGATGCTAATTATAGCGGTAATTGATGCTGTATCCGATACTAATAGACCTCTTTCAAAGGTTGAGAATCTTATTGAGAGTCGATATGCAGCTATTGAAGTATTACAAGGAGCTGAGAAAAAATCCGAGTATAAGGTGGAAAAATTATTACAGGAAATTAAGAAAAATACACATGATAATGACAGGAAAACAAAAAACACATGAAACTGGAATATCAGACAGACAAAAAAATAACCTCAGGTAAAGCACATCCTCAGGGCGCTTCTCTGGAGAATGAAGGGGTTAATTTTGCTCTTTTTTCCCAGCATGCTGAGGCAGTCTATCTTCTGCTTTTCGATACTCCAGAAGGTGAACCAACAGATATTATATCTATGGAGAATCGTACTGATAATGTCTGGCATGCTTTTGTTCATGGTATAGGGGCAGAGCAGCTCTACGGGTATAAATTAGAAGGAGAATATAATCCGGCAGAAGGTAAGAGATTTAACCCTTTTAAACTGCTCATCGATCCTTATGCCAAAGCAGTAACCGGGAAATTCAGAACTCAGGATAAATTAATATACGGGTATGATGTTAATGCTTCGGATAAAGATTTAATCATAGATCAGCGGGAAAACAGTCATTGTGTGCCCAGATCAATTGTGATGGATGATACTTTTGACTGGCAGGGAGATACACCGTTACATATACCTATGAATGAGCTTATTATGTATGAAATTCATATTAAAGGTTTTACTGCACATCATACTTCAGGAGTTAAAAATCCGGGTACCTATCTGGGTTTTATCGAGAAAATACCTTATCTGAAAGAACTTGGCATTAATTGTGTCGAGCTTTTACCTGTTCAGGAAAAGTTTTCTCGAGAATTTCTGGTCAGTAATGGATTAAAGGATTACTGGGGATATAATACTATAGGATTTTTTGCTCCGGAATCATCCTGCAGTACACAGCAAAATCCGGGATGCCAGGTAAAAGAATTTAAAACATTGGTACGGGAACTGCATAAAGCCGGAATAGAAGTGATACTTGACGTTGTATATAATCATTCAGGTGAAGGAACCGAACTCGGGCCTACACTATGTTTCAGAGGAATAGATAACCCAACTTACTACCGATTAACAGGAAAACCCAAGCAGCCGTATCGGTATTATCAGGATGATACCGGAACCGGAAATACTATGAATATTGAACATCCTCAATTCCTGCAGTTCGTTCTTGATTCTCTCCGTTACTGGGTGGAGGTTATGCATATTGACGGATTCCGGTTTGATCTGGCTACTGTACTGGGCCGTAAACAAAATACTTTTCAAAAAGATGCAGAGTTTTTTAAAAAAATAGCAAAAGATCCTGTGTTGAGTAAAGTAAAATTGATAGCAGAACCGTGGGATCTGACTACTAACCAGCAGGGGAATTTCCCCAACGAGTGGTCAGAATGGAACGGTAAATTCCGGAATACGATACGAAGATTTCTCAGAGGAGATCCGGGACAAATCCAGGATTGGGGGCTCAAAAATATTGAGCTTCCGGTCCGCCACGGCGAGGGTAAGTTAATAGCGGATGACCCGGTTATAACCAGCCTGGTAAACAGGAACCAGGTTGTTTGCAGATACGCG
>JAWODZ010000160.1:0-14767 GCA_046483025.1 bacterium
TATTCCCATTATGGAAGCATACCTGGGTTCATTTATTCCGGTCTGGATACTTAATACAGCTGGCAGTTCGATTTCCAGTTTCTCTAACAGACCACCTTCCGTGAACTGGAAGGTGGTCTGTTAGAGAAACTGGAAATCGAACTGCCAGCTGTATTAAGTATCCAGACCGGAATAAATGAACCCAGGTATGCTTCCATAATGGGAATAGCCAAAGCATCCAAAAAAGAGATAGAATTGAAAGGTTTGAATGATCTGGGCTTAAAAGAAGATCAGGTAGGAGAAAAAGGATCAAAAACATCAATTAAAAAACTTGAACTTCCAGTGCAGGAAAAAATGGCAGAATTGATTTCCGGGGCTCCAGAAGAGGCTGCTGAGAAATTATCCGGAATCCTGAAGGAAAGGGGGGTAGTATGAAAGAAATATTTGTACTGATAGAACACCGGCAGGGGGAAATTCAGGATGTTACTTTTGAGCTCTTAACCGGAGCTGCAGATCTGGCTTCTAAAATAGAAGGAAATATTACAGCTGTTCTTTTAGGCTCAGGAATAGATTCTTTCATTGATGAATTAAAAGGATGGGCTCATAAAATTCTGGTTGTAGAAGATGAAAAACTAAAGGATTTCAATGCCGAAGCTTACCAGAAAGTCCTGTCATCTCTTATTCAGGAACATAAACCATTTGTTACTTTAATTGCTCAATCGGGTTTTGGAGTAGATTTAGCACCCAGTCTGGCAGTGGAATTAAACTACCCTATTACTACAGATTGCTATGAGATTGACAGTAAAGATGGCAAACTTATTGCTTATCGTCAGATGTATGGTGGTAAGGTCAATGCAACCATTGAGATTGCTGACTCACCGGGTACACTATTAACTATACGAGCATCATCTTTTAAACCTGAAAAGAATGATTTAACTGCTGAAGTTGAAAAGGCTGAATGCCCCTTAAAAGAGGATATCAGCTACCGGAAATTTCTGGAATATGTTGAAGCTGCAGTAGGTGAAGTTGATATTACTCAGGCAAATGTTGTTATTGGTGTGGGAAGAGGTATTAAAGAGCAGGAGAATATTCCTCTGGTAGAGGAACTTGCTGATGCCATAGGTGGAGTTATTGCCTGTTCCCGTCCCATTGTTGATGCCGGATGGCTGCCTAAAGACCGTCAGGTGGGGTCATCAGGTAAAACAGTGAAACCAAAGCTTTACCTTGCTCTGGGAATAAGCGGAGCATTTCAGCATGTAGCAGGTATGAAGGGTGCAGATACAGTGGTAGCTGTCAACAAAGATGATAATGCCCCAATTTTCGGAGTTGCGGATTATGGAATAGTGGATGATTTATTAAAAGTAGTTCCTGCATTAACAAATAGATTTAAGGAATTAAAGGCAGATTAATATGGCTAAAATTGGTGTATATGTATGTCACTGCGGTATAAATATCGCTTCTACCGTGGATGTTGAGAGAGTAGTAAATGCAGCTGGAAAATATCATTCTGTAGCTGTAGCAAGAGATTATCCTTATATGTGTTCGGACCCTGGTCAGGAGTTAATAAAAAAAGATATCAAAGAGTACAAACTGGATCGTGTGGTTATAGCTGCCTGTTCACCCCAGATGCATGAATCCACTTTTCGAAAAACCTGTGAATCAGCCGGTGTAAATGCTTACTGTCTGGAAATTGCAAACATAAGAGAGCAGTGTTCCTGGGTGCATGATTCCAAAGAAGAGGCAACTGCTAAAGCTATTGATCTGGTGTTAAGTTCCTTGTCCCGTGCTCAACTTCTACAACCACTTGAAGTTCAGGAAGTACCGGTAACAAGATCCGCACTGGTAATAGGAGGGGGCATTGCTGGTATTCAGGCAGCATTAGATATAGCAGATACAGGATTTAAAGTATATCTGGTAGAAAAGACTCCTTCTATCGGTGGTCACATGGCTCAATTGGATAAAACTTTTCCTACTCTTGATTGTTCAGCCTGTATTCTTACTCCTAAGATGGTGGATGTAGCAAACCATCCCAATATCGAGCTTCTGACTTATTCAGAAGTTGAAAAGGTAGAAGGGTTTATTGGAAACTACCAGGTAACAATTAAGAAAAAACCACGGTATGTAGATGTGGATAAATGTACGGGGTGTGGTATTTGTGCAGAAGAATGTCGTATGAAAAAACGGATAGAAAGTGAATTTAATGAAAGGATGGGAAAACGTTCAGCAATTTATGTCCCTTTTCCTCAGGCTGTCCCTTTGAAGTATACAATTGATCCGGAAAGTTGTCTCTTCCTCACTCGAGGAAAATGTGGTAAATCTCCTGCCTGTAAAGATGCCTGTGAAGCAAATGCTGTAGATTTTAAACAGAAGGAAGAATACATTGACATTGATATCGGAACTATAATTGTTGCTACCGGATTTGAAACCTTTTCAGCGGAAAGAAAACCGGAACTTGCCTATCAATACTATGAGAATGTTATTACCGGATTAGAATTTGAAAGACTGGTCTCTGCTTCTGGTCCAACAGAGGGAGAGATTATTATTGGAGAAAAACAACCTAAGAAAGTAGTATTTATCCAGTGCGTAGGATCCAGAGATAAAAATTTGGGTAATGAATATTGTTCCCGGGTTTGTTGTATGTATGCTATTAAACAGGCACATCTGATTAAAGAAAAAATTCCTGATGCTCAGGTAACTATACTATATATGGATATCCGGTGTTTTGGTAAAGGATATGAGGAGTTTTATGACCGGGTCCGGGCCGAAGGAGTCATTTTTAGACGGGCGATCGGATCTGAAATTTACAGAAAAAAAGATGGATTAACAGTACGAACTGAGGATACATTTTTGGGAGAGACTGTTGAAGTGGATGCAGATCTGGTAGTGCTTTCAGTAGGTATGGAAATCGGGAAAGGATCTCAGCGTACAGCTGATTTACTTAAGCTTTCCACTTCTACAGATGGTTTTCTGATGGAAGCTCATCCGAAATTAAGGCCGGTAGATACAGCAACAGAAGGTATATTTCTGGCTGGTTGCTGCCAGGGGCCAAAAGATATTCCGGATACAGTAGCTCAGGCAAAAGCAGCTGCTGCTTCTGCAGTTATTCCTTTGAGTAGAGGTAAGGTTTTTGTTGAACCAATTGTTGCTGTAGTAAATCCGGATCTCTGTTCCGGTTGTCGGATATGTGAATCAGTGTGTGAGTTCAAAGCACCTGAGTTTGATGAGGATAATGGAATAATTAAAATCAATGCGGCTTTATGCAAGGGGTGCGGTTCCTGTGCCAGTGCTTGTCCCAGTGGTGCAATTACTATTCAACACTTTACAGATGCACAGATTTTAGCTCAACTCCATTCGCTGACTGAATGCATGTAGTCTGATTATAATTATATGAAATTAATACTAAACGGATAATATTATGAGTCAGTCAATAAAAAATAATGATTGGAAACCAAATATAGTAGGTTTTGCCTGTAATTGGTGCTGCTATGCAGGTGCTGATTTAGCAGGTACATCCAGGATTAAGTATCCTGCAAACATAAGAATAATCAGATTAATGTGTACTGGCAGGGTCGATCCCACCTTTATTCTCCGGGCATTTCTTGAAGGAGTAGATGGTGTATTTATCGGAGGATGCCATCCGGGTGATTGTCATTATCAGTCAGGAAATTACAAAGCACAGCGATGTATACAGTTAACCAAACAAATGATACATCAGTTTGGTATTGAACCGGAACGACTTCATCTGGAATGGATATCTGCATCAGAAGGCAAATTGTTTGCAGATACTATATCAGCGTTTACAGAAAAAATTAAATCTTTAGGGCCGAATTCATTTAATAATAAGTCACTTAAAAAGCTGTAGAAAAAGAGAAGATTAATGTCAAAAAAAAATGTGATGAAAAGAGGTCAGGTTCACGTTTATACCGGGAAAGGCAAAGGTAAGACAACTGCTGCTCTGGGACTGGCTTTTCGGGCCTGCGGTCATGGCTGGAAGGTTTTGATGATATGTTTTATGAAGGGAGATCCTAATTACGGAGAAGTTCTTATTTCAAAAAAAATTCCAAATTTTACATTAGTGCAGTCAGGACTTTCGACATTTGTCAAAAAAGGAGAACCTTCAGAAGAAGATCTTCGCCTAGCCAGTGAAGGTTTTGAGATGGCAGAAAAAGCAATTAAACAAAAAAAATATGATATGGTAATCTTAGATGAAATTAATGTTGCTATAGATTACGGGTTACTATCACTCAATGAAGTTCTGGATTTAATGGATAAAAAGCCTATGGAGGTGGAGCTGATCTTCACTGGCCGTTCTGCCCATCCGGAAATAGTGAAAAAAGCTAATCTTGTCAGCGAGGTGCTGGAGATTAAACATTATTATACAAAAGGAATAAATGGCAGAGAAGGAATTGAATATTAATAATCTGGTGAAAAGATTCAATTCAGGCGATAGAACTGCCTGTGCTCGCATGATATCCATGATGGAAAATGGTTCTCCTGATGCATCTGAACTTTTTAATGCAGTGTATCATAAGGTTGGAAGAGCACATCGAATAGGTATTACTGGCCCTCCTGGTGCCGGGAAGAGTACCATGGTGGAAAAACTTACCCTTAAAATACGAGAAAAGGGAAATTCTGCAGCCATAGTAGCTGTGGATCCTTCTTCTCCATTCAGCGGAGGAGCAATTTTAGGCGACAGAATACGGATGTCAAAGTTATTTTTAGATCCGGAGGTTTTTATCCGCAGTATGGCTACCCGGGGAAGTCTGGGGGGTATTTCTTCTAAAACCAGGGCAGTATGTGATCTTCTGGATGCTTTTGGAAAAGATATAATTATTATTGAGACTGTGGGAGTAGGACAGGCGGAATTGGATGTAGTAATGGCAGCCCATACTACTATTGTCACTCTGGTACCGGAATCAGGTGATGGTATTCAGGCCATGAAGGCAGGTTTGATGGAAATCGGTAATCTTTTTGTAATTAATAAGTCTGACCGGGACGGAGCAGACCAATTATACACGGAAATTGAAATGATGCTGGATATGCTTCCTGATACTAAAAAATGGCGTCCAAAAATTTTTCAGACTATAGCAAAAGACGATAAGGGAATCGATACCCTTCTCGAGGGGGTGAACGATCACTATCAGTATATGAAAGAGCATAATCTGCTTATGAGTCATAAAGAAGAAAACATCAAATCCGGAATTATGCAGGAATTACAGGATCGTCTTTCAGATTCACTCCATAAGAACTCTGATATTAAATCTATATTTGATGCCAGCATAAAGCAGGTGTGTAACGGAAAAATAACACCGGGTGATGTGGTGGAAGAAATGTGGAATCTTCTCCAACGTTGATATCTGAAAGAATAAATATGATAATAGCCACAGATATACACAGATTAAACACGGATTTTGGATCTTTGGTTTTAAATAATAACATTTGATAGAAGAGAAGGTAGAAAAAATGTCACAAAAAATTAAATCGGAAAAGGATAAGTGGAAAAAGAAGTTTGAAGCCTGTAAAAAAAGGAATATTACCTTTACTACGGTGTCCGGTGAACAAATCAATCCATTGTATACCCCTGATGATTTGGAGAATCTTGATTATGTGAGGGAGGTTGGTTTTCCAGGTCAGTATCCTTTTACCCGGGGGGTGTATGATTCCATGTACCGGGGGAGACTGTGGACTATGCGAATGTTTTCCGGGTTTGGCAGTGCTGCAGACACCAATAAACGTTATCATTACCTTCTAGAACATGGACAAACCGGTCTTTCAGTTGCTTTTGATTTTCCTACCTTATACGGAAGGGATTCTGATGATCCCTTTTCCTGCGGTGAAGTAGGAAAATGTGGGGTGGCAATTTCATCTTTGGCTGATATGGAACGATTATTTAAAGGTATTCCTCTAGAAAAAGTATCCACTTCCATGACCATAAACGGCCCAGCTGCAATACTCTGGGCTTTTTATATTGCCACTGCTGAGAAGCAGGGTGTTGGATCAGAAAAATTACGGGGAACTATTCAGAATGATGTACTTAAGGAATATATTGCTCAAAAGTCCTGGCTTATACCTCCGGAACCGTCCATGCGACTTACCGTGGATACCATGGAATACGGATACAAACATGTCCCGAAATGGAATACTATTTCAATTTCCGGTTATCATATCAGAGAGGCAGGATCAACTGCAGCCCAGGAACTGGCATTTACCCTGGCAGATGGTTTTGCCTACGTTGATGCTGGAATCCAATCAGGATTGGATGTGGATAGTTTTGCTCCCCGTTTATCTTTTTTCTTTAATTCCCATTTGGATTTTTTTGAAGAGATCGCCAAGTACCGGGCAGCCCGTCGTATCTGGGCCCGTGAAATGAAAAATAAGTATGGAGCAAAGAATCAGCGTTCACTTTTAATGCGGTTTCACACCCAGACTGCAGGATGTACTCTCACTGCTCAGCAACCTGAAAATAATATAGTACGGGTAGCCTGGCAGGCATTGGCTGCTGTTCTGGGAGGTACTCAGAGTCTGCATACAAATTCCATGGATGAGACTCTGGCTCTTCCTTCAGAAAAGGCAGTGCTGATTGCACTTAGAACACAACAGCTTATTGCCCATGAATCAGGGGCGGCAAATACCATAGATCCCCTGGCAGGATCGTATTTTATAGAATCCCTGACTAATAAGATGGAAGAAAGAGCTTATGAGTATTTTGATAAGATAGAGAAATTGGGCGGGATAATTAACGCTGTAGAAAAAGGATACCCACAAAAAGAGATAGCTAAGGCTGCTTATCAATACCAAAAAGAGATTGAAGAAAAAAAACGTATAGTGGTGGGATTAAATGAATACAAAATAAACAATGAAAAAATTGAAATCCCCCTTTTGGAAGTGGACCCCCAGGTAGAGAAAGATCAAAATGAAAGATTAGAGGAATTAAGAAAAAAACGGGATAATCAAAAAGTAAAAAGAACCCTGAATGATCTTAAAGATACGTGTAATAGCACTGATAATTTAATGTATCCCATACTGGAAGCTGCTCGAGCCTATGCCACCCTGGGAGAAATTGCCGGAGTTTTAAAAGAGGTATTTGGAGAGTACAGAGAACCTCCTACGTATTGGTAAATATAAAGTTGAGGTGTTTAATGGGAAGAAAAATCAAAATTCTATTAGGTAAACCCGGACTGGATGGTCATGACCGGGGGATAAAAGTAATTGCCCGTGCTTTACGGGATGCCGGGATGGAGGTGATATATACCGGTCTTCATCAGTCACCGGAAATGATTGTCGAAGCAGCTATTCAGGAAGATGTAGATGCAATCGGACTTTCAATCCTCTCGGGTGCTCATATGAGTTTATTTAAAAGAGTCAGAGATTTGATGGAAAAAAACAGGATTGAGGATACGTTACTTTTTGGCGGTGGTATTATACCGGATAAAGATATTGCAAAACTTAAAAAAATAGGAGTGGGGCAGATTTTTACTCCAGGTGTTTCTACTGAAGAGATTATTAAATATATTAAAGATCGTGTAGGGATGAATGATTAAGAGAAACGAAATCTATAATATTTCAAAACTTCAGCCCCCGGTAAGAGAAGCAGCCAGATTATTTGGGGAAAAGGAAATTTTGCCTTATTTAAAAACCTGTGACAGTTTTTCTCCGGAATTTCCTCGGAAGTTATATAAAAAAATGGCAGAGAGAGGATTCATTGGCTTTACAACCTCGAAATCATGGGGAGGAAAAGCAAAGACCTGGATTGAATATGCTACTCTCATGGAAGAAATTTCCTATTTTGATGCATCAATTGGATTTATTCTGTCCATAGGAAATTTGGCCCTGCTTCCTATAGAGTTATTCGGTGATGCAGATCAAAAAAAGAGGTATATTCTAAAAATGATACAGGGGGGAATGATAGGTGCTTTTGCTCTTACAGAACCTCAAGCAGGATCAGATGCTGCTAATATTCAAACCAAGGCCGAGTTTAAAGATAATAAATTTATTATCAATGGAAAAAAACTTTTTATTTCCAGCGGGGATGTTGCTGATATTATTATTCTCATCAGCCAGGTTAAAAAAAATTCAGAAAAAGGTTTAGGAGTTTTGTTGGTTGAAACTGAATACATTGCAGGATTAACCAGAAAAAAATTAAAAGACAAAATGGGATTAAGAGGTTCTACTACAGCCCGGCTTCATTTTAAAAACAGTCCGGTGCCGGCAGAATCTCTCTTAGGAACTATAGGAGACGGATTTAAAATTGCTATGAAATCACTGGATTATTCCCGAGTGGCTATAGCAGCTCAGGCAGTGGGATTAGCACAGGCTTGTTTCGACAGATCAGTGGATTATGCAAAAAAAAGAGAAGTATTCGGAAAACCGCTTTCCAGAGTTCCAGCAATTCAGAACATGATTGCAGATATGTCGTGCAGACTTGAAGCTTGCAGATTAATGACTTACAAAGCTGCTTTATTAATGGATCAGAACCGTCCCTTTACAGAAGCGTCTGCCCAGGCAAAGTTATATGCTTCGGAATCTGTAAATTTTATTGCTGATAAAGCAGTTCAGATTCAGGGAGGATATGGATATGTAGGTGAATTTTCTGATATTGAAAAACTTTATCGGGATGCCCGGATAATTCCAATTTATGAAGGTACTTCAGAGATACAAAAAATGATCATTGCCAGAAATGAATTAAAATAGGAGGTTTAAGGTGGGAAAAAATACTATAAAAGTCGGGATAGTCGGATACGGTGCATATGTTCCCAAACACAGAATAAAAGTTGAGGAAATCGCAAAAGTCTGGGGAGCAGATGCGGAAAGTTATAAAAAAGGTTTGCAGCTGAGTGAAAAATCTGTCCCGGCTCCGGATGAGGATACTATCACCATGTCAGTGGAGGCTACTCGGAATGCATTGATTCGCAGCCCCATAGATACAAAGGATATCGGAGCAGTTTATATCGGTTCTGAATCACACCCCTATGCAGTAAAGCCATCCGGCACTACTGTGGCTGAAGCAATTGGTGCTACCCCTGATATTCACTGTGCTGATTATGAATTTGCCTGTAAAGCCGGATCCGAAGCAATGTTTGTAGCACTTTCTTTGGTAAAAGCAGGTGAGATGAAATATGCTCTGGCTATTGGGGGAGATACATCCCAGGGAGCTCCGGGTGATGCTTTGGAATATTCTACAGCAGCCGGTGCAGCTGCTTTTATTATGGGCTCACAAGATCTTATTGCCGAATGTGAATTCACCCATTCCTTTATGACTGATACCCCGGATTTCTGGAGAAGAGAGTATCAGTATTATCCCCAGCATGCTGGTCGTTTTACTGGTGAACCTGCTTATTTTAAACATGTACTAGGTTCGGCAAAAGCTATATTGGAAAAAAGCGGAATGAAACCTGAGGATTTTACCTATGTGGTGTTTCATCAACCAAACGGTAAGTTTCCTCAAAGAGTTGGGAAGATGTTGGGGTTTAGTAAGGAACAAATTGCTCCGGGCTGGCTTGCCCCCACCCTTGGGAATACCTATTCCGGCTCTTCACCCATGGGCCTGACTGCTGCCCTGGATGTATCCAAACCTGGAGATAAAATTTTGATGGTTTCATATGGATCAGGCGCTGGAAGTGATTCATTTATATGGAAGGTTACGGATAAAATTGATAAAGTACGGGACATGGTCGCAAATACCCGGGAGCAATTAGAAAAAGATATCCGATATATTGATTACGGTACCTATGCAAAATTCAGGAAAAAGATCAGGAAGAATGTGTGAGAAAAGAGTAGAAGATTAAATACAAAATACAAAATACAGAAGACAGAATGATAAAAGGTAGAAGAAAAAAGGGAGAACTGGTGTTATTATTATCCATTTCCCTTCTCCATTTTCACGCTTCCATTTTTCAACTTCTAAAAAATTAATGCAATGGGAGTTACACATGGATTTTCCAGACATTGTGAAGAATTTACCGGAAGCTGATATCCCCTTTAAAGGCGTGAGAGGATGGATTTTGCAGAGTGAGGATAAGCAGATAGTTTTTATGGATATTGCACCTATTGGAAAAGTGGATGAACATTCACACAGCGCACAATTCGGGGTACTGTTGGATGGTGAAATGTCACTTACCATTGCCGGAGAAACCAAAAGATACAAAAAAGGAGACAGCTATTTTATTCCCGAAAATGTAGTGCATTCAGCGATTTTTCACAGTCAGGTAAAGGTTATGGATATGTTCAATGAGAAAGACAGATATAAGATAAAGACTAAAGAATAAAGAATGCACGGCTGGAAGGATGAAAGAATACTTAGAAATAAATAAAATTATTCCAAATAAGGAGGTATAATGAGAGATGTTGCTGTTGTTGGTGTAGGGATGCAGAAATGGGGTGAATTATGGGAAAAATCTTTACACCATCTGTTTGTGGAATCTGCATTGATGGCCATTAAAGATGCAGGAGTAGATCATATTGATTCCATGTATATTGGCTGTATGTCCAGCGGGTTGTTTACCGGACAGGAACATATTGGTTCTTTACTGGCAGATTTTCTCGGTGTAACTCCCATACCTGCTACCCGGGTAGAATCAGCCTGTGCTTCAGGTGGTGCCGCATTTCGTACCGGATTTATCGAAGTTGCCTCCGGAATGAGTGATATTGTGCTGGCAGGAGGAGTAGAGAAGATGACGGATGTTGGAGGGGACGAGGCCACGTATGCTCTGGGAACAGCTGCTTTTCAGGATTACGAGGGTTTTAACGGCACGACTTTCCCCGGTATTTATGCTATGATAGCTCATCGACATATGCATCAGTATGGGACAACCTCGGAACAACTGGCCCAGGTAGCTGTAAAGAATCATGAAAATGGTTCCAGGAATCCTCTGGCTCAGTATCAAATGAAAATCTCAGTAGATCAGGTATTGAATTCAGTCATGGTAGCAGACCCGCTTCACATTCTTGATTGCTCCCCCATAACCGATGGAGCTGCCGCAGTCATTCTATGTCCGGTAGAAATGGCAAAAAAAATAGGGGCACCGGTAATAAAAATAATCGGTTCCGGTCAGGCTACCGATACAATTGCCTTGCATGACAGAGAAGATATCACCTATTTGAACTCAACCGCCAAAGCTGCGGAAGTGGCGTATAAAATGGCCGGTAAATCCCCCAAAGATATCGATGTTGCCGAAGTACATGATTGTTTTACCATTGCAGAAATTTGTGTAACCGAAGCATTGGGGTTTTGTGAAAGAGGAAAAGGAGGGAAGCTGGTAGAAAGCGGTAAAACTGCTATCGGAGGAGATATTCCCGTCAATACCAGTGGAGGATTGAAATCCAAAGGACATCCGGTAGGAGCAAGCGGAATAGCACAAGTTATTGAAATTGTTCACCAGCTGAAAAATCAGGCTGACCAGCGGCAGGTTAAAGGAGCAAAAATCGGATTAACTCAAAATATGGGCGGAAGTGGTGGCAGTGCGGTTGTACACATATTGGAGGTAGAATAAATGATTGCACCCAAGATTCGTCGGGCCATGCCCCAGCGGTATAAATATGAAGCAAATAAATGTAAGAAATGCGGCAAGATTTTTTTTCCGCCACGTCAAGTCTGTTCAGGGTGTAAATCAGAGAATTTTGATAGCATAACCCTGAACAGAGAGGGAAAAATTTTGACCTATACTATAATCAGAGTACCACCCAGCCAATTCAAAGATGAAGCCCCTTATGCGGTGGGAATTGTGGAACTACAGGGAGGAGGCCGGGTTACAACTCAGATTGCTGATTGTGATTTTGATAAGTTGTCAATTGGTATGGACGTAAGGATGGAATTCAGAAGGATTCAGGAAGAAGGAGAGGCAGGAGTTATTGCCTATGGATATAAGTGTGTGCCGGTTTGAGGGATTATTATACTATTTACATGGGCAATAATTTTTATCATTAATAAATCTCTCACGAAAGACACGAAAAACACTAAATATTTTGTTAATTTCGAGTATTTTGTGAGTCTTTATAATTGATTTATTAATAATTGGGGAACATATGAAGCATCTGGAATTTACTTTTAATTTTCTTCGTGACCAGACCGTAGGTATCGATTCAATTATTGATACTCCCTTTGGAAAAAGACTCATGGTATATTGTGATTACAATGCATCCGGCAGATGTTTGAAATTTATTGAGAAATATATAATGCGTCTTCAGAAATTTTATGCAAATACTCACACAGAAGATGACATCACCGGCAGAAGCATGACTCAATTGCTTAATCAGGCTGAAGAGAAAATAAAAAAAGCTGTGAATGCCGGTCCACATGGCCGAATAATATGTGTAGGTTCCGGCAGTACCAGTGCAATTTATAAAGCCCAGCAAATACTGGGGGTGGCCCTACCAGCAGCAACCCGCAGTTTTTTATGGTATCATCTGGAGGAACACTTCCAGGATAAGACTGAAATTCGAAATTTTCTGGAAAATTACAAACCTGTTGTATTTGTCGGACCTTATGAGCATCATTCCAATGAACTTACCTGGAGGGAAAGTTTGGCTGAGGTTGTTATTATTAAACTTAACCACCAGGGATTTATAGATATTGATGATTTAGAAACAAAACTTCAAAAGGACGAAAATAAGAACCGGCTGCGTATCGGTTCTTTTTCTGCAGCATCAAATGTAACCGGCGTTAAGACTCCTATATATGAAATTACTTGTCTTTTACATAAATATAATGCGATTGCCTGTTTTGATTATGCTGCCAGTGCTCCGTATGTGGATATTGATATGAATCCAGAACCGATTCATAAAGGGGATGATCCTTCTATCGATGCGATATTTATATCACCTCATAAATTTTTAGGCGGGCCGGGTTCTAATGGAATATTGATTTTTAATAAAAGGATTTATCATAATGATCTTGCACCAAGTGTGGGAGGAGGCGGTACAGTTACCTATGTAACTGCAGAAGGACATGAATATTTTCATGGTATCGAAGAAAGAGAACGTGCCGGAACTCCGGGAGTGTTACAGACATTCAAAGCATCACTCGTATTTTCAGTAAAAGAAAGGGTGACGGTTTCCCGGATAGAAAAACGGGAGCAGGAGCTTATACTGAAGGCATTTCAGTCCTGGAAACAAAACCCAGATATTGAATTACTTGGAAATACTGATCCCGATAAACGAATCAGTATCGCTTCATTTAATATTCATGATCCCTGGGGAACAATCCTGCATGCAAAATTTATTACTGCACTTTTGAATGACCTTTTCGGAATTCAATCAAGGGCAGGATGTTCATGTGCCGGACCCTACGGACATTATCTGCTTAATATTGATACTAATACTGCTCATAGATACTGGGACTGGGTAAATAAAGGATGCGGCGGTATGAAACCAGGATGGTGCAGAGTAGGGTTTCATTATACTATGGATGACAGTGAAGCGCAATATATAATCGATGCAGTGAATTTTATCGGATCAAAAGGGTATTTATTTCTCTCTGCATATAAATTCCATCTGGATTCCGGTGTATGGACACATAAAAATCAGAAGAAAGTAGGTGACGTATTTTCTCTGGATAATGCTTTAAATACCTATCAGGAAGATTTAAGCAATGCTCTTCCGGAAGCAATACGAAAACGTTTGTATAAAACCTATATTGATGAAGCATACAAATTAGCAGAAAAGCTGCAGAAAGAAAAAATGCCTTCCTTAAAGAAACTGGACGATGAATTACGGGAATTACAGTATTTTTCAGTTGTGCATGTTAAAGAGTAAAGTATCAGTATTAATTTTTGTCTAACTGATCTCCAAACAAAATCAGTATCTGATCACTTAAAGTTATCTGAGTTAAAAATTTTCTGAAATCAAGATATTGTTCTACAGGAATGTGAGTTGTATGTAAATCAAATTCTCTGAAAAAATAAGCACTGCCTGGTTTTTTAATAGTAAAATTCCATTTATACGTACCAAACTCAGATCCTATAGAATCCTGAAGAACAGTGCTTATACATTTCCAGGATTCAGGATAGGAAAAATTGACCTCATCAGTAATTGTCAGAGCATGCTTTAAAATAATATCTGAATTTCTGTAGATACCAGGAAACAATTTATACATACTGAAAGTACTCAAAGCATCAAGAAAAATTGTGTACAAACGATCACTTTTTAAAACCATAAGAGAAGAAGAATAATTTCCCGTTATTTTCAAAGGCTGATTCAGATCATTAAGATTTTCTATATCAATTTTCTGGTCCATATTTATTGAGTAACTACCAAAGATATTCTTGACAAGCCAGGTGTAGTAATTTGAAGGATGAAGATTATCCAGCTGTCGGCGGATTTCCAGGGCCTGGGATCCATGAATGGTATGGGTTATAGTACCCGAACAGGTACCATCCTTAAAAATTTTCATGTCCCATACTCTTTCGGATAAATTATAGTATGATGGATAAGAAGGTGTTACGGTTATTTCAGATTCATTTTCCTTAACAACCAGTACATGTCTGTTTTGGTCATACCAGGGTATTCTGCCAAAAGGGATATGTTTTTCAGTAGGATCCATCCAGATTTCCTGTCCGTTATCTAATTCTGACTTAACAATTACATGATTGAAGAAGGAATTGGATACCAGATTAGTATCAATTTTACCGTTATACCAGGTAGAAATCAGAACAGGAAAGGTTTTGATCCCAATCGAACGTGCCATGGCAGTGATCAGAGTTGCCATATCTTTACAGTCACCATAACTGTTTCTCAACACTGTAGAGGCGAAGTGTGGCTGATATCCTCCCTTTCCAATTTCAATGGCTATATA
>JAWODZ010000183.1:0-18607 GCA_046483025.1 bacterium
AGATAAAAAAGCAGTTTCAATAATTACTTTTGTAATTGCATCTCTTTTATGACAAATTTCAGTAACTGATAAAATATCATCAAATACAGCCTGATTATCACCTTCTATTAGACTACCCACCTGTATGACCATATCAATCTCCTGTGCACCTGCATCCAGAACCTTTTCTGTTTCAAAAACTTTTACCTCGCTTGGGTGACATCCAGTAGGAAATCCAACTACTGTGCAGATTTTAACCTGCGTATTCCGTATTAAATCAGCAGCAAATTGAACATAAATCGGATTTATACAGACTGAATAGAAGTGATACTCTTTTGCTTCCCTGCACAATCTTTTAATATCATCTTTTACTGCATTGGGTTTAAGACAGGTGTGATCGATATACCCTGCAATATTTTTAATGTCTTTTAGTTCTTGCAACTATACACTCGAGTATTATTACATTTTTTATAAACAATAAGTCATTCATATATAAGATGCAGTACCAATTTCCCCACGATATCAAGACTCTCCGGACTGCATTTATCAGGTGTATCCTCAACCGTATGCCAGTAAGGATAGTTAAAATCTATAATATTAACACAGGGAATGCCAACTTTAATCAATTCGAGATGATCATCCACCATATGAAATTCTGAACTCCTGTCAAAAACAGATAATCCCAAACTTTCTGCCTTACTCCATACCTTATCTACAAGTTCCGGAACATATTGTTTTGAATAGCCTTCTACCGGTATATAAAGATCCTTATCTCCTATCATATCCAGAAGAATTCCATACTGCGGTAAATAATCGGAACGTTTATGCTGCGCAAAATAGCGTGATCCATAACACCAGGTATCATTACGTCCATCAACACCGGAATCTTCTCCATCGAACAATACAATATCTATACCTACAGGCGGAGGATATTGTTTCATGATTCTGGCAATTTCCAGCAGAACTGCCACTCCGGAAGCTCCGTCATTAGCACCTAACACCGGTTTATCCCTGTTCTCTAAATTTGGATCCTGATCAGCTACAGGTCGTGTATCCCAATGTGCACAAAGAAGGATCCGTTGGGATTGTTTGCCAAAAGAAGCAATGATATTATGTAATTGATATGGTTTACCGGTTCTGGGATCTGTAAAAGGAAATGGTTGTTTAGCCACAGCATCAGTGTACTTTTTCAATTCAGTATAAAGATAATCCAGACATTCCTTATGACCTTTACTCCCGGGATACCTGTACCCGGTATCGCACTGCTTTTGCAGATAGTTAAATGCCTTATTTTTATCAAATTCAGGAACCTGACTATTTGAGCAAGAAACCTGTAAACTTAATATTAATATAAATACTGCTAAATATTTTTTTTTCATAATGTCACCTAATTATATGATTTACAGTATACATACCCCATAAAAAAGTTATAATAACAGCAATAATATTTGCTGCAATCAATCCAATCCAAATACCGATTAATCCCATTTGCAAAACGATTCCCAAATAATAGGCAAAAGGTACCTGTAAAATTATGGTTCTGAATAGAGTTGCAATTAATGAATTCTTACCTTTTCCTACTCCCCGGAACATGGCAGATGTTAACATCCCCAAAGGAACCGTTGGATATATCAATGCCATTATTCTTAAAAAGACAATAAGCTCATCCATTATTCTGGCAGAATCTTTGGAATAAGTAAATATATATGATATTTGTTTTGAAAATACAAACACAACAACAGCGATCAGAAATTCAATGATTATTCCGACTTTAACAGAATACAAGAAAGCTGTTTTTAATTTATATTTATCCCTGGCGCCAAACGCTGCTCCAGTCACAGAAACCACCCCCATGGCCATGCCGATTAACGGTATAGTACCGAACATTATTATTCTCCAACCACTGGTAAACACTGCCACTCCATCGGTTCCAGCTGCTTCAATAACAATTTTATTGATCGCTATCATAGTTACCGACATTGAAAGCTGAGCGAGTGAAGATGGGATTCCTACTTTCAAAATTTCTCTTATTATTTTTTTATCAAAACTGAAATCTTTTAAAACAATAGTAAGATAGGTATTTTTTTTAAAAAATAACCAATAAGAAAGTAAAAGTGCAGAAACAGTAAAAGATATCATGGTTGCCCAGGCTGCTCCTACAACTCCCATATTTAAAACATAAATAAAGATCGGGTCAAGAACAATATTGAGTAAAGAACCCACCAGCATTCCATACATGGCTCTATTTGCATCTCCTTCTCCTCTGAGTAAAGCATTTGCTATATGGGAAAACATGATTATAATTGTACCACTAAAGAGTACTTTAGCATAATCAGCAGCCATTGAGCCAATTGTTTTACTTCCACTGAAAGAAAGGAATATATTATCAATAAAAGGTAAAGAAGGAATACTTACAACAACAGCAATTATTATACATAATATAATAGTATGAATTGCAGTATTATCAGCTTCAACTTTGTTGTTTTCTCCAATTCTCCGGGAAACCGCAGAACTGCCCCCTACACCAATACCCGCTCCCAGAGCAATAATGACAATAAAAAAGGGGAAGAACAACCCAACTGCAGCTAGTTGATCAGCTCCTAAACCTGCAACCCAGATCCCATCTGCAATATTATATAATGCCTGACACATCATGGCAAACATCATTGGAGTTGATAACTTTAATATTGCTTTTTTGGGATCACCAAGAAGAGTTGCAACACCTTTAGTAATATTGGTAACCTCTGACATATTTAACCTTTTTTAGAATTAGTACCAAACTGACAATTATTTTTTTATACCCCTTATAGGTTTAAGGCCTCAAGGTTCCCAGTTCATGACATAGGTATTTATAAACTTATATTATATAAATCCGGGATTTCCATATAGGGGGGGGACGATTTAACCTTTGAACAGGAAACCCTGAACCTGTGAACAGTTACACTTTTGTAAACTGTAACAATCAAATACTATTCAGAATAAAAATTTTCCTTTTCTTGTCAAAAATTAAAGTTTTTATACTGAAACTGGATTTATCAAAATCTATAAGATTCATAGTGTTTTCTTCTTCAAATTTTTCACAGGTTGAACCCGCCCTTGAAATTCTCACATGTTCAGCAGACAGCATATTATTATTCTTCATATATAACCAGTTTTTCTTTTTGTTCAGCCTTCCGGGACCAAATAAGGGATAATAGGAAATCTTTTGTTCATGAAGATGTCCGCAAGCAATAACATGAATTGGAATTTGAGCAATCAATTTAATTAATTCAATTTTTGACTTTTTACTAATATCACTGTAAAAACGATTCTTGGTTAATTCATGATGGATTACTAAAATATTCCATGAATTAGCCAAAATTTCAGGAGTAATTTTAATTTCATTAATTTTCCCCCCGTTTCTGGCAATTTCTCTCCAATGTTTGAGGGTTGTTAAATCTCTTTTATGAATACAACCAGCAGAAAATGTCATTCTATCAAAAGTATTAATACCGCTGGAAGAATCAATACGAAAAATATTAAATTGAATATTTTTTTTCTTGAATACATTCAAACTGGGACAACTGCTCTTCTGGAAAAATTTTCTAAATAAAATTCTACTTCGTACATAAAAAAATATTTTCCAGAAAACCACATAATGATCATGATTACCAGGAACAGAATAAACAGGAATATTGAAATCTTTTACATATCGAATATCGGATATTGTATGCTTTAAAGGACCCTCAGGACTGTTAGCTATCTGATAGGCTCTCCAGTCCTGACCCGCAGCAATATCTCCTGACCATAGTATAGCATCAGGTTTGAGAACCGGCAACATTTCCCAAATGCTATTCCATATAATGGGATCATGGCCATCAGTACCAAAAGGCTGCCTTCGCTTTTCAGGCCAGAGATGAGTATCAGATATATGCATAAATCTTACTGTATCACCGGATTTATCCGGGATATTATTTCTTAGTTTTTCAGAATCCAATATGCATCCTTTTATGTAAATAAGAACATCTGGAATATCGATCTTTAAGATTCCATTCAGTGATTAAAATCCCAGATGTTACTGATTACCAGACAGGCAGTTTATACTTTTCCGGATTATTCTCAATTACTTGCTTTAACCACAATTCCGGATATCCTTTAGATTGGGGTCTACCGTTTTCGTCTTTAACATATCCATCATTATATTTTGTTACTAAATTTTTACCTAATATTTTCCATCTGTTTACTACCTCTTCTGCCCGAGTATAAGAATAATCAGTTAAAAATTTCCGGACTAAGTCTTCATTATCAGACTTTGATAACGCCAAGCAAGTTTGTTCTATATGAGGCTGTATATTCAATGCATAATTTTCCATCTCAGATTGAACAGCTTGTACATCTTCTATCATATAGGAATACTTTGAGTAGGCGATATTAGACACAAAATTAAACACCCACCAGGCAGAATCAAAGGAAAACTGTTGCAGACTACCGCTGGTAAATGATTCCGGTACTATATCAATACAGCAATATAAAGGTGTATAACAGGTAAAAAAAGTATCATCAAAACCAAACCAGAAAACTCCTCCTATCTGATCCGGTAAATGAGCCCGGGATTGGGATACAAAAGAAAAGGAAGTCTGTTGAGTTGAGATAGGACGCTCCCAGCAGTATTCAACACTGTCCACCTGCCAGGTCAATCCTCTCCAGCGGTAAGGAAGTTTAAATGGACCGGCAGCTATTCCCTTGGTCATATCAAAATCAGTGTCTTCATAATGATCTCTCATGAGATTCATTACATCCTTTACAGATAATTTTTTATCCGGTTTGACCCACAAAGGATACGATTTGGCTCCTTTGACTCCCCGGTAATAATCAGGACTAAAATTTTTACTGGGGGCAGTTCTTCGCAATATACTCCATACACGGCCAGCACACGTGCGTAAATTCGTAGGATTAGGAGGACAATATGCCATATTAAACCTGAAAGGATCTCCTGATTCAGGATCATAATACCCCTTTTCCTGAGCAAAAGAAATAACATTATCCGAATATAGACAATTTTTCTTATCATTCAGGGGAAACTCCCCGATTCTGGAAAGATTTGCATGACAGCTAACATATCCGTCAGGAACCTTTCGTGCAACCCAAACAGCTCCTTTGCCTCCGGGACCGGTACCAGCCATCTCCATTATCCAGGCCTCCTCCGGATCAGCAATAGAAAATGCTTCTGCAGAACTTGCATATCCATACTCTTCCACCAAGGAAGTCATAACTTCTATTGCTTCCCTGGCAGTTCTTGCCCGCTGTAAAGCAAGCTGCATTAAAGTCCAGTAATGAAGAGCACCATCCGGATTACGCAGTTCTTTTCTTCCCACTGTAGTTGTCTCACCAATACTCAACTGATGTTCATTCATTAATCCGACAACCTTATAAGTATGTGAGGGTTGAGGGATCTTTGATATTATGTCACTTTCTCTGTTTTTAATCTCATAATATGCACCTGGTTCATGATCTTGTGCGGGAATTATGCTGAAATGATAGAGAAATTCTCCATCGCAGGAGTAGGTAATCATTACAGATTTATTCTGGGTAGCTCCTTTAGTGACAATAATACTTGTGCACGCATTTAGATTAGCTGTCGACAAGCTCAAGAACATAAGCAACCATACAATTCTTTTCATTATTTTTCTCCTTTAATTAAGTTAAGTAGTGTCAAAAGTTTTAAATTTATTTATTAGTGTTTCATCACTATCGTAATCTAAATCGGTATCGCTATCGATTTCGATCCCGATCCCGAATTCCGATTTTTTCTCATCTGATATTTTAATCCCCATTAAGAAAATCACCTAAACCGCCTAAAATTGAACCTTCTCCTTTTCTTCTGCCTCCTGCTGAGGGAGCATACCGTAATATTCTGTCAGCCAGACGGGATAAAGGAAGAGACTGCAGCATTACAATACCACTGCCCTGTAAAGTGCAGAGAAACATTCCCTCACCGCCAAAAAACATGGATTTTAATCCTCTTACCATTTGGATATTGTAATCAATTCCCTTAGTAAAACAAACCACACATCCGGTATCCACTTTTAGTACTTCATTGTTTAATTTTTTCTTTACAACCGTTCCACCAGCATGGAGAAAAGCTTTTCCGTCACCTTCCAGCCTTTCCAGAATAAATCCTTCACCGCCAAACAGACCGGTCCCGATTCTCTTGGTAAAAGCAATATCCAGTCTGGTACCGAAAGCAGCACAGAGAAAGGCATCTTTCTGGCAAAATAGTTCTCCGTCAACTTTTGATAAATCTACCGGAATGATTTTCCCGGGATAGGGTGCAGCAAAACTTACATGTTTTTTTTCAGATGCCATATTCTTAAAATGCGTCATCATGACAGACTCTCCGGTAATAACCCGTTTACCGGCACTGACTACCTTGTCTAAAAATCCTGCAGAAGGATTAGAACCATCTCCCATTTTTGCTTCAAAACTGATGCCATCTTCCATATAATTCATTGCCCCGGCTTCAGCAATAACGGACTCGTGCCGATCCAGCTCTATTTCCACCATCTGCATATCATCCCCAATTATTTTATAATCAATTTCATGACACTTCATGAACACCTCCTTCAGATTTAGCCTGCTGATAATGTATCAATTGGCTAGTTAGTCATCAGACTTGATACTTTTTCATTTTTTTCCTGTTCCTTCTTTCCGTATTTTCCAGTGACTTTCATATTTTCTTTTCATGTCCTTTATAAACTTCATGTTTTACTTTTTTATTCTTTTTCTACTAAAAAAATATTCAACTATCTTATCAACCACTTCCTGAGAATCTGTGCAAGCATTCATATCAATCCATTCTATTCTGGTATCCTTTCTAAACCAGGTTAATTGTTTTTTGGCAAATCGACGAGTATTCTTTTTAATTTCTTCTATCATCTTACAGTATTCAATCCTTCCTTTAAGGTATGAAATAATTTCTCTGTACCCCAGAGAATCCAGACTATTGAGTTCAGGGCCGTAACCCATTTTTAATAAATTTTCAACTTCGAAGATAAATCCGTTTTTAATCATTTTGTCTACCCTGGTTTCAATTCTTTTATAAAGGACCTTTCTGGGCCACTGCAATCCAAACAATAAAGGAGTAAAATTCGGCTTTTTTGTGTATCGATTCTGCAGAGATGAAATTGGCTCTCCGGAAAGTTTGTAAACTTCCAGAGCCCGTATTATTCGCCTGGAATCATGAGGATGAATTTTTTCTGCAGTTATAGGATCAACTTTTTTTAAACGGGAATAAAGTGACTGATTACCATTTTCCGATAATTCTTTTTTTAATTGCCTACGGATTACCATATCAGTAAATTCACCTTCAAATATACCATCTATTATAGCTCGAATATAAAGACCTGAACCACCTGCCACCACTGGTAGTTTTTTTCTTCTTAAAATATCATCAATTATCTCACGGGATAATTTACCATACTTACCGGCATTGAAAAATTCATCCGGTTCCTTGATATTCACACAATGATGTTGTACCAGCTGTAATTGTTCCGGAGTTGGTTTTGCCGTACCAATATCCATATACTTATATATTTGTCTGGAATCAGCCGATACAATCTCCCCATTGTTTTGCCAGGCAAGCTTAATTGATATATCGGTTTTGCCTGATGCAGTTGGTCCTACAATGACAACAATATTTTTTACCATTTTTTATCTTCTAAATCGTTTATCAAGTTCTTCAATAGTTACATTCACTACGATCGGTCTGCCATGAGGACAAAAATAAGGATTTTCTGTAGCAAAAAGTTGATCAATTAAGGAAGCCATTTCTTCATAACCCATTTGTTTTCCAGATTTTATTGCAGATTTACAGGAAAAAGATTTTGCAACTGCATCTTTAATATCCGAGGTCTCACCTTTGGTTTCATTATAATGATCAATTATTTTGATCAATAAATCTTTTTCAAATCCGGTTTTAATCTCTGTTGGCACAGCTTCTATAATAACAGTATTTCTACCAAATTCCTTAATAGAAAATCCAATCTTCTCTAAAAATGGCAGTATCTCGGTTAAAATAATGTGATCATCTGGTGATAACTGAATTGTCTGGGGAAAAAGCAGCTGTTGAGAAATACCCTGGTTACCCTGCAAGGATTTTTTTGCTTTTTCATATAACACCCTCTCATGTGCCACGTGCTGATCGATGATAGTAAGACCGCTTTTTATCTGAGAAATAATGTATCGATTATGAATTTGCCAGAGTGGAGGAGTCTGATGAAATCCCTGAAAATAATATTTCTTTTTATCATCTTTCTCAAACGGCTCCTGAGCATCCAAGGATAACTGTCCCATTTCAGATGCTTCCATTTTTTTCTGAATATTCCCTGATCTCTTTTCACTGCGCACTATATTAAATCCGGGAATAACCGAAGGTTGGTTCAAAGCTTCTTTTACTGCACTTCGGATAAAATCATGAATAATTCTTTCATCCCGGAATCGCACTTCAATTTTAGAAGGATGTACATTGATATCAAAACGCTGGGGGTCCGTATCAAGAAACAGGACATAAACCGGATAAGTATTTCTTTCTAATCTAACATCATAAGCAGAGAGTATAGCATGTATTACGGATTTATTGATAATACTTCTTTTATTAAGGAAAAAAAATTGATTTTTCCGTGTTTTAACTGCATCTGAAGGTCTGCTGATTAATCCGGTAAGTGAATAAATACTGTTTTTCTTTTCCACTGGTAAAAGCATAGAGGTTATTTGCTTGCCTAAAAGATCCTGGATCCGTTTTTCCAGTTTTCCCTGTCTCAAATCATAGGTTTTTTTGCCATCAACATGGAGAATAAATTCAATATCCGGATTAGCAAGACAAACTTTCCGAAAAGCATTGATTATGTAACGAAGTTCAGTAGCAGGTCTTTTCAAAAATTTTCGCCGGGCCGGAACATGACTGAAAATATCCTTTACTGTAATTGCAGTGCCTTTCCGGGGTGCGCATTTGGTGATTTCCTTTATTTTACCATTCTGTAAAAAAGCCTGGGTTGCTTCATTCTCATCTGCAGTCATACTGACAATTTCCAACCGAGATACTGAACTAATGCTGGCCAGGGCTTCGCCTCTGAATCCGAGAGTACGAATGTCTTCAAGATCATCTTGAGAGGATATTTTACTGGTTGCATGACGCTCACAACAAATCAGAACATCCTCTTCTGTCATTCCCTGTCCATTATCAATTACCTGTATCTTATCAATACCACCAGCTTCAATCAGTAAAGATATTTTAGTTGCTCCTGCATCCAGACTGTTTTCCAATAATTCTTTTACCACTGAAGCAGGTCTTTCAATGACCTCTCCGGCAGCAATCCTTTTCATTAAATGGTCTGATAAAATATGTATTGTGGAATTCATTAATCCTGGATCGATAGATTTATTTCCCAACATTACTTAACATATAGATTAGATAAAAAATTATTCCTAATAGAATAAACAAAGAAAGTAATGATTTTTGTTTTGCAGCTTTTCTTCGGACTTTACTTTTAAATTCAATCCTGCGCTTATTTGTTTCATCCTTCTCTGGATCATAATAATATGGTTTAAAGGAAAATTTTCTATTTTTTCTTAAACTTTTTCCAAACATAATATTATTCCCTAATTTACTGACATCAGTAATATAAAGCTGACCAAGGTAATAATCAAGTTTACAATGCCGGTAAAATTAAAATACTTTATTATGACTCCTACAAATTCCTTGCATTAATCATTAAATGATATTATATTTTAGTTTTAGTTATGAAGGTCTGTATAAATTTTAATTTATTATTAAGGAGAATTTTAGCTTATGATGCGGGCACTTAGAGACAATATGAAATATATTTTAGGTATCGTAGCAGTTGCCTTTGTTGTCATGTTGGTTTTTAGCTGGGGAATGGGTGGATTTAGAAGCAGCTCAACTGTTGAAAAAGGAATAATTGGTAAAATCAATGGTCAAAACATTCAATATAAAAGATTTCAAGAACTTGTAAATATGCAAGTATCTCAATTACGAGAACAGTCTCCTGAACAGGAAATAACTGAAACTACTTTACAAAGGATCAGAGATCAGGTATGGGAACAATTGATCCAATCCGTTCTCTTTCAGGAAGAAATTAGACGTTTGAACATAAAAACATCACCCGAAGAAATTGTATATAACCTGCGATCCTTACAAAATATTCCTCCGGAATATGTTGAATATATTAAATCTGTTGAAAGTTTTCAAACAGATGGTGAGTTTGATATTGATAAATATCATCAGGCCTTACAAGACCCGGCAAATTACCAGCAATGGATCCCCTTTGAAAATATGATTAAAACTCAGCTTCCTATACAAAAACTGAGACAACGTATTCTTTCAACTGTAAGAGTTACAGACACTGAACTATATATGGATTATATCTGGAAAAACGAAAAAGTAAATGTTAAATACATTGAATGCGGTCAGGAAAGTATAAGTTCTGAAAATATAGAAGTTCCAGATGAAGAGATACTCGATTATTACAAAGCTCATAAAGATTCCTACACAGAACCGGAAAAAAGAAAACTCAGATATGTTAAGTTTGAATTCAAACCTTCAAGAGATGATACTGTGGCAATTCAAGAAGATATTCAAAATATTCTTTTACAATTAAAGGAAGGAGAAGATTTTTCTGAACTGGCTAAGACCTATTCTCAAGATCCAGGTTCTGCTTCCAAAGGCGGGGATTTGGGATACTTTTCCAAAGGATCAATGTCACAGCCATTTGAAGAAGCTGCCTTTAATGCTGAAATCGGCAAGGTTGTCGGACCGGTAAAAACCAATTTTGGACTGCATTTGATTAAGGTATTGGACAGAAGAACAATAGATGGTGAACCTGAGGTCCATGCCCAGCATATACTCTTAAAATATGAGGCAAGTATAGAAACTCAAGAAAAAATCAGAGAAGATGCCAATTATATTTATGAAGAATTGAATGATACCAAAGGAAATGATTTTATTGAAATAGTAAAAGAAGTTGGCCTTGAACCGCAGGAAACACCTTTTTTCTCCAAAGGTCAATTTATACCAGGTATCGGACCTGCGGAAGATATCATAAAAATCACTTTTGAGAAAAATAAAAACTGGTTTAGCAGACCAGTAGAAATAAGAGATAATATGTATATATTCAAACTTATTGATATTGAAAAATCTCATATTAAACCTGTTGATGAAGTAAAAAATTCTATCAAAACAACAGTAGCTAATATTAAGAAGAAAGAAAAAGCAAAACAATTATGTAAAAAAATATATGATGATATTATTCCGGGGAACAATCTGGAAAAGGCAGCAGAGGAGAATTCTTTAAGTGTTAGAATTACTGATCATTTCACAAGAGAAGCAAATATACCTAGGATCGGCAAGAATTTAAATTTCTCTGCTACTGCCTTTAAATTAGAAGAAGGAGAGATATCTAAACCAATAGAAGGTAAAAGAGGATATTACTTGCTGAAAGTAATTGACCGTACCCGTATTAGTAAAGAAGAATTTGAACCATTGAAAGAAAACTATAAAAATCAATATAAACAGCAAAAAATGCAGCAGATATACTATTCCTGGTACACGGAACTTAAAGAAAATGCAAAAATCAAAGATTATAGATATCTTTATTATTAAATGAAATTTACTATAGACAAATATCGACCAATATTTCAAAAATACATAGATGCTCTTTTGATTGTTGATGCAAAAACTAGAAAGATACTAAAGGTAAATCAGGCAACTCAAACTATCTTTGGTTTCAAAAGGAAATATCTGGAAGGGGAAAATTTTTCCATTCTTTTTCCACCAAAATCAAATTCATCCACAAAAAACAGGATTAATAATATTAAAGTTTATGGATCTGTTTTCCTGGACGAGTTTCGTCGAGCTGATGGCAGTACGTGTACCCTTGATTTAACCTTCACCATGATTCCTTGGGAAAAAAAAGAAGCAATACTGGCCACTTTCCGTGACCCCACTGAACGCATACAAGTTGAAAAAGAGCGAGAAAATCTTATTAAAGAACTTCAAACAGCTTTAGCGAAAATAAAAACCTTAAAAGGTCTTTTACCCATTTGCGCTTCCTGCAAAAAAATCAGGGATGACGATGGATACTGGCAGCAGGTGGAAACTTACATCACTAATCACTCCGAAGCTTATTTCAGTCATGGTATCTGCCCTGAATGTCAAAAAGAATTATACCCTGATTATTGTAATAAAAAAAAATAAAATTCTATAAATTGTCAGGAATCAGGTAATTCCGGTTTTACCATTAATGTTTTGGCTCTATGAATTTTTACTAATCCCTGTACTGCCTTCCTAGGTTTAGAAACATCTTTAACGCGACATACTGAAACCGCAACTTTACCACCTTTACGCATTTTAGAAAACCAGGCAGCAATAGATGCTGCCTGCTGTTGGTTTTGTCTGGCAGGAGTAAAAGTTACATGTGAACATCTCAGAATCACATGACTTCCTGATTCTCCTTTAACATGAAACCATAAATCATTCGGCCGACCAACTTTAAAGGTGAGATGATCATTGCTTGCTTCGTCTCTTCCAGCAAGTATTTCGTACCCATCAGAACTTGTAAATTTTTTGATATTAAAATTTTTTTCACCAAATTTTTTTAAAATAGAATTCATAGGTGTCGTATTTTTTTATGATAAATAATTTGCATTTCTTACCTCCTTTTATTATAATAAAAGTAGGTCAATATAGTATATGGTTTTTTAAAAAATATGGCAAATTTTTAATAAGATTTTTCTCAAACGTCAAATTAATTTAATTACTGAACATTTACTTAAAACACAGGTATAATGATTCTCAAACTCTTTTATCTGAAAAAAACAATCGGTTCCTTATTTAAACATTCATTTTTAAAATAGAGGAGAAAGTAATGATAATTGGTCACAGTCCTCAAATAGAAAAAATTAAAAATTATGTTAATCAACTTGCAGATACTGATGAATCATTTTTACTCATCGGAGAACCTGGAACTGGGAAAAAAACAATTGTAAAAGAAATTCATCAAAAAAGCAACCGAAAAAATGATCCGCTAATATATCTTAATTGTTCGTCTCTGGGAGCAGCCATTACTGAATCAGATCTTTTCAGTAAAAATAATACTGAGGAAAGTAATGGTATTTTTGATCAAATACAAAACGGAATTCTATGTCTGGAAAATATTGACGAAACACCATCAGAATATCAAAAATTATTTTTTAGCATGTTAAAGGATAAAAAATTCGTAAATCCTTTTTCAAAAGAAAAAACTACTGTAACCTTCAGAACTGCAGCACTTACTACAAATCACAATATAAAATCCAGTGATGATATTATCCGAAAAGATCTCCTCTCTTTAGTGGATAATTATACGATTACAGTCCCCCCGCTGAAAGACAGAAAACAAGATATTCCACTATTATTCAATTACTTTTTAGAAAAAACATGCAACGAAAATAAAAAAGACCTGCCTGTTATACCTGAAAATCTCATCGAATCAATTATCGGATACAACTGGCCCGGAAATATAGCAGAACTGGAAAAATCTGTACAAAATATACTGAGCATGTCACCTGAAGGCGAACTTGACACTGCTTATTTACCTTTTGAAGTTAAAAAACATCCGCTTGAATTTATGGTGGGATATAATCTCCCGGATGCTGTGGATGAAGTAGAAAAATATTTAATTACTAAAACCCTGAAACGATATGCTGGGCATCAGACATATGCTGCCAAGGCATTAAACATTTCTGAAGGCACTCTCAGGTATAAGATGAAAAAGTATAATTTCGATCGAAAAGCCTTTAAAGATTAAAAACTGAAAGACATAAGATCTTACTTTTCATCAAGAAATTTCTCTGCTTCCTCAACTGTTACAAAACTCTTGGAAGGATAAGAAACCTCTTTACTGGCAATTCGTGAAATCTGCATTTCTCCCAATGGAGTTTCACCCATAACTCGAGCTACTTTACTGACTCCTGCTTCCTCAGCCAGATGCACAGCACTGGTATGAACTTCCTGAACTTCCTTAGTTCCGGGTTTATAATCTTTAAAGTCAGCTAACACTGTAAATCCCGGATGTGCCTGCTCAATTGCCTGAGCATATTCATTTCTCATTCTCGTTGCTTCCAATAAATCATGCGTTCCTTTAAAAACCAGATAAACACGATTTTTTGTTTCATCATATTTTACATAGGATTTTGTCATATATACTCTCCCCTATTAATAGAAATAATTTTATTATCAATAAAATTTAGTGCCATAATTATGCCAGGATTTTATTTTCCCTAACAATTCTCTAAAGAATTTCAAATAAAAATTTAATATCCCCTTAATCAACAGTTAATATAATCCCTTATCTTTGTAAATGAAATATTAATAGAAAGCATTTTTAAACCTTTAAGGGAGGGAAAAATGACATTACATCAAAAAATTCAAAAGAGAATCTTAAAATTTTTAATTTTTTTATTTTTTATACCTTGCAGTATTTATTCCCAATCATCACCTACAGGAATAATTACTGGTACGGTAGTAGAAACAGAAAGCGGTGAACCTTTATTTGGTGCAAATATTTATCTTGTGGGAACAAATAATGGAACTGCATCAGATATGAAAGGTCATTATCGTATAGTTAATATCCCGGCCGGAACCTACACCTTGAAAATAACTTATATGGGATTTAAACCCTCTGAGATAACAGATGTTACTGTAAAACCAAAAAAGGTTACAGAAATTAATGTGTCAATGATTCCCGAAGCAATTCAGGGAGAAAAAGTTACTGTTTCTGCCAAGGCCATAAGAAATACAGAAGCAATTCTTTTAAAGGACCGCCAGAAATCAGCAACAGTCAGTGATGCAATCAGCACCAAAACTATGAGTCGTACCGGAAGCGGAAATGCAGCTGAAGCCATGAATCAGGTCACAGGAGCTTCAGTCGTAGATGGCAGATATATCTTTATAAGAGGTCTTGGTGACAGATATACAAGTACTCAGCTGAACGGAATTGAACTGCCGGGTACTGATCCTTATAAACGTTCAGCTAATGTAGATATAATCTCTTCTGCCCTGCTTGATAATATAGTTACTACTAAAAGTTTTACTCCAGACAAACCTGGTAATTTTTCAGGCGGAACAGTTGACATCCATACCAAAGATTTTCCCAATAATTTTAATCTGTCTTTTTCTGCCTCAACATCATACAATACTCAAACCAGCTTTAATGACAATGGATTGAGTATACGCAATGCAGGTGATTTATTGTGGCTGGGAATGTCAGATGGATCAATGGATATCCCTGAAGTTGTACCAGACACCCTCAGGGAGATTGATATTATCAGAGCCCGAACAGACAGTAATATGGCACAGTATATTGATCAGACGACAAAGGCTTTCAATAACAGCATGTCTCCTAAAAAAATGCAAATCCCTTTAAATCAAAAATACTCATTTTCTATTGGGAATCAAACAAAAATTTTGGGAAAAACTCTGGGATATATCGGGAGTGTAACTTACAACAGAAGTTACAATAATTATGATTCAGGAACATATGCACGCTGGGTTTTGAAAGCTTATTCTGATCAGGCTACCGGCCTGGAAAATATATTCAACTTGAATGATCATCAAACTGTTGACGAAGTGCTATGGGGTGCAAATTTAAAAACATCTCTCAAACTGTCTCCGGTAAATATTATGAGCTTAACTGTTATGCATAATCAAAATGGATTAAGTAAAGCAAGACTTTTTGATGGTGCTTTTCCATATGATTTAAAAGACGAGGATACATATAAAGTCTATTCTCAACAGTATAATGAAAGAAGACTTTCTTCGTATCAGCTGCATGGTGAACATTTATTAAAATCTTTGAAGGGCACCAGAGTTGATTGGAACCTTTCCTTTGCCAATTCCATCCAGGATGAACCGGATCACAGGTTTTTTACTTACTATCAAACAGCATCGGATAATTATGGGGTAAAAACTAATATTCCTCAGGAACGATACTTTCGTTATCTGGATGAGGACAGATATGAAGGAAAATTCGATATCACTTTATTCGAGAACAGCAAAACCGGAAATATAAAATTTGGCATGTCCAGTGCATACAAAACAAGAGTTTTCACGGAAAGAAGATTTAAATATGAACCGGATTCTGATATTGGAACAACTCTGAGACAAACAGATGGAGATATATATGAGTTGTTCGATACTTCAAATCTTGGTCAGACAGGCACATGGACTGCTCCGGATAGCAATATATATAATCTATTTGGGATATATATTCAGGAAACCGAACAACTGGCAAGTAATTACAGTGGTGACCAATATATCAATGCCGGGTATATAATGGCTGATGTAAAATTTTTGCCCAGATTACGATTTATCGGAGGGCTGCGATTCGAAACAACTGATATGAAAGTAATCAGTAAAGATCCGGATGAACCGAAAGGTATTATCAAAACAGAAGATTATTTACCTTCAGTAAATTTTATATACAGTCTTCATGACAACATGAATGTCCGGCTTGCATACAGTAAAACCCTGGCCCGGCCCAGTTTTCGTGAAATTTCCAGTTTTGTATCCTATGATTTCAAAGAAGGTGATAAATATCAGGGTAACCAGGATTTGAAAAGAACCTTAATTGATAATGTAGATTTCAGATGGGAGTGGTTTACTCAACCGGGTGAATTACTGGCATTGAGTGTTTTTTATAAAAAATTCTATAATCCAATAGAAATGGTGATTAAAAATAATAATTACTGGCTGACCTGGGAAAATGTTGATGAAGCACTTTCCTATGGTCTGGAATTTGAAGTAAGAAAAAATCTGGAAATAATAACATCAAAATTAAAAAATTTCAGTTTCGGTACAAATGTATCTCTCATTCATTCACAGGTTGATATCAATCCCCAGGAACTGGCTTTGATCAGAGAAACCAATCCGGAAGCTGAATCTACCAGACCTTTTCAGGGGCAGTCTCCCTATTTATTAAATGTAATTCTGGGATATGATAATTATGAAATGGGTCTATCGTCAAGTATTTACTTCAATATATTCGGAGAAAGACTTGCTGCTATTGGTAAGGGCAGTACACCGGATGTTTATGAACAACCGGCTGAAACCTTAAATTTTACTCTGTCTAAAAAAATATTCTCTAATATATCGCTTAAATTTTCAGCAAAAAATTTACTGGACAGCGAAGAAAAAAAGTTGCATGAGTTTAAAAACAAAATTTTTATTTCCCAGCTTCACAGAAAAGGAAGAACCTTTTCACTGGGTATAAATTATAACATAAATTAAATATTTTATATATAAAAATATAACAATTAAACCTTAGTTTATATATGGTAATATATTTTAAAAAAACATGAAATGAAAGGAGGAAAAGGTTTAGTAAGAGACAGTATGATTTTTATAATGATTTTAAACTCATGAAACCTTATTAATAATGGAGGTAAATATGAAAAAACGATGGATAACAGTGTTATTATTAACTTTAATTTCATTTAGTCTGGTTATGGGACAGAACAGTTTATTCGAGCAGGTCAATTACAAAGGAGCGTTTGGTTCCAGCAACTGGATGCAGGGCTGGACAGCCTTGGATGAGTACGGATTCTTAGCTGAGGCTGCAACTCCTGCTACTGAAGTAACCGTTACTGATGATGATATACAGGCAGGCGATCACGTCTTCTGGACAGCAGATAATATCTATGTGCTGGAGGGTCTGGTCTATGCCGAAGCTGGTGCTGTGCTTAATATTGAAGAAGGTACAGTCATCAAAGGCAAGGCCGGTACTGGTGAGAATGCCAGCGGTCTGATTATCTGTCAGGATGCAAAAATCTACGCAGAAGGAACGGCAGAGAATCCCATAATCTTCACTGCCTACAGTGATGATATTACTACTCCCTATGATGTGAATTTCGACACCAGAGGTCAGTGGGCCGGACTGATACTGTTGGGAAATGCAGTGATCAATGAAACCGGCGGATACAGCTATATCGAAGGAATATCCGAGCAGTCAGACAGAACCAGGTTTGGCGGAAATGATGATCATGACTGTTCCGGTGTATTACGCTATGTTTCCATTCGTCACGGTGGCACAGAGCTGGCTCCCGGCGATGAAATCAACGGACTGACCATGGGTGCGGTCGGTGATGGAACCACTATTGAGTACATTGAAGTGTTCAGCAACAGTGATGACGGTTTTGAATGGTTCGGCGGTACGGTCAACTGTAAACATCTGGTCGCAGCATTCTGCGGCGATGATGCGTTTGATCATGATATGGGGATCCGCAGCAAAATGCAGTTCCTGTTTGCTATTCAGGACACAGCTGCAGCCGGACGCTGCGGTGAACATGACGGCGGTCACGACCCTGAAGACGGTACTCCCTTTGCCTATCCGGTGATATATAATGCCACCTATCTGGGACCGGGTATGACCTCCAGTCAGGATGATGAATGTTTGAAACTCCGGGATAACTGGGGCGGAGAATACAAAAATTCCATTTTCGGTGACCGAAGCGGGATTGCAGTTGATATCGAACAAACCGACTCCTATATGCAGGACAGCAAAAAACGTCTGGATGACGGCCAGATCGTGTTTGAAAA
>JAWODZ010000201.1:0-5055 GCA_046483025.1 bacterium
AAAAGCTGCCACGCAGGATTGGCATCTCACACAGATGGTGACACTCCAGTTTTTCTTGTGAATATCAAGACCAATATAAAAGACTTGATTGTTAAAATTAATTTGTTCATTTTTAGTATACATGGCGACTCCTTTTTAAATAAATTAGATATTTATCAACCTAATTTACGAAAGGAGTTCGTCATGTAAAAGTTACTTTTTAAACATAATGTCTCCTCAGGATGACAGAATCTGTCGGGCGTTGTTAGAGATTAAAATTTATTTTTTTAAAAAAAGTGTCATTATTAAAAGAGCATTTCAAGCTTGTTCATAAACTCCCCGAAACTGTCTTTCTGAGCGACTGAAAGGAGTGAAGAATCTCGTGCCGATAAGACGAAAAGGTTTCATGTTACTCTCTTCTTGATGATGAATGTCTTTTTGATGTAGAAAAATAGTGTATTCATTTATCGTCAAACTTACTTGAAAGTTCATCCATTGGTGGCGGGAAATCCTTCGTCACTTCGTTCCTCAGGATGACAAGAATAAAAAAACCCTGACAGAAACAAATTCCTATCAGGGTTATTTTTTAATATGAAAAAATCGTTAACGTATCAAAGTAATCTTGCGGGTCTGGGAAAAACTGCCGGCCTGCATATAAATAAAATAGATACCGCTGGATACTGTACGTCCCGACCCATCAACACCTGTCCAGGTTTCATCATAGTAACCGGCTGGCTGGTTTTCTTTAACCAGTTGCTTTACCTTTTCCCCCATTAAGTTATACACATTAATGGTAACTTCAGCATCTTCAGCAAGTTGATACTTGAAATTAGTCGTGGGATTAAATGGATTAGGATAGTTAGGTGAAAGGGTGAACTCATCCGGGACTGTATTGATTCCTTCAGCTCTGATAGGTCCGTATTCCTGCATAGTTTTATCTAGGGCAATTTCAACCACTTTGTACCAGTAGACTATTCCATCTTTGACTGTCTTGTCTGAATAACTATATTCATATCCGGAGGAACCGTTGCCCTGCCCCGGAATAATAGCAGGATTGATTTTTTGATAATTGCCTTCATTGGTTTCACTTCTGTAGATATCAAAACCAGTGGTGTTTACTTCGCTTTCCGTTCGCCAGTAAATGGTTACTCCTTTTTCTCTAGTGATTTCGGCTGATAATCGGGACATTTGGACGGGGAGGGAGGAGTCGAGATTATTAAAGGAACCAGGATCAAGAAAGGTCGACTCATCATCATCATAAGCAGCATAGGGTGGTGTACTAGTTACCCAGGTAAGATTTGAGCTTTGCCCTGAATCAATTACATCAAAATCAATAGTAACAATATCTGTCCAACCACTTGTTGGAACGTCTGTGCCTTGACCGTTACTCCCATTGAAAATAATATTAATACTAACTCGTGCACCACTACCAGGATAACCTATGGTTAAATCATCATAAAATGAATTGGTTGCTGTAGTAAAATTATGTGCAGTTTGTTCAGAAGGATTGGAAAGTCCAGAGGTGTTAAAATCAAAATAAAAATTACTACTCCCTAATTTATCCCAGCTGCTGTTGTTTCTGTTACATTGAACTTTAACATCAAAGTCACTTCCGTCGTTATTCACTACAACAAAACGCAGGTTGATTTCATCAGCCGCATTTAATTGATGGTTACCCAATAGCACAAAAATAATTAAAATTAAAATTAAAAATTTTATTTTCATAATAATTCCTCCTCTATGAAGAATTTAATTAGATGGTACGAGTGTCCATTTCCCGTTATTATGTACCCACATTTCATTTTTATCCATTGCATTTACATAATAATCTAAGTTTAAATCGCCACTATAATATCCCCAGGTACCATTTTGATTAACCCAGACTTCATTTTTATCCATTGCTGTTATATAACCATCTCCATCAGCATCTCCTGCAAACATACCATATACTCCAGTTTCTAATAATGCTGCATAATTCCCTTCATATTTATCCAGCCCATCTGTAAAATCATATACAGTAGCATTTGAATTTGATAAAGTATGAGTTTCATCACTCATAACTGCAAGATGATTTCTCTGTTTAATAATAATATAATAACTTCCATTTGAAATGTCAACTGTAATTTGTCCTGTTGTTCCGTTATCAGCAACTATTCGGCCATCTTTATGCAGGAAGGCGCTTCTGGATATAACTGTAGGGCCTGTTTTAGCAGAACGTAACTGTATTAAGACCCAATCAGTTATATCTGCTGGAATGGAAGTTACGGAACGAGGATCTTCTGAATAAGGTGAGGTTAAAGGAATTACTCCGTTCGTATATAAATATGTGGTCATCTCATTATTATTTGCATCATAAGGGCCTTCCAAAAAAACTTTTACTGCCAGCAGTGCTCCCTGATCAGAACTGATAACCGGTCGTATACGAAAATCACCACCGTTGTACGCTGTCCATCCTCCTCCTGCATCATATGAAGAACGATAATCAATTGATCCATTATCACAAAGAATGTCTATATTTGTCCCTGAATTATAATAGAGAATAATATGATAATTCGTTGCTGCCGTAACTGTTGCTCCGGTTCGACTTAAATCAACAAAATTCCAACTAAATGGTAAAATCGTATTATGATCAAAACCTACAGTATTACCCAATTTAGTATTCGGCAATCCGGATCCATTGTCAGACCATACTTCACAGTATAATGAATCGCTAAGAGAAACATCCAAATAAGGGTGAAAAAAAACTCCGGTAACCCTACAACTGATAGAAGGTGTAAATTTTACAGCAATTTTAACATCTTGCCCGATCGTATCATAAACATCCCCAGCCCATTCGTCATAAGCTAAAATTTCCCGTTCCTTGGATGAACCGGAATCCAGGGCCTTTTCTGCGGCCCGGTAAATATCCAGTTTTCCATATCCCCAGGTGTAATCAGGAAGCGATCCTCCGGTATAGGTATCAGTAAGGGCTGTACTGGTTATAAGTGATTTGATCTGGACGGCATCAAGATCAGGATCAATTTCCAGAAGCAGGGCTGCACAGCCGGCTGTTACCGGGCAGGACATACTGGTTCCCTGATTTATGTGATGTTTTGAACCCGGAAGTATTTTAGAAGAAGAAGGAGTATAATCAGATGAGGTGGAGGAAGCCACCCCTTGCCCCGGGGCAGTAATATCCGGCTTCTGCCTGCCATCCCGGGTGGGACCTATGCTGCTGTAAGAAGAGATGTCATCGGAAAGATCGGAATTCCCATACCAATAGCCAGTCGTGTTATAATCAGACCAGCGCCATCTACTTACATAAGATCCAACAGTGATAGCTTCATTGGCTGTACCGGGAGAACCTACTGTATAGTCAGTGTCACCACTGATTAAAGATGCTCCCATGGAACTGTCGAAAAGCCAGCCGTGGTAAGTCATATTAGTACCGGAATTATTTTGTATATTTAAAGTCCAGGTCCCGTTGGCCGGGGGATAGGTTGCATTATTATCATCAATATAGGAATATATTTCACGATCACTATTATTAATATTTATATAATTATAAAGATATATGGAACCGTCGTTTGTTTCGGTTGTGGAGGCAGTACCAGCACTCTGAGTAGCAGTGTAACTATTAGGGGATGTCACCTGAGCAGTCACATCTCCATTTGTATCAAACCAGAAATCAAAGCCAAAGTAATCATTATCAGCATCTGTATTGGGTGTATACACCGGGACGGAAAAGCTGATATCAACTGAACTACCTGTACCTACGCTGCCGGTTATATGAATAGCATTGTCCCCTTCATTTCCGGCTGAAATAACCGTAGCTCTTCCGGTTCCGGCAAAATCATCCACTGCTGTGTCCAGACTGCGGGTGCCGTCATGAGCATTGGCATGTCCTCCCAAACTCATATTAACTACAATGGCTTTACCCTGTTCAGCAGCAACCTGCTGGGCATAAGCAAGTGCGTCGATGAGATTACTCGTGGGAAAAGAGCCATTTCCGGATTTTACAATTAATATATCAGCTTCCGAGGCCATACCTTGGTATTTACCAGTTGTAAGAGAAGAACCGTTGCCACCGGCGGTTCCAGCTACATGAGTTCCGTGACCATTGGTATCGCTTTCCCGCACAAATCCTGCCGGGGAGCCGTCAATCTCGTTTTCAATTTGAATATTGGAATATTCAACACCATAATTTAGACCACTGTAGTTAATTCCATCTCTATCTTCAGGTGTAGTTTCAATTCCTTCAACAGATAATGTCTGATCCCATATGTAGAGTATACGACTTTGAGTAGTGTCTGAAGGAGCACGGAAATCCTTATGTTTCCAGTCAATGCCAGTATCAATGATACAGAGGATCACTCCGCTGCCTTTGTATTCAGTATTATTCACATATCCGCCTTTAACCAGATCATTACCTACTGCACCGGCAGCAACATCATTGGTGGGATAGTACAGCTCTCCGGCATCGATATATTGTACTGATTCAGTATTGGTGAGTACTGCCAGTTCGGAAGGGGTAAAACGAGCAGTAACAAAATTGGGAAAAATTGAATTAATATTTATATTTGCGTTTAAAAGAGCTGATACATTTTCTGTATAAACTACTCCGGAGTAAATTTTAGTACCGTCTTTTTTTTTGGGAAATTGATTTTACTACTGGGGGAATTAGGGCTTTTTTCAAGCCTGATATATAGGGCGTCACAACACCGTGCAACCGAGGATCGAGTCGGTTCAAGTCATCCTGTGTAAGAAATGTTTGCTGATTGGTTAATTGAAAACCGAAAGAAAACAATAAACTCCAAAGTAGTAATAAAAATATTATTTTTTTATTTTTCATTTTTATACCATGTTTTTAGTAATTTCTGTGTTTATATTTTAAACTAATCTTTATCTTTTAAAAAATTAATTTGAAGGTACAAGTGACCATTTCCCATTATTGCGTACCCATACCTCATTTTTATCCATTGCATTGACATAATAATCTAAATACAGCTCTCCGGGCGGTACATTGCCGAGGAAGGCCGGACGATAAAGCAGGTGCGGTTTTTCTGCCTCAATTACCGCAACGGCGCTCCCGCCAGC
>JAWODZ010000017.1:0-8677 GCA_046483025.1 bacterium
GGGAGAACTGGATTTCAAATCTTTTCACGAGGTACGATATGAGTTTGAAACTTACTGTTGTCGTCTGGCTGCCGAAAGACGAAAACCCGAACATTTAAAAAAAATGAAGGCAGAGTGTGAGATTCAAAAGGATCCCACCACAAATCATGAGGAATTTTGTCATTCTGATGTTCGGTTTCATCGAGTTCCGAAGAAACCAAACAGGACGCTCATTCTTCGCGCCAGTGCTCATTGGCTTTGGGTTGCGGGCAAGGGCCCGCTTTAGGGCTTTTTGCGACCTTATCAACCGGATACCCGAATATTCCTGTACTTATAGCTGGAAAAGCAATACTCCCGATATTATTTTCATCAGCAATCTTAAGACTGTTGAGTGTAGCTCTTTTAAGTTTTTCCTCTTCATTTCCTTCACCCATCCTGGGACCTACAGCATGAATGACATATTTTGCTGGCAGGGAGCCGGCAGAGGTTATCGCTGCATGACCTGCAGCTACAATCCCATTTTTCTCGATCCATTCATTACTTTCTTTCTGGATTATGCTTCCACCTTTTCTCACAATGGCGCCGGCAACTCCGCCTCCGTGGGCGAGTCGTGAATTTGCAGCATTTACCACTGCATCGACTTTAATATCTGTAATGTCTTTAACCAGCAGTTCAATACTAACATTATTGATTTTCTTTTTCATGTCGTTCCCTTACCTTAGTATAGAATGGTTTAATCTTTTTATTCCAAATACTGATCACTAATTTTTTTAATTGTAAAATAAAAATTGTACATAACATTCCTAAAATTGCTCCTGCTATGATATCAGCAGGGTAGTGTACGCCAACATATATTCTGGAATAAGCCACGAGTACAGCTACTGATATAAAAATCCATTTGAATCTGGGATAATATACAGAAAATAGTAATGCTGCAGCAGACATATTGGCAGCATGTGATGATGGAAACGATTTTGAATGGGATTGATGTATGATCAAGCGGGCATTTTCAACTGCAAAACAGGGTCTGATACGTGCAACCAGAGGTTTAATAACTGAACTGGAAAGCTGATCGCTTAAGGTTATAACTAATACTATAAGAAGGGCAGCAATCCGGCCTTTCTTGCCTCCAAAAATAATAAGCGACAGCCAGATAATCGCCATAGGAATTTTCCAGTTATCAGATTCGGTGATAAAGGGCATAATTATATCAAAAACCGGATTGGCTACTCCCCGGTTTAGGATCAAAAATAATTGAGTATCAATGGACAGCAGGAAATCCAAATGAATTCTCCACAAGTATTATTCAAATACTATACGTTTAACTCTTTTTTTACCCGCTTTAATTATTACACTATTATCAGATATATCTTCTGATGTCAGTTCTTTTTTTTCATCGGTGACTGGTGTATCATTTACATAAGCGCCGCCCTGTCTGATTAACCTTCTTACTTCTCCGTTACTTTTACATAATTCAGCCTTGACAAACAACTCTACAACCCAGATCCCTTTATCAAGTTCTTTTCTGGATAAGGTAATAGTCGGGATTTTCCCGCTTTCTTTGATTTTAATGTCTGTAATGTTTGATGAGGTTCTCACTTTACAGTCGGGATCACTGACTCCGAACTGTTCAGCTGCAGCACAATAGGCTTTTTGAGCTTCCTTTTCTCCGTGGGCAAGTTTGGTTGTTTCATAGGCAAGTATTTCTTTAGCCCGGTTGACATTTTCCTCTGGAAGACGAATGACTTCATCCATGGGCAGCAGAGTAAAAAGACCCAGATAGCGTTTAACATCTCTGTCATCAACGTTTCTCCAGTACTGATAAAAGTCAAAAGCCGGAGTCATATTCTTATCCAGCCAGATTGCATTTCCGGCTGATTTGCCGAATTTTTCTCCACTGGAAGTCATTATAAGAGGAAAGGTTATTCCATACACCTGTTTATCAAGCTTTCGTCTGGTAAGATCAACACCGGCTACTATATTTCCCCATTGATCCTGACCGCCCATTTGAACATCACAGTCATAATCTCTGGCCAGTACATAAAAATCGTACGCCTGAAGGAGCATATAATTGAATTCAAGAAAAGACAAACCTGTCTCCAGCCTGATTTTATAACTTTCTGCAGTAAGCATTCGGTTAACACTGAAATGTCTTCCTACATCTCGCAGAAACTGAATATAATTCAGATCCAGAAGCCAGTCAGCATTGTTTAATAATAAGGCTTTATTTTCACTGAAATCCAGATAATTTGCAAATTGTTTTTTTATATATTTCCCTGACTCTATGATTTGTTCTTTGGAAAGCATTTTTCGCATTTCTGTTTTACCGCTGGGATCACCCACCATTGTAGTGCCGCCTCCCAACAGAGCAATAGGTCTGTGTCCGCAATGCTGCATATGTACCAGAGCCATAATAGGAACCAGACTGCCCACATGAAGTGAGTTGGCAGTGGCATCAAATCCTATATAACAGGTTATTTCTTTTTCAGCTAATAATTGTTGTAAAGCCTGCTCATCAGTGCTTTGATAAATAAATCCCCGTTCTTTAAGAATATCATACACATTTTTTTCCATCAACTACTCCACTGTTATTTTTTCAGGACTTTAGAAATTTCTTTATCCATATCCCGTTTGGATATTTTTTCTCTTTTATCATAGGCCTTCTTACCTTTTGCTAAGGCTAATTCTATTTTTGCAATTCCTTTTTTAAAATAAATTTGGAGAGGTATCAGAGTGAGTCCTTTTTCCTCAACCTTTCCGTCCAGTCTTCTGATTTCTCTTTTATGTAATAGAAGTTTTCTGGGTCTGGTAGGATTATGTCCGGCATACCCTTTATTTTGATAGGGACTGATATGAAGTTCGAAGAGTTTAATCTCACTATTTTGAATACGGGCATAGCTGTCTTTAATATTTGCTTTACCCTGGCGAAGTGATTTAACTTCTGTTCCTTGTAATACAATACCGGCTTCCATGGTATTAAGAATATGATAATCATGTCGTGCTTTCCGGTTCCGGGCAACAGTTTTTATTGATTTATTTGTCATATAATTTAGTCCTAAAAACCTCTTGACATTAATTTTCAGATTATGTATTTTACAACGATTTAGGCCGAAGTGGCGGAACTGGTAGACGCGCTGCGTTCAGGACGCAGTGTTCGCAAGGATGTGGGGGTTCGAATCCCCCCTTCGGCACTATTTTTAAATAATATAAAACATTAGTTTTTTAATTTCAACTGGTTTCCTATTCTCTTTTGAAAAATATAGACTAGAAATATCGGTATCATCCGTTCAGAGACATCGATAACACATTTTCAATATATCGTTGTCTTTTTCCAAACCCAGAACAACTTCATAAATAAAAAATCGTTAATCATTGGTCTTAAATCTATTTTTCTGATCTCAGAACAGCGATTAACGATTTGAGATTTTTTTTTTATTTTATACTAATCACTTTACATAAATTCATTCAGGAAAAACCCTGCCATTATTCATTATTAGTGAGTAATCCGCATACAAGGAGTCAACCATGAAATTAAAACTTTTCTGTATAGTTTTGATCCCGGTCATGCTATGTGCCCAGGTGCATACCATCCCGCTCGGCACCAGAGCGAATACATTTGTGTACACAGTAAAGAACAGTACCTCTTGTCCTTTAGACAAACTGGGAGTATTCGTGGAATCTTTCCCGGAATGGATAGAATTTGAAAACAACACCGTGATGATCGAGTCTTTAAAACCAGAAAGTTTTTATGAGGCGGAATTTCACTTTAATGCCAGAAGCGCAAAAACCGGAGAAACCGGCACCGTGATTGTCAGCCTTATGGATAATACCGGGAAGATACTCTCCAAAAAAGCACTCACCTTCTGTGCGGTGCTGAAAACCAATGAATCCAGACTCCATCCTCCCTTTCCCAACCCTGCCAATCCTTCCACTACCGTGCAGTTTTCCTTAACGGAACCGGCAGAGGTCACCATAACCGTATTCAACATCCGGGGACGGGCAGTGAAAACCCTGACTGACAGATACTATACTGCCGGATTATGGGAGATTCCCTGGCAGGGTGAGGATTCCTACGGACAGCAGGTGGCCAGCGGCATGTATATCATTCAATTGAAAACCATCACCGAACAAAACACCCGGAAATGGTCTGTCAAAGTCAATCTGCAGCATTAAAACTGACAAGGAAATATTTTTACAAAGGAGGAGCGCATGGTATTGAAAAGGATAGTATTTTTTGGTATGTTTATAGTGTTCACTGCCGGTTCTGTCTGGGGGCAGGTGGTGGTGAGGGATAGTGTGGAGGTGAAACAAAAGAGACCTGATTCAGGTTCATTTTTTAATTTACTTTTTAATTCCGGCAAAGGGCTTTCTAAACAAACCAAAATGAACAGTGAAAGTGAGTATGAATATAAATGGATTACCTTACCACGAACAGGACCAGATAGGTATTCCTGTGATAAACTACGATTTGTAAATTTTTATGGATGGGGTATGTACTTTTCAGGAAAGGTGACTATTAATAATACTACTGCAAAAATATCGGGAAGTGTATATGATTATGATCCTGAGGGATCTCAATATTATTATAGTGGTAATTTAACTATTCCATTGGGGATACCAACCTCCATGAGAAATAAAAAGTCATTTAATATACGCTCATATGCACCTATATTCACTGAGGAAAATAGGGATGGATTTCTTACTCCCTTTTTGGTTGTTACTGAAGATGCGGCTCATTTTCTCTTAAGTGCCGAACATTCCAATCATTGTTCTTTTCCTCAAAGTGGTCGATTTTATTTAGCACAAATCAAAGTACCAATAGAACAATGGGAAACGGTTGAAGGTAATACAAAATTTACCGGCTCCAGAAATGCCTTAAACAGCTGCTTGTACCGTTTTGATCTCTGGCATTCAGTTGATGTTCAGGGTATACCGACTTCTGATTACTCACATATTGATATTCAATTTAGCAAACCAGTAGTTGATTACAGCGATACCCTGGGTATATCCATACAACCAATAGATATTTTTGGTCAGGATTATGATTTGCCATCAGCAACTGCACTTACATTCTTTCAAAATCAGACTAATTGGGGTGAGTTTCTTTTGGCCGATGGTACTCAACAAAATCCAGTGAACAGTATACAATATGGTGACATACTTAATGGAGGAATATACTATATAGTGAATGGAGTTGAACCTGAAACAAAACAGCAGGTGGATATTCAGGTTGAAAAAATTATTGATATGGCTAATACAATCTGCCCTGAGGGATGTCCCGGTGGTAAAGAAACATTCTTTATCCGGGGGAAAAACTATTTGGAAGTATATCCGGAGAAGTCAATTATTAATTTTAATGAAGCGACGAAAGTATTTACAGAACAAAAGACTGAAGATCCTGAAATCAATCTAAGCTATGGAGATACTATTTCATTTACTGTGCAGTCTGATGATAAAAATTTAATTCATTATGGGTATCTAACCCTTAATGGTATTGATACCGTTCATTCAGTAACCTATCAGGAAGCAAATTACGGGGAAGTAGAATATATTGCAGAGTTTCAGGATTTTGAAGATGATACTGAGGTACATATTATTGCTGAGAATTATGAAAATAATCTTATTGGTATGACGAGTATTGATGTGGTGGACAAGAAACCTCAACTCACTATTATCACTCCACAGAATAAAAAAATTCGCAACATAACAGATACACCGGAGATGCCTACCATAGAATGTAAAGCAAAACTGTCTGGTTATAATGAAGAAAAAATTACAGGAACACAATGGGAATGTAAGGTGTCCTATGATTACCCACCTGGATCTGATGAAGTGACCTATACAGAAGAGATGGCTTTTGATGAAGATTTCATTTCAGAGTGGGATTTGGATTTTAATGATAGTGCTACTATAATTGGTGGTAAGGTGAAAATCAAAGTATCTGCTGAAATAAATGAAAAATCATATTCAGATTCTCTAATTATTTATATTCGAGGTGAGAATCCGGATGATGACGATGTTGTTAATGAATTAGATGCAGGTGAGATAGCTCTTTTGGAGACAGAAGTTCCTAATTATTCCCAGTTTGATACTGAATATTATGCTGTTCCAAATGAACGGTTACCTTTACGAAGCGACACAAGCAGAAATGATCAGGGTGAGTTAATTGGTGATTTAAATGGTTGGGGTATAAGCCAATTAGATGATAGGTGGCATGACATTACGACAGCTGTTTTATGGGACTGGTCAGAAAATCTGGATTCTGGTATGGATTACTATAATCAACAGAGGGATGGAGCAGAAAATCGCCTGGAGAATAGCGGCCATTTCGACACATATGCAGAGGGTCAAACCCGACAGAGTATGATTGATATTGAAGGACATGCGCGTTATAATGACGGTCCTGATGGCAGAGTGTGGGAATGGGTAGAATCAGAAGGTGATGATGAAATCGGGTATTGGATAAGACATGTTACACATATCGATACTGATACGGGAGATAGAGTAGATGCAACTGATTTAGAAATACATAATGATAATTATATTAATAATTATACTAATTGAGAACAGGAGGGGAAAAATGCAACATAAAAAAGTCATATTTTTAATATGTGTTTTAGCAATCGTTAATAGTACATTTGGAGCGAATGCTCATTATTATTTTCATAAACGAAAAAAAATTGAAGGATATTTATCCTATGACGTATATGTCATTAATCTTAATACGGGTGAAAAAACTATTGCTATTCCGGCAAAAAAATGGATGGGGGTTCCTTTTATTCTTTCTGACCATAGTAAAATAATTTTCAATTGGGGGGTACCCTATGTTTATGATACTATGAGTAAATCTATTGAAAATCTATCACATCTAGGCAATACCCTTGAAATCTGTAATGTTACTCTGATTCCCTCAACCAATGAAATATTTATAAGCATGGTAAAACGGGGTGCAAAAGTCATCAGCAAAAAATACCATTTTCAGGAACATACGTATATTTCCATAGATAAAAACACATATGCAGTTGTTGACACAATTAATGGTTTTGCAGATATAAAATCTGTTATCTCGAGAGATGGAGAAGAAATATATAAATTAGTCGAATCAAAAGATGGTATCTATTTTGAAGGCAGAAATATTAAATCAGGCCCTTCTACTTCTAATACTTTTGCAATTGATGGGTATAAAAATATGCAATTCAAAAGAGACACTTGGTTAAGTAGTACAGGCAATGGATATGCTTTGGTAGGATACCGTATCAATACAGATGATAAGAGACATTATGTGTTATGTGATCCTGAAAATAAAAAAAGTATAACTGAATTTACATGGACTATCGGCATTGGAATAAATACTTTTATATCACCTACAGGAAATAATCTAATAATTGAGATAGAAGGGTATTCCGAAGAAGAAAGATATTTCCCAACAGGTAATGTTTATATATTAGATGCCAATACTGCTGAATTAAAACATAGATATAAATTCCAAACATCTGATGACCCGGATGCGGAATCTAAAATTTTCATATTAGGCGACAGTTTGTATTTTTTCCCAGAGGATCCCAAAGAATCAGATGCTACTCATTTTGACAATATCGGACAAGCAGACGTAACTAAAGTTCAGTCAAATATTTCTCTGGCAGAGATGATGACAGCTGATGTGGAAGATGCCTATAAGAAAGGCTGGATCGATAACAAGGGAATTTATAACAGTTTGAGTAAAAAGCTGGAGAATGCGCAAAAGCAGTTGGAAAAAGGAAAGACCAAGCAGGCACTAAATCACCTCAATGCTTTTTTAAATCAACTAAAAGCTCAAAAAGGTAAACATGTTAATGAGGAGGCTTATAATTTATTGCATTTCAATGTGGAAGCGCTGATAGAGAGGATGGAAAAATAGCTTACGTTTGTACATGATTTAAATTTTCTATGGCTTAATGCCTTCGGTTGATATTTATACCAAAGTCCCCCTTTCCCAAAGGGGGATTCAGGGGGATTGAATGCGTCCCAACGCAGAGCATCGGGACGAGGGGGAAATTCCCGGAGTTTCATTTATAATGTAAATTTTTTCAGTGTTATTAGCTTTATATCAGACAGGATTTACAGGATGTACAGGATTTTAGATTAAAATATCCTGTTAATCCTGTTCATCCTGTCAAGAAGTTCTTATTGGAATTTAGTTTAAAAACTTAAGTCCCTGCGTTCGTATTAAACATTTAACATCGACTCATATCTCAAGTGCCCAATGGTCTCTTAGGGTTTGAACATATTTCACCCTGACAGTGGTCTTTCGGACCCTGTCAGGGTGACAAAATGAGTATTTCATATAGACCCAGAACAACTTCTGAAATCAACAATCGTTAATCATTGGTCTTAAATCAATTTCTTCTGATCTCAGAACCGGGATTAACGATTTGAGATTTTTGATTTTTCGTAAATTTTTACTTGACATTATGTTTTTTTTTTTAAATTTTAGATATAATTTTTAACAAGATCATACAAGTAAACATTACTCTAACGAGGAATCTTTATAAAAGGAGTTTATTATGAGGTTAAAACTTTTCAGTATGGTTTTTCTCCCGATGCTGATATGTGCCCAGGTCCATAAAGTGCCTTTGGGTACTCAGGGAAATACACTGGTGTACACCGTAAGGAATCAGACTGTCCAGACCATGTATAAAGTGGGAGTTTTTGTGGAATC
>JAWODZ010000075.1:0-3008 GCA_046483025.1 bacterium
ACAATAAAAGTGGAGTGGATTTATAACCAGAAATTCACAAATCAAGAAGAAGCCCAGCTTTCAATCCACTCAAAGATTGAAAGCTGAGCTTCTTCTTGATTTGTGAATTTCTGGTTATAAATCCACTCCACTTTTATTGTCTTGAAGAAGCTTTCAGCTACTGCATTATCCCAGCAATTTCCTTTTCTGCTCATACTCTGTCTAATTAATTCATTATTCTTTATGAGTTTAGTAAACTCACTGCTGGCATACTGGACACCTCTATCAGAGTGGAATACCAAATCCTCGGTGATGGCACGTTTCTTCACTGCCATAAACCAGGCTGGTATTATTGTTTCCATTGCTGACAAACCCTTACTCATTGACCAGCCGATTACTTTCCGGTCATAAAGGTCAATTATCACTGTCAGATATAACCAGCCGCTGTTTGTCCGCACGTACGTAATGTCTGACACCCACACTTCCCCTGGTCTGGTAACTGAAAAATTCTGATTAAGCAGGTTCGGTGCAACGGGATAGTTGTGATTAGAATCGGTGGTGATCTTAAACTTCTTTCTCCTTTTGGCACACAGATCAGCTGCCCGCATCATATCTGCAACTTTGTTTTTACCAATAATTCTGCCTCTTGCTCTTAACTCTTTTGTCATCCTTGGGCTGCCATAACTCTCCTTGCTCTCTTCAAAGATATCCATTATCTCAACCAGGATCTTTTCATTCTCCTGCCAGCGCTGTGAAGGTCCTTCTTTTAACCAACGGTAATAACTGCTTTTTCTCACCTTGAATACTTTGCACATCATCTCAATGGTAAATCTGGTTCGGTGATCACTTATGAATTGGTAGACTTTCCATCGCTCTTGGAGAAGATGCTTATCGCCTTTTTAAAGATATTCCTCTCCATCTTTGCATCCCGAAGCTCTTTCTTTAATCTGGTATTCTCTCTCTCAAGGTCGGTCATCTTTGGTTTTCCTTTACCTGGAAAACTGTTATTTTCATATTTTTTCTGTTCCCTCCGCCACCTATATAATAACTCGGGCCGGATACCTAATTCTTCGGCAATCTCTTTTACATTGCCTCTTGCATACGAAAGCTCAACTGCTTTTTGCTTGAACTCACGGTCATAAAATGTTCTCTCTTGTGTCATCATGGCAATTTACTACTTTTTTTGTAGCTTAACTTGCCGTCCATCTTTTTAGGGTATATCCAACTATAAGGATGTAATTCTCAAACTAATTTGTACTATGAAATATTAACCCCGCAATTCCTACTCCTATTGAAATAATGTTACCAGAATAGTTCTCATCAGAATCTTTGTCTTTTAAATCCAGCATATGATATCCTACCTCAAATATCAATCCGATATGTGCTTTTATTGGTACAATTACTCCGCCGCCAAAAAATATATCAGATCCTGAAAATTGATAATCATTACCAGAACCAAAGTCAGCATTCATTTGGTAAAACCGTATTCCTAAATCAAGATATGGAAATGCTTTACTTTGAGGGCCTCCTAAAGCATAGCCTATTTGAGGACCAATACCTATCCCATTAGAACTATAATCTCCTTGTGATTGAGATGAAAATTCAAGACTTCCTCCAATAAAAAAGTTCTTAGTGATGAAATGATTTAAAGTCGGTGTAAAAGTGATAGTTGTAGCTTTATTACCATCAATATCCTCAAATAAATCTCCTCCCTGACTCATAAAACTTCCTGATCCAGAAATAATCGTTCCTTTTTTATCGATAGCATAATGCTGCGCTGAAACTGTAGAGCTTAGTACACTGAAACAAATGATGAAGAGAATAATTTTAATTTTCATGTTGTTATTTTTTAGATTGTTAATAAAGGTATGTAGTAATTTTTATAGTGTTTCTGGAGTTGGGACGAGGTAAATGCCGAATATCGGGGAGCCTGACACTAAATCAAAATATCTTAGGTGGTACAGTTTTAAGTATTGTAAAAGCAGCCCCCGGCGAAACCTAACTAAAGAATAAAAACCGCAAATTTTTATTTATGGTAATTATTCCCGGGAGCTGCTTAAAATAATGATTATAGTATATTCACTCCTTCAGGGATATTGAACCATGGTTAATTTATCCGGAAATGCCCTGCCATTTAAGTTTCGCGTTTATATATGAAATTTACCTCCGTTAAGCAAATAATTGTATAGGCTGACTATTAGCTGGCCCAATACTATTCCTCCGTTAAATGAAGAGACGTAATTTTGAGTTGCCGTTACTTCCGTATCAAAATATCCAATTCTGTCTGTAATGGCTGAAACAAATAAGATTGGTTTGTCAATCCTCAGTTTAATTACACCATGTGTCGTTTCCAGAGATTTAAACGGGAGCCTCTTCTCTACTTTTTTAAAATGCTCTATTGCTTCATGGTCGATCCAATAACTACTGACCCGTTCAGGGAAGTCTCTGACGGATAGCCTGCAGTTCCTACAGCTATAACTAAATCCGGATTATCGCTCTGCATTATATGTGGCAGGATCCTAAATTTTTCTTCTGAACTTGAACTGCTTTGTTTTGATGGATCAACCTTCTTATCATGATACATCAAATCTTGAATACACCATACTTCTACTAGCAGAGTAGGATTATTTCCTTCCGGGAGAGTAAAAACAGCTCTTGGAATATCCATTTTGTTGTTTCCGCTTTTCGGAGAGTTGAGGACCTGGGGAAAAGGAAGTCCGGGTGGGCTTAATTCCGAACTTAGCATTGCATTCAAAACTGGTTCCGTCTCCCAGTTTTTGTTTACGATGATTGATATTGTTTTCATTTTTCTATATTATAATAGTTTTTAAGGTATTGAGAACAGCATTACCGGCAACGGACCTGCCCGGTTTATAATAAAGGTGTTTATATACATCTTACCAGTGGAAGTAAAAACGCCTTCTAAGTAATGTATCTTTTGTTTGCAGCATGCTAATACATATGTAATATTGGAAACGAACAGGGTGAGAGTGCTAAAAGCACTCGAAGCCTGTGAGTTCGCGAGCGGA
>JAWODZ010000120.1:0-17014 GCA_046483025.1 bacterium
ATTAGTTTTGGATGGATTAGGCGGCTTACCCGGAGAATCCGGTAATCGGACTGAACTTGAAACAGCACATACTCCCAATCTGGATACCTTAGCAGAACAGGGTATATGCGGATTGCATCAACCAATAGATGTTGGCATAACACCCGGAAGCGGACCAGCACATTTAAGTCTCTTCGGGTACGATCCGATAAGATATCAGGTTGGACGAGGAGTTTTATCAGCGCTGGGAATTGATTTTGATTTAACCTCAAAGGATGTAGCTGCACGGGGTAATTTTTGTACTGTTAATGATAAGGGAAAGATTACCGACCGGCGTGCAGGACGGATCAGCACAGAAAAAAATAAAGAATTATGTGATATATTAAGAAAGATTGAACTTCCGGATACGAAGTTATTTATTGAAACTGTCAAGGAGCATCGTTTTTTACTTGTACTGAGGAATGAGAACCTTTCCGGTGAAATCTCTGATACTGATCCGCAGGCGGTTGATAAAGAACCTCTGGAGCCGGAAGCAAAATCAGCAAAAGCAGAAAAAACAGCAGAACTTGTACTTGAGTTTATTCGTCAGGCTCAGGAAAAACTCTCTGATCAGCATCCTGCAAATATGGTGTTGTTACGGGGATTCTCACAACGTCCAGACTGGCCTTCAATGAAAGAGATTTTTCAGCTCAATGCTGCAGCTATAGCTACGTATCCTATGTACCGAGGAGTGGCGAAACTGGTGGGAATGGAAACTCTTGAGACCGGAAATACCATTGATGATGAATTTGCAACCTTAGAACAAAACTGGGAAAATCATGATTTTTTCTTTGTGCATATCAAATCAACCGACAGTGCAGGAGAAGATGGTGATTTTCAGAGAAAAGTCAAAGTTATTGAAGAAGCCGATGAACAGATACCACGGTTGCTGGATTTAGTACCTGATGTATTGATCGTTACCGGCGATCACAGCACACCATCATTTATAGGGTCTCACAGCTGGCATCCTGTGCCGGTAATTGTATGGTCGAAATCGTGCCTTCCGGATAAAGTGGATACTTTTGGAGAACGTGCCTGCATGACAGGCGGATTAGGCCCTCAATTTTCGGGGGTAAATCTTATGCCCTTAGCAATGGCCAATGCCCTGCGTTTGGAGAAGTTTGGAGCGTAGGATCGATTAATGCTTCATAAGAGAAAATTATTACCCGGTAAAAATTAAGAGAGCAGAATCTGAATCAGGTTTTTTGAGGATAAAATTCAGAAAACTGCTGATTGTGTTTATTTATTGTTTTTTTTATTTTTTTTACTAAATAAAACAGCTTCATACTTTTATTAATTTATGGAGTAGTCAGGAGAAACCTGATATGTTCTTAAAAATCAATAACATAAAAAAGGAGGCAGGTTTTATGAGACGTAAACTATTAATTATCTTATTTTTGTTGTGTAACATATTTTATTTTTTTCCCAAAGGGCAAACAGTTAGAGCAGGAACAACAGTTTCTTTAATTTACCCCCCTGAACTGAAAGTTCGGTTCAATAAGATGAAGCAGTGGCTGCAGCCATTTTCTGCACATTTCTCAAATCAAAAAGGTCTATTTTACAGAGTTTCTGCTGTAACTATCAATGAGGATACCATGGAGGTTATTCATCAGGTTAAAAGCAGCGGCGAATGGATTAATAATCAGCGTACTTTGATTACTGCCGGTACTGATTTTCAATCCGTGGAAAATTTTATCGATCACTTGTTGAATGTCGATGATATGCCTCAGGATTTATTTTTTAATTTTTTGGATCAGCCTTTTAAAGCCGGATTTTATATTTTGATGCAGCAGTGGACCGGGAGTGAGTGGGAGAATCAGTATCGTATAACTACTACGGCAAATACCAATGGGAAAATGGAAAGTCTCACATTACAGGAATGGTATGTGGACTGGTTGAATATTGCTGTTTTTCAGTCAACCTATGATGCCCAGTCCCGGATGGAGCAGATTGTGCTTCAAATAAATGATGGCCAGGGTAATATGTATAATGTTATGCGAATTACCAGAAACTATAATAATGAGGGTAACTATATCAAAGATCTGATTGATTTTTATTCAGAGGGAGATGAACAATGGTATAATGTTCTCAGGGTTAATTATACCTATGATGATTACGGCAATATCATTGAACAGGAAAGTGAAATTTATGCCCAGATAACCTGGTTAGATTACCGCCGGATACAGAAAACCTATGATAATTTTCAGAATCTTGTTCAGCGTTTAACCCAAATGGCAGAGCAGTCTGGTATGCAGACAACCTGGGAAAATGAATTGAATGAATTGTTTACCTATGATAGTAACGATAATCTCACAGAACATCTTTTCCAAATCTATGAGCAATCCTGGGAAGATTCACTGCGTCGAAGTTATGAATATAATGCACAAGATCTGCAAACAGTTGTGCTGATTGAGAATAAAGAAAATGCTGATTGGGAATATGTGTCTAAGACCAGTACAGAATACCAGAACGGCAATGCTGTAGAGGAAGTATATCAGACCTGGCAAGATGAATGGGTGAATGAAGAGCGCATAACTACATCCTATGATCAGCAAAGCCGCCCTGAAGTTATGATGCTTTTTGATTGGATGGGATCTGCATGGGAAGAATCGGAACAATATCTTTTTGATCATGATTATCAGACTTCAATTGATGATGAAAAACAGATACTTCCGGCAAATTTTCATGTGTCTAATTTCCCAAATCCTTTTAATCTCTCTACGACTGTTACAGTAGAATTACCTTATAAAGATACTATTACTCTCAGAGTTTATGATGTCAGAGGCAGGATAGTAAAGACATTAATATCAGACAAGACAATGTCTGCCGGGACCTATACAGCTACATGGAATGGACGGAATGAATCAGGACAGATTATGTCCAGCGGAGTATATTTGATTCAGCTGAAAGGACAACAGGTAAAAAAGGTACGGAGATGTCTGCTTGTTAAATAAGACTGAAGATGTAAATAAGATTTTAAATATAGAAAAGAACTAATAACGGTATTATTGTAAAAATACATAAACAAAAAAAAGCTCACATATGTCTGAAGGATTTTTGTATACAGATCAATATGAACTTACCATGGCTCAGGTTTATTTTCGCATGGGTCTGCATGAAAAAGAAGTTCAGTTTGATCATTTTTTCCGTAAATATCCTGATTACGGCAAACATCAGGCTGGTTATTGTATTAATGCCGGTCTGGAATGGTTTATGGACTGGATGCAGAATGTCCGATTTACTCAAGAGGATTACAATAATTTACAATCACAGACCGGAGGGGCAGGGAAACCACTGTTTCAAAAGGATTTTCTGGATTGGCTGAAAGCAAACGGATCCTATGATTGTCTTTCCCTGCAGGCTATACCTGAAGGCAGGGTGGTTCATCCCCATGAACCCCTGACTGTAGTTCAGGGACCTCTGGCTCTGGCCCAGATTCTGGAAACCGGATTATTGAATCAGTTAAACTATCAGATTTTAATTGCAACCAAAGCCTCTCGGATGCGTCTGGCCGGGAAAAATCAGCTTCTTATTGAGTTCGGAGCTCGAAGGGGACAGGACCGGGGAGCTAATGCAGGGGCCCGGGCCGCCCTGATCGGAGGAGCAGATTTCACCTCCAATACCGGAATTTCTTATGCTCTGGGATATCCTCCCAAGGGAACCCATGCGCACAGTTTGGTCCAATTATTCCTGACCCTGGGGTACAGTGAAGAAGAAGCTTTCCAGGCTTTTGCGGATGTGTTTCCGGATGACTGTATTTTACTGGTTGATACCATCGATACTCTGGAAAGCGGACTCCCTAATGCTATTCGTGTTTTTGAAAAGCTAAAGGAAAAAGGTCATCAGCCTATGGGAATCAGACTGGATTCCGGAGATTTGGCTTATCTGGCCGTACAAAGTGCAAAAGTACTTGATAAGGCAGGGTTTCCGGAAGTAAAAATTGTATTATCCAATGAGCTGGATGAACTGAACATCTGGCAAATTCTCAAGCAGATCCGGGACGATAGCAAACAGCATGGTGTAGATCCCGATCATTTGATCAAACGTCTGGTGTATGGAGTAGGAACCCGTTTAATTACTTCGACTGGTCATCCGGCAATAGATGGGATATACAAATTGACTGCGGTGGAACAAGAAAAATCCTGGAAGCCATCCATAAAAATTTCCGAATCCTTGCAAAAAGTTCCCCATCCCGGGATAAAAAAAGGGTGGCGGTTGTATGACCAGAGAGGAAAAGCCACAGCCGATCTTATCGGACAAGAGCAGGAAGAATTAGCAACAATGCAGACCGTCGAACTGCAGCATCCTTTTTCTGCTGAAAAAAAACGAATAATGCAGAAAGAAGAAATATCTAATGTTGAAGAGTTGCTGGTGCCGATATTGAAAAACGGAAAGCAGGTGTATGATTTTCCTGATATTGAAGAAATGAGGAATAAACGAGATGCTGATTTAGAGTGTCTGGATGCAGGAGTTAAACGCATAATAAATCCTCATAGATATCATGTTTCGCTTACTCTGCCTTTATGGAGAACCAAACAGGAGCTTCTGGAGTCACTTAAGAAGGAAAAAGGATAAAGCAGAACTTCAGAACTTTAGAGCTTTAGAGTGTAAGCGTGCAGAAGCCAGAGGTCAGAAGTGAGTAATCAGCATTTTGGTTGTTGATGAAGGAGAAACGGAGTAAGGGAGTATCGGAGAGACGGAGAAGGGAGGAAGGATTTGATTTCCAAAAATAATATCACTATTCGAGTTCCCCTGATAAGGGGAGATATAAAGGGGTTTATTAAACATATTATTTTTGGAAATCATTCTCTTACTCTTATAATAACAAGAGACAAGAATAAAGAATTTAAGAATAGAACTGACAACAAACAGTAAGGAGGTTAATGATGAAAATTACCAGTCCAGCATTTGAATCCAAAGGAATTATTCCTCAAAAATATACCTGTCAGGGACAGGATATTAATCCGCCTTTGAAAATAGAGAATGTGCCAGATGATGCAAAGAGCCTGGCGTTAATAGTAGAAGATCCGGATGCGCCAGCCGGAACCTGGATACATTGGATAGTGTACGGTATTCCTATTATTGATCAAATTCAGGAGAACAGTGTGCCTGGCACCCAGGGTAGAAATGATTTTGATAAACTTGATTATGGGGGACCTTGTCCTCCCTCAGGAGTACATCGCTATTTTTTTCGTATTTATGCTCTGGATAAAACTCTTAGTTTAGAAGAAGGAATTGATAAAGACGCACTTATCAAAGCCATGGATGAACATATTCTGGAGCAGGCGGAATTAGTAGGACGTTTTGGTAATACTTGATTTTTTGTTTATGTTGATTTTTGATTAAGGAGGTGCACTTATTAAAAGTAAACAATCAAAACAATCACCCCCAGCTTCCAAATTGTCCTTTGTAAGTCTTTCTCAGAGACTCAGCGAAATCTGCAGTGAAAACCGTAGTGTCAATGCCGGGATATTATGCAGTGTAGTAGAACTGGGACTGGAAATTGCCCGGGAGGGACGGGAAGGAAGAAAAATTGGGACTTTATTTGTGGTTGGAGATGAAAAAAAAGTGATAAAAAGTTCTACTTTATTGATTCTGGATCCACTGTATGGTCATCCGGCTTCTTACAAGCAGATCGGAAATACCAATTTGCGGGAAACAGTGAAAGAACTTGCACAACTGGATGGAGGCTTTATTATTGATGATCAAGGTGTTTTTTTGTCTGCCGGAAGATATTTTTATACAGGAAAAGACCATATTGAACTTCCCCTGGGTTTGGGAAGCCGGCATATGGCTGGAGCCTCTATTACCTTGGAAACGGATGCAGTAGCAGTAGTTGTTTCTGAAAGCTCTGTAGTCAGAATTTTTGATGGGGGGAAAATAATAGCCGAAATTATACCGGAAGTCTGGATGCTGCAGAGGGCCAGTCGGCGTTTGCAGGACAGTGAGGTAGAAGAGTTTGAAAAAGAAAACGTTACCCTGGTATCAGAAAAGAAACAAAAAGAAGGAAGTAGGGAGGATTAAATGATTGAAAGGAGCGGTTTTGCTCTCTGGGACGGCGATTTAAAAACAGGCACAGGATTGTTGCGCAGCGGGAGCGGTATGGTAGAAGCAGCCTATTCTTTTGGTTCCCGTTTTCAAGAAGATCTGGGAACCAACCCGGAGGAATTGATTGCAACAGCTCATGCAGGTTGTTTTACCATGGCTTTGTCACAGGAGTTAACTCAGTCAGGTTATACACCTCAACACATACAGACTACTGCAAATGTTTATTTTGAAAAAGTACGACAGGGATATCAATTTACCAGGATAACTCTGCACACCAAAGCCCAGGTTCCGGATCTGGATGAACCATTGTTTGCCCAAAAAGCTGAGGAGGCTAAAAACAACTGTCCTGTTTCCAAAGCATTAACTGGAGTAAATATAGAGTTGCAAGCACATCTGGTAAATAAAACATAATTAATGATTTAATTTGATAAAAAGGGATTATAGGGAGTAATATGATAAAATCACATACAGCTCTGATCATGGTTGATATCCAAAATGATTTTCTTCCAGGAGGAGCTTTAGGAGTTTCAGAGGGAGATAAAATAATTCCCGTTGTAAATAAATATATTCATCTTTTTGATAATCAAAATTTGTCCATATTTTTTTCCCGGGACTGGCATCCGGAAGAAACCGTACATTTTAAGCAGGAAGGCGGTCCCTGGCCTCCCCATTGTATTCAGGAAACTGAAGGAGCTGAGTTTCACCCGGATGTGTTTATTCCGGAGAATGCAGAGATTCTCTCCAAAGGGATGGATCCCCGTTATGACGGTTACTCTGCATTTGATGCTAAAAATAAAGCCGGAAAGTTATTTCCTGACCTTCTCAAAGAACGGGATATTACCACTTTTTATATCGGAGGTATTGCCACTGATTACTGTGTAAAAGCTACTTCTCTGGATGCTGTCCAGGAAGGTTTTGAGGTTCATGTTCTGATGGATGCCATAAAAGGCGTAAAACCGGAAGATTCACGTAAAGCTATTGAGGAAATCACGGAAAAAGGAGTTGTTCCCAAGACTTTTTCTGAAGTGGAAGAAGAGTTGAAGGACTGAAGAATTTTAGAGCATAAGCGGTCAGAGGCCAGAAATCAGTAATCAGAAGTTGACGCTGTTGAGGGGAAGGAAATGGGGTAACGGGGTATCGGAGTATTGGGGAAAGGGGTAGGGAAGAAAATACACCCCTCTGTCCGCCTTCGGCGGATATCTCCCCTCAAGGGGAGAAAAATAATAATACAAGTGTACTCTTAAGGGACGATGAGGACTTAAAGAATCAAAACTCAAGAATCAAAGACTAAAGAAGACTAAAATGAAAATCAAATAAGGAAAATGTTTCTATGCCTGTACTCAACAAAGACATTGCGGATATTTTCAATAAAGTAGCGGATTTACTGGATATCAAGGATGCAAATCCTTTCCGTATTCGGTCATACCGCACAGCTGCCCAGGCTATTTCCAATCTTTCCCGTAATGTAGCGGATATGATTGAAAACGGAGAGGATCTGACTGAAATGCACGGCATCGGAAAAGATCTGGCCTCCAAAATTAAAGAAATAGTCGAGACCGGATCCTTAAAACAATTGGAAAAACTTGAAAAAGAAGTGCCTTCAGAATTGAGTGATATGATGAAACTGTCTGAACTCGGCCCTAAAAGGGTTAAGACGATTTATAAAGAACTGGGTATTGAAAGTATTGTTGATTTGAAGAAGGCGGCAGAAAAGGGGAAACTGCAGGATGTGGAAGGTCTGGGGGAAAAAACTGAAAAGAAAATTTTAGAAGAAATAGAACGCTGGGAGGAAAAAGGGGGTGAATATCAGCGCTTCAAACTGGTGGATGCTGAAGAAATCACCAAACCTCTGCTGAATTATTTGGATGATATGGAGGAGGTTAAAAAGGTGAAAGCTGCCGGCAGTTACCGGCGGAGAAAAGAAACGGTTGGTGATATGGATATTCTGGTTACCTGCAAGAAGGGAACCAGAGAAAAAGTGATGGATGATTTCGTCTCTTATGAAGATGTGGATCGGGTTGTCTCTCAGGGAAAAACCCGTTCTACTGTAATCCTGAAAAACGGATTGCAGGTGGATTTACGGGCTGTGGCTCAGGTAAGTTACGGGGCTGCCTTGTATTACTTTACCGGTTCAAAAGCTCATAATATCAAAGTGCGTAAACGAGCGGTTAAAAAACATCTGAAGGTCAATGAATATGGAGTTTTCAAAAATGATAAACGTGTTGCCGGGAAAACAGAAAAAGAAGTTTTTAAAAAAGTAGGGTTACCATTTATCCAACCGGAACTCCGGGAGGATAGGGGTGAAATTGAGGGTGGGTTAAAAAATGAACTACCCCATCTGGTAACTATGGATGATATTAAAGGTGATCTTCATTCTCACACTAAAGCAACAGACGGGAAATATTCTCTTCAGGAAATGGCAAAAGCCGCCCAGGATAAAGGATATGAATATATAGCTATATCTGACCATTCAAAAAGAGTTAGTATGGCAAACGGTTTAGATGAAAAAAGGTTAAGGAAGCAAATTGAAGAAATTGACAAAATGAATGATAAAAATAAAAAATTCCAGATTTTAAAATCAATCGAGGTTGACATTCTTAAGGATGGTTCTCTTGACTTACCTGATCAGGTGTTAAATGAGCTGGATATTGTTAACTGTTCTGTTCATTATAACAGGAACCTATCCAGAGAAAAACAAACTCAAAGGATTTTGCGTGCAATGGAAAATAAATATTTTAATATTTTTTGTCACCCTACTGGAAGACTTATCGGGAAAAGAGAGGGATATGATATTGATATGGAAAAAATTATGAAAGAGGCCAAGGATCGGGGCTGTTTTCTTGAGATCAATGCTGATCCGGAACGTCTGGATTTGTCCGATATTCATGCCCGAATGGCCAAAGACATGGGCATTAAAATAGCTGTCTCCACTGATGCCCACACTGTTTCTGCTCTGGATAATATACGTTTCGGAGTAGGACAGGCCCGCCGGGCCTGGCTGGAAGCGGATGATGTTCTCAATACCCGGTCCTGGAAAGAAATAGAAAAACTGATACGTTCCTAAGAATTTCAGGGAGCAATAATGAGCAGTAAAAATCCATATTTCAAAAATCCTTCTACCAATTTTACCGATGTTTCCGCATTGGATAAAAAAGAAGTGCGCCGTCAGATAAAAGATCTCCGAGAAGCTCTGGAATATCATAATTATCAGTACTATGTAAAAAATCAGCCGAAAATTTCGGATGAAAAATATGATGCCTTATTTCACCGTCTCCAGGACCTGGAGGAGGCCTACCCTGACCTCCGGTCAGAAGACTCTCCCACTCGTCGGGTGGGAACCGAACCGGTGGATGAGTTGAAAAAAGTGGATCACACCCGGCCCATGCTCAGTCTGAATTCAGCCTTGGAGGGAAAAGACATACATTCTTTCCTGGATTTTGTACAGCGAAATATCAAAGAAAAAGAAATTATCTATGTGGCAGAACCCAAACTGGACGGCCTGTCTGTGGAGATTGTGTATGAGGAAGGAAAATTTCAATACGGAGCTACCAGAGGCAACGGCAGGACGGGCGAGGATATTTCCGAGAATTTAAAAACCATTGGTTCTGTTCCTTTGAAACTGCGGCAGAAATCCGATCTTCCTTCCTTTTTGGCAGTACGGGGTGAAGTGATGATGTCCAGAGAGGGATTTCAGCAATTGAACAAACAGCGTATAGAAAACGGTCAGTCTCCTTTTGCCAACCCCCGTAATGCTGCAGCCGGCATTGTCCGGCAGCTGGATTCCAAAAAAGTGGCTGATAAACCTTTGACTGTGTTTTTTTATGATATTCTGGATATGAGTGAGAACGGTTTTTCATCTCATTGGGATGTTTTAAACACCTTGCCTGAATGGGGATTCAGAGTACATTCCGACATCCGAAAATGTCAGAAACGGGAACAGATAGAAAAGTTCAGAAAATCTCTGGCGGAAAAACGAGAGGATCTGGAATATGAAATAGACGGTATAGTGATCAAGCTGGATGCACTGGAACTGAGAGAAAAGCTGGGAGCCCGGGAGCGAAGCCCCAGATGGGCTATAGCCTGGAAATTTCCTCCCAAAAAAGAAGTTACCACTTTGGAAGATATTGTGGTTCAAGTGGGTCGTACCGGCATGTTGACACCAGTGGCACTTCTGGATCCGGTGAATGTAGGCGGGGTTACTGTCAGCCGGGCTACCCTGCATAATGAAGATGAAGTACGGAAGAAAGATGTCCGTCCCGGCGATACGGTTCGGGTCATGCGGGCAGGTGATGTTATTCCGGAAATTGCAGAACGCATACCAAAAAAGGGTCAGAAAAGAGGTCCACAATTTTCCATGCCTGATCATTGTCCGGTGTGCGGCAGTGAAGTGGTACGGGAAGGTGCATATGTTTTCTGTCAGGCTGGCCTCTCCTGTAAAGCACAACTGACAGGGAGTCTGATTCACTATGCATCCAAGAATGCGCTGAATATTGAAACCTTGGGAGAAAATAATGTAAAACAACTGGTTAACAGGAATATGGTAAATGATATTTCTGATTTTTATCATCTGGAAGTTGATGATCTAAAACAGTTAGAAGGATTTGCAGAAAAATCGGCAAAAAAACTATACGATGCTATCCAGGATACTAAAAATCCTCCCTTAGACCGTTTTATCTATGCCTTGGGTATCCGCCATGTGGGACGGCATATTGCCAGGGTATTTGCCCACAGTTTCGGCAGCCTAAATGCATTGATGAGAGCAGATATTTCTGATTTAGAAAAAATAGATGAAATAGGGCCGGAAATTGCAGAAAGTGTTTACCATTTTTTTCAGGAGGAAAAAAACCAGGATATTCTGAAACGTTTGCAGGAGGCGGGAGTTCAGATCCAGACTGTGAAGAGTAAAAGAGAGCCTCAGGTGTTAAAAGATAAAAATTTTGTTTTTACAGGAGTTTTGAAGAATTATACCCGGGATGAAGCAAAAGAGGTGGTCGAGGATTTAGGAGGCCGGGTTACAACCGCAGTGAGCGGGGAAACCGATTATGTAGTGGAAGGAGAAAATCCCGGATCCAAATTGGAACAAGCTAAAAAGAAAAAAGTTACAATTATAAATGAAGAAGAATTCCGGAGATTATTGAAGCAATAATGATTTCAGTAGAAATAAAATAAAAAGAGGGTATCATGATTACCAAAAATTATATCTTAATGTCGATTATCACAGTTTTTTTGATGGGATTCACCGGATGTCAGACTCAGGATCAGAATAGGGGTTCGGAAATCAAAAAGGCGGTTGCTGTTCTGCATTCGATATCAGAAAGTCAGGCTAAAGGAGTTGTTACTTTTACCCGTGTTCCCTCAGGAGTAAAAATTGTAGCAGATGTGGAAGGGTTGTCACCAGGTAATCATGGAGTGTATATTTATGAGTATGGTGACTGTAATGCTCTAAATACTAAATCTGCCGGAGGTTATTTTGATCCGGGGAAAATGCCCCGCGGCAGACCGGAATCAAAAAAGTTGCACACAAGAGATCTAAAAAAGATTGTTGCCAATGCCAAAGGAAAAGCCCATTTTGAATATACAGACGGAATGCTGCGTTTCAGAGGCCCTCACTCTATTATTGGCAGGGCAGTAGTTATTCACGCTGGAGAAAATGATTTGACTTATCAGCCAACTGGTAATGCCGGCCCCAGGGTAGCGTGCGGAGTGATTGGTATTGCAAAAACTGCAAAGGAGTAAAAGGATAAGAGGGGTTTTGTGAAACCGGAAGATTGTATTAATAAAAAAATTATTACTGCATTGATGCTGCCCGAGGATACTGAAGAAAAAATTCTTGTTTTAGCCTTTCGTGCCGGATATGTAAAAGGTGGTGGATTTACGATCAACGGTTTTCATGATTGGTTGATCAAAGAATCATGTAATTGGTTCTTATGGACTCATGAGAAAGAACTTATTAAGATGCAAAAATTTCTCAATAGCTTCACGTTATTGGAGAAAAATAACACAATAATAGAAAAAGGAGGATAAAATATGGTATCAAAGAAAGTAAGAATATGGTCTTTTATAGGATTTATATTGTTGGGAGCGTTTATAGGAGTTGTGCTTACTTCACAGTTGGAATGGACCCCAGATGTTCAGTGTTCTGAGAAAAACTTACCGATTTTGGGTTCCGAAGCTGTAGTGCCCAAATCACTTCAGGGAAGTCATGAGCAATCGGATATTTTCGTTAAAGTATCTGAGGAAATACTGCCCACAGTGGTAAATATCGCTACCACTAAAATAGTCGAACGGTCATCACAGGTTTCTCCCTTTGCACCTCTGCTTCGGGATTTTTTTGGGAAAGAGTTTAATTTTGAAGAGCCCCAGACTCAGCGTCTTCAGGGATTGGGATCAGGTATTATTGTAAGCGATCAAGGTCATATTCTGACCAATCATCACGTTATTCAGAATGCTGATGATATAAAGGTAACCCTCTATAATAAAAAGGAGTTTGAAGCTGAATTAGTCGGTACTGATCCTTTGACTGAGATTGCGGTGATCAAAATTGAAGCTGGTGATCTTCCTGTAGCCAGGCTCGGAGATTCAGATCGAATTCGGGTTGGTGAGTGGGTACTGGCGTTCGGGAATCCATTATACCTGACCTCCACTGTTACAGCCGGTATCGTAAGTGCTAAAGGTCGCTCCATCGGGATTATCCGGGATCCCAATGCCGGGGAAGGGGGAAGCTATGCCATAGAAAATTTTATTCAAACTGATGCAGCTATTAATCCCGGTAACAGTGGCGGGGCTCTGGTCAATTTGAAAGCTGAAGTTATTGGGGTTAACACAGCTATTGCTTCTCAGACAGGCGGATATCAGGGGTACGGGTTTGCTGTGCCCATCAACCTGGCAAAACGGATTATGAAAGACCTGATTGAAAAAGGTCATGTAGTGCGGGCCTGGCTGGGTATCGGAATGCGTCCTGTCACCGAAGAGATTGCCGAACGGTATGGCCTGGATCGACCCAAAGGAGTATTAATCGATCAAATCATGGATAACAGTCCTGCCCAAAAAGCAGGTTTTAAACCGCTGGATATCATACTGAAAGTAGAGGGGAAATCCATAAAACAGGCCAATGAAGTCCAGAGTATTATTGCCCTAAAGAAACCCGGGGATGAAATTGATATCACTATTCTGCGGGACGATAAACAAAAGGAGATCCAGGTAACGTTGGGTGAACGAGAAAGAGAAAAAGTTACATCCTCAAAGGAAGAAAGTGATATCACTAAACTGGGGTTGCAAGTAAAGAATCTTAATGATGCTATTCGTTCACGTCTGCGTCACAATGCTTATGATGATGTAGAAGGAATAATTGTCACCCAGGTAAAACGCTACAGCAGTGCTGCAGAAGCAGGTATTCAACCCGGTGATCTGATTACCAAGATTGAAGAACATTACATTACTTCGATATCCGATTATAAAAATGCTCTAAAATCATTTGATCCGGGTGATGTAGTGATATTTTATATGCGAAGAGTCGGGCAAAAATATCATGCATTTGTCAAGATACCGGAGTAAATTTTCATTTTATTGGAGAATGAAACTGTAGGAATGCAATCAAGGAGAAGCATGGAAAATCTGAGGTTGAGTAGCCTTCTCATTAAAAGCAGTATCATGGAATTCACCTCAAGGGTTATCAATCGATGAGTAACGGATTCCATCATGCTCGTATGGTGCGGGATTTTAAACATCGGTTCTGGATTTCCCTGGTGCTTACCGTTCCTATTCTGATTCTTTCTCCCCTGATTCAGGGGCTTTTAGGACTCTCTGAGATGTTGCGAATTTCACTAATGAGATAAGTGAAGCGGATTTGTTGGAATATGCCGCAGCCGTGGAATCAAATTCTGAACACCCGATCGCAATATTGTAAATAAAGCTAAAGGGAGATGGGAGGTAAAAGATTTTATGTCGATATCGGGGAAGGGGGCAGAAGGTAAAGTGAAGGGTAAAGACATCAAAGTAGTTATTGTGGGGTGTATTTTAAGAGATGAAAACAGAATTTTAACTGTTCCTCCTCTACTGGATGGGTATTATGATATTGAGGAGGTGTGTCTTGGTGTTCCTGTACTTGTTAATCGCAATGGTATCTCCAAGATCATTCAAATACAGATGGATAAAAACGAAATAAAGCAGTTTCGCAAATCAGCAGAAGCACTCAGAAAAGTAATTAATGAAGTTGGATTTTGAAATTATTCTGCACAACTGATTAATGGGATTTTTTTTATTTGTAACTTGAACGGATAGTAACATGTGGTCATTTCGTATTTTATTGCGTTATATACTCCTGCAGTTACCGGTACTGGTACTGTTAGTGATAATGTATATTGTATCAAAAAAATATGAGCCTACCCTCTCTCTTTGGGTTTTAATTTTATTGATATTGTGGGGAATTAAAGATATTATTTTATATCCTTTTGTATGGAAAGCATATATACCCCAGGATGTAAAAGAATCAGCATCCATGCTGGGACAGAGAGGTAAAGCACTTACCGATATAAATCCCTTCGGAACTGTTGAGGTTCGCGGGGAAATCTGGAATGCCAGAAGTATTGAGAAAAAAAATCCAATAAAAGAAAGAGATGCTGTCCGGATAGTTGAGATTCAGGGTTTGATGCTTATAGTGGAGCCTTGCAAAAGATAAAGGATAAAAGATAAAACGGGTCTTGTCCTGAAATAGGTTGACAGAAAAAGTGATAAGGAAAGATAACATCATAAGTTAGCGTGAAAGAATGTAAAAGCTAAAAAATACAGAAGTCAATAGTTTATGATATCGAAGTAATGGAAGTGAGAATGGCTGTGATTTTCAAAAATAATATGTATTATAAATCCCTCTATATCTCCTTCTTCGACAAGCTGTTATGTTAAAATTAGAGGAATAAGTGGTGATTTTTCCATTGCCGGTGTTTTTATTATACTGGCTTTTATCAGTGTAATTTTGTTGATTTTATTTTTTTTGGTTTACGGGTTATTCGGATTAGAAAACAATTTTTGTACAGATTCTCTCATAAGTACAATAATGGTAAAAATTCCCAGAACTGTACCAAAAGGCATCACGATACACTCCAGACCGGCTATTACCAGACAGAATGTCCGAGACACTCGCTTCTTCAATTTTTTCCCTGCGATTACAATGAATACTGCAAGTGTCCATCCAAGAATTATAAATAAAACAGGAAAAATAATAAACAGCCAGCCCAGGACTTGGGGAGGACCGTCTCCATTTTCAAATGCACCGCTCACCATGGCAATTCCCAAAGTCAGATGCAGAAATGGAAAGCAGGAAAAGAGGGCTGTCAATGCTCCCATCACATAGTGAAATACTGAGAGCAGATTCAAATGTTGTTCATCTTGGGTCATGTTTATATCCTTTAAAATAGTATTTAATTATAACTGTTTTTTTTGTCAGGCTTTTTTTGATGTGAAATTGTGAGTAAACTAATACTGATAATAACAGGTAAAACAGCCAATCCGCTGGTAATCCGGGAAATTGTTTTTACTACTGAAACATTTGCATTATGCACAGCAATTGCACTGTAAGCCCAGAGAATAACCAGATTGAATAGATAATCTCTGCGAGCTAAAGCGAAATAAAAGGATAGAGCTAAGCCTACAATGCTGAACAGGATAAACCAAAATACCGGAGAAAGTCCAAATCCATCCCAGTTCAGCCAGTGAAGATATACAGTGATATTAACTATAGTTGCCACACTTATCCAGCCTAAGTAAAGACTGAAGGGTTGGTGAACCAGCCATTTTTCTTTTAATGATACTTTGGCGATTCCGATTTCAAGATTTAAATAAATTTTGATCAGGGAGAATAATAGCATCAGCATAACGATTACTGAGAAAGCATATAATTCATAATGCCAGTCAAAAAGCCAGATTATATTTGCAAAGCAACTGAGAATAAAAAATAAGCCGATCTTTTTCACTACTGATGAGTTATTCTGTTTTGGTAATAATTGAAAAATCCCGAACACCAGTAATCCCAAATAGATAAGCCCCCAGATGGAAAAGGCATATCCGGCAGGTTTAAATAACACCTCAAATCTGTCAGAGATTTTTCCTGTGGTTTGATTGTTGATGGGCAAGGCATTGGCTAAATAATTTACTACCAGCATAGCCAGGAGGATAACAAAATTCATAATGGAAAGCAGGGTATTTTTTTTCATAATATTCACCTTTGAAATATTTATTCATAAAATATTATAATAAAATTTAAAAATCAATAGTTTTAAAATTTTTATTTGAATTTACATTTTATTTATATTATTTTATTTGTTGTAGAATATATAAAAAAAGGAGTTGCATTATGAAGAGAAAAATATTTGCTTTTTTGTTCTTACTTATAAGTATTTCATTTTTATCTGCTCAGGAAGCACGTCTGTTAAGACAGCCTCATATTTGTCAGGATGAAGTTGTTTTTGTCTACGGAGGTGATTTGTGGAAAGTATCTTCTCAGGGTGGGAAGGCAGAGCAGCTGACTACCTTTAAGGGGTTGGAACTTTTTCCCAGATTTTCTCCGGATGGAAAAAAGATAGCTTTTTCCGGAATGTATTCAGGGAACAGACAAATTTATGTTATGCTTTCCCAGGGTGGTGAGCCTGAGCAATTGACTTATTATCCGGATGTGGGTGAGATGCCGCCACGGGGTGGCTGGGATAATATTCCGGTGGACTGGACACCTGATAGTAAAAAAATTCTGTATAGTTCCAATAGAACTCCATATGGAAAACGAGTGAGTAAATATTTTTTAGTTGATGCTTCCGGAGAAGGAATGGCAGAACCGCTTCAGCTGCCAGAAGGAGGTCCAGCAAGTCTGTCCGAAGATGGTAAAAAGATTGCCTACAGCATTAAGTCCCGGGAATTCAGAACCTGGAAAAGGTATAAAGCCGGACGTGCTCAGGATATC
>JAWODZ010000147.1:0-3780 GCA_046483025.1 bacterium
GTTTGGACTCCCGATGCAAGGCCCTGGCTACCAATTCTTTACCGGTTCCATTTTCTCCTAAAATCAGAACATTGGCATCTGTCTTAGCCACTTTTCTTATGGTTTTAAATAACTCCTCCATAGCAGGACTCTTGCCAATAAAATTATGAAACGGCTGATCCATATCAGCACTCAACTGTTTTTGCAGAGAACGCAGATTATCCAGTTCGGTGCGGGAATGCCGTAATTTCATGGCTGCTGAAATAGTTGCCAAAAGCTTTTCATTTTGCCAGGGTTTTAAGATAAAATCAGTTGCTCCGGCTTTAATAGCGCGGACAGCCATTTCGACATCACCATAGGCTGTAATAATAACAACAACTGCCCAGGGATCAATTTCAAGAATTTTTCCCAACCACTGAAAACCTTCTTTACCGCTGGTAACATCCTGGGTAAAATTCATATCCAGTAAAATGACATCATAATCCTCATGTTTAAGTAAATAAGGAATCATTTCCGGATTTTTTTCAGTATGGACAACAGCCATATGCTGTTTAAGAAAAAGCCTGGCTGCCTGAAGAATATCTTCATTATCATCAACAATAAGAATCTTGCCGCCTTTTTTTGTCATGTCAGTAATCCTATGTTCATATTTGATAATACAAAATACATATTAGAATTCACAAATTCAATATCTTTATTGCAATCATTATACCGTTTACAAATATCTACATTCCTCCCTGAAAACTGCTTTTAAAGGTCAGCTTTCGTTAGATAAGTGTCCGTGGCCGTACACCAAGTGTAATACCAGCGTACACCTCGTGTATTGAATAATTAATACATTCTGCCTTAAACTCAATAAAAACAAATATGGTATGTTTCTTGCTTAAATAAATGAAGTAAAAAATAATTTACATAATTAATTATCAGGAGACACTCATGGACAGAAAAATTAAAAAGAAACGGTTTACTCTGAAAAATATATTAAAGATCGGTCTGCCTTCTGCTTTTTTTCTTTTAATCCTTATAATGATAATATTTGGAGATAAAAGCTCAAAATATAATATCAACAAGGAAAGAATCACTATATCAACAGTGTACAAAGGAGAATTCCAGGAATATATTCCGGCTCAGGGTACTGTAGTTCCTATTCAAAGATATACGCTGAGTGCCACTGAAGGAGGAGTAGTGGAAGAAAGAATCATCGAAGCTGGTACACCGGTAAAAAAAGGTGACCCTATTGTTAAAATGTCCAACACAAATCTCCTGTTAACAATTTTAAATAATCAGGCCCAGGTCAACCGGGCTGCCAATGAACTACGCTCTACCCGTCTTTATATGGAACAAAATAAATTGCAATTAAAAAGAAATTTAGCAGAAATCAAATACAATCTCTTAACACAGGAACGAAAATATAAGAGAGCCCAAAAACTTTATGAAAAGAATCTTATATCCAAAGAAGAATTTGAATTAATAAAAGATGAGTATGAATATTCACTAAAATCTAAGGAACTCACCCTTGAATCTATGCACCAGGACTCCCTGTTTCGGGAAAACCAAATAAAACAGCTGGAATTATCTCTTGCTCAAATGGAAAAGAATTTGTCTATTGTTCAAAAAAGAGAAGAAGCTTTAACCATCCGGGCTCCTATTGACGGTATGCTCACTTCTCTGGATGCAGAGATCGGCGCCACTAAAAGCCGGGGGGAGGCCATTGGTCGCATTGATGTTCTGGATAATTTAAAGGTAAGATGCCCTATTGATGAACACTACATTGCCAGGATTGAAGAAGGGAAAAACGGAAGTTTTACCTTTGCCGGACAGACTCATGAATTAAAGGTAAGAAAAGTATTCCCGGAAGTAAGTGAAGGACGCTTTGATGTTAACCTTACATTTGTAAACGAATTACCTGCAGGAATTCGCAGAGGCCAAACTCTCCATATCCGGCTTGAACTCGGTAATCTGGAACAGGCAGTCCTTCTTGCCCGGGGTGGATTCTATCAGACTACCGGAGGCCAGTGGGTTTACCTTCTGGACAAATCCGAATCTTTTGCTGCCAAACATTCTATACGCCTGGGACGGAAAAATCCGGAAGTATTTACAGTTCTGGAAGGTCTTAAACCGGGAGATAAAGTCATTACCTCTTCTTATGATACATTTGGGGATGTGGATAAGTTGATTTTAAAATAGCAGACAGCCATCAGCTTTCAGCAATCAGTAATATGACGAATAAATTTAATCACCTAGAATTGAATATTAATAAATTAAAGGATATAAAGGATGAAAGATTTTAGAAAATTGAATGTTTGGGAAAAAGCACACAAACTTACCCTTGAAATTTACAAACAAACTACATTCTTCCCAAAGGAAGAACTATTTGGATTAATCAGTCAGATCAGACGCGCATCTATTTCCATTCCTTCCAATATTGCCGAAGGCTGTGGGAGAGGTAGCAATTTGGAATTAGCCAGGTTTTGTCAAATTGCGATGGGATCAGCAAGCGAATTAGAATATCAAATTCTATTAGCTAAAGATCTCAATTATTTTCAAGAACCAATCTATAAAAGTATAAATGATAATCTAATTGAAATTAAAAAAATGCTTGCTTCCTTAATTAAAAAGCTGAAAACTGACAAATAACACTCTGTTCTCAGTACAAGGGAAGGGTTGGGTCTGACAGCTGACTGCTGAAGGCTGAAAAACTTATAAATAAATTCAAAAACAACCGAAAGGACCACAAAATGATCAAAACCAAAAACTTGAAAAAAGTATACTTGACTGAAGAAGTAGAAACAACAGCTTTGAACAATGTTAATTTTGAAATCAAAGAGGGTGAATTTGTTTCCATCATGGGACCTTCCGGATGCGGTAAATCCACGTTGCTGAATGTTCTGGGAATGCTGGATAATCCCACTGAGGGTGAATATCATTTTCTGGGGGAAGAAGTATCAGGGTACAATGAAAGAAGACGGGCTAATTTGAGGAAAAATAATATCGGATTTGTATTTCAGAGTTTTAATTTGATCGATGAACTCACTGTGTATGAAAATGTAGAACTTCCTCTTCTCTACCTGGGTGTTTCAGCCTCTGATCGCAAGAAAAAAGTACATAATGTACTGGAAAGAATGAAAATGATGCACCGCAGAAATCACTTTCCCCAGCAGCTCTCCGGGGGACAGCAGCAGCGGGTTGCGGTAAGCAGGGCAATTGTAAGCGACCCTAAACTTATACTTGCTGATGAACCGACCGGAAATCTGGATTCTTCCCACGGAGAAGAAGTCATGAAATTAGTAACCGATCTTCATAAAGAAGGAACAACTATACTTATGGTAACACATTCACCTGCATATGCAGATTATGCTGAAAGATTGATTCACCTTTTTGACGGACATATTGTAACTGAGAATTTCAAGGATCAATTTCATGTGTAGCTATCAGCGAACAGCTTTCAGCCTTCAGAAGAAATAATATTTCAATTTTCATGTTTGGCTTGAAGGTGTGTGGTGATGGAAACTGAAAGCTGACTGCTGAAGGCTGTAAACTGAAAAAAAGGAGAACTGACATGACCTTAAAAGATGTATTAACCGGACTTGCAGACACCCATCAAAATTTACTTTTAAACAGTACAGAGGGTTCTTTTACACCTGCAGGTCTTTTAAATACTCTCTCAGAAACAAAGTTAAAAACACCGGCCCACTACCAGCCTGGCCTCTACATAGCGGAAATCAATGAAGCCGGATATCTGGGTTCTGTGTTATTTGAAGTGAAAAAGGCAAAATAAAAAAGTATCTTCTCATTAAATGA
>JAWODZ010000211.1:0-3007 GCA_046483025.1 bacterium
ATGAGTACATCAGGGCGCCCGAAGTAACCAAAAGAAGAATCTATCTTGAAACACTACAGGAGGTTCTGCCCAAACTCGGAGACAAGATCATCACTTCAGAAGATGGCAACAACATGATTCCTTTGCTTAAAAAGGAACTGAATTAAACAGCACAACATCAATTTATTAAAAGAACGACAATGAATAAGAAAAATAAAATAGTACTTATTGCGGTAATTATTATTGCCGGCATTATTGTTTTAGGACAAAGTATTTACGTTGTAAATGAAACGCAACAGGTTGTCATAACTCAGTTCGGCAGACCAATAGGTGATGCCGTAACAGAGCCCGGATTGAAAATCAAGACTCCTTTTGTTCAGAAGGCGAATTTTTTCGAAAAACGTTATATGGAGTGGGATGGCGATCCCAACCAGATTCCGACAAAAGAGAAAAAATTCATTTTTGTAGACAGCTATGCCCGCTGGCATATTACGGACCCGCTGCAGTTTTATAAGCGCCTTACCAACGAGCGGGGTGCGCAAGGCAGGCTCGACGATATTATTGATGGTGAGACGCGCGACCAGGTAGCAAGTCACAGTCTGGAAGAAGTTGTAAGGACCACCAACCGGGAGGCCGACACAACGGCTAAAATAAGTGAAATTATTGAAGATTCGCTTGCACGGATCGATGTGGGCAGAAGCAGGATCCAGAATATTATTCAGGAAAAAGCGAATGAAGAGACAATGGACCTTGGCATCGAGATACTCGATTTCCGGTTTAAGCGGATCAATTACGTCGAGGATGTCAGGGAACGGGTTTACGACCGCATGAAGAGTGAGCGAATCCGTATTGCTGATAAATTCAGATCCGAGGGTGAAGGTGAAGCTTCAAGGATTAACGGAGAGAAAGAACGCGAATTGAACGAGATACAGTCAGAAGCATATAAAGAAGCTGAAACAATTAAAGGAAAAGCTGACGCTGAAGCTGCCAGCATCTATGCCGGCGCCTACAACAGGTCAGGCAGATCAAGAGAACTGTACAGCTTCATAAAAAGCATGGAAACCTTTGTTACTACATTCGATTCCACCACCACGGTTATCCTTTCAACCGACAGCGAACTTTACAAATACCTGAAGGGCATGCAATAAAATAAGCTATCAAATAATAATTGTTCACGCTCTATCATCTATGTCCACAGGGTATCTGTCAGCTCCACTTCGCTAAAGTGAGGGCTGCATCGGGGACCCTTTTTTTTGCTGCATTTTGCCAGGGCCAGATCCGATACGATGCTCAGGGCGAACTAAGAACGCCTGTCTTTGTCATGGCCAAAATGGTTTTTCCATCATATACTGCATAATATCCTGTTTCCCCACCAACCTGCAGTTTTACCCGGCACTTATACAGCAGGCCCCGGAGCCGGATAGCTGTGGGGTAGCTGCTGTGTGAAAGTTGTTCAGAGGAGAGTGCTGAATAACAGTTGCTTAATTAAATGTTAATAATTAAATTGCAGTTGCAATACATAAAATAATGAATCATGTCATGAATAATCCAGCGATAAAATGTGATGAATTAGGGGATGGTATGTACGTTAACCATCATGGCTGAGAAACAATGCTTTGAACAAAAAAATCTTGAAAATTGTTGCATTATGGAACAGAATTTGTACATTTGAAATATATAACGCTCCAGGCAACGTATTCTCAATTCATTATAAAATAGCGAGAATGCCGACCCTTGAGCTTTTTTTTTATAATGAAGTTATTATGAAAAAAAGAACTGCAATACTCGTTGACGGAGGATTTTTTATCAAAAGATACCGTGCAATACATAAAGTGAAGAAGCCAGATCCTACCCGTACAGCTGTTGATTTATGGGAAATGTGTTTAAAGCATCTTTCCCAGGCAAAAAGTGAGGAATATGACTTATATAGGATATTTTATTATGACTGTCTTCCATATGACAAGAAACAACATAATCCTGTTACGAATAAATCTGTAGATTTCTCAAAAACAGATCAATATCAATTTCAATGTAGTTTTCTTAATGAATTGAAAAAGAAACGGAAAATTGCACTGCGTCTTGGTGTGCTTGAGGATAGGAAAAGATGGATTATCAAGCCATCAAAAACAAAAGATTTACTCACAAAAAAAATCTCTATTAACGATCTGACAGAAGAAGATGTTTCTTATGATTTCAGTCAGAAAATGGTAGATATTAAAATTGGTCTTGATATTGCCTCAGTTACTCTAAAGAGGCAGGTTGACCAGATTATTCTTGTATCAGGAGATAGTGATTTTGTACCTGCAGCTAAACTTGCCAGGCGTGAAGGGATCGATTTCTTGCTTGATCCAATGTGGAATCCAATTAGACCTCATTTATTTGAACACATTGATGGGTTAGTCTCAAAAATCAAAAAACCAAAAAGCCACAACGACTGATAATTAGGACTCTGAGCGGTTTGCAGAATCAAATGATGAGTCGTTGTTGAACCTTCCTGCCTGCCGTTAGGTAGGCTTCATCCACAGGTTATTCTATGCACTTAATGAGGTTTTCTAAGGCTTCTAGGTTGAAAATCATATTTTGAAAGAAAGCGTCTCAATCACCTATACAGCATGTAATTGAACTTTTTTGTTATTGAAGCGTAGAAGTTTTTTGATAAAACTCTATCTTCACGGATAACCAACTATTTCAATATATTCTTTATGCCTCGAATAACCTTTCTTGATACTGAAGTGCATCCTGAAACAAAAAAGATCCTTGATATTGGTGCAACAAATGATGAGGGTGCTGTTTACCATGGTACATCATTAAAAGACCTGGAAAGTTTAATATCCTCTACGTCATATATCTGCGGGCACAATATCATCGATCATGATAAAGTATATCTCGAAAAATGGATGGGAGAGGAGAAGCTCAGGCAATATCAGTTTATAGATACTTTGTTTCTTTCTGCACTTCTGTTTCCTGAAAAACCCTATCACAAATTGGTAAAAGATGATAAACTGGATCCGGAAAACCTGAATAATCC
>JAWODZ010000003.1:0-45487 GCA_046483025.1 bacterium
ATCGACGTGCAGAGCAGTAGGAGAATATTGTTATGTTTTTGTTCAGGATTCCCAATGGGTAGAAGGAGGAAATGGCAGAGTTACCCAGGCAGCAGTTGATTCCATAACAAAGTATTTCGATTCATATACCCCAAATGATCCGGATAAAGGGATTTATGAAACTGATGTGCAGAATTTCGGCACCCCGCCTGATTTTGACGGAGATACCAAAATAATAATTTTAATTTTAGATATTCAGGATTCTTTTGAACCAGGGAGTGGCTGGGTTGCAGGATATTTCTTTTCTGTAAATCAATATGCTGATAGAACATTTCCAGGCAGAAGAAGTAATGAGGCAGAAATATATTATATTGACTCAGATCCTACAGATCTAAATGATGCTAATGGTTTGAGAGGTGCTATGAGTACTACTGCTCATGAATTCCAGCATATGATACACTGGGGAAAAGACAAGGATGAATTAACTTTTATAAATGAAGGCTGTGCCACAGCTGCTGAGGTGATATGTGGATTTTCTATATATAACCAGATATATTTTAACAGTTGTCCAAACAGGTATCTTTTGGAATGGGCGGGCAGCAGTGATGAAGATGTTTTTAAAGATTATTCCCGGTCAGCCCGCTGGACAGTGTATTTACATGAGCAATTTCCAAATGATTATCTCTATAAAATGGTTGCGGAAAATGAAAACGGCATCGATGGTATTAATAAAGCATTGAAATCGTATACTCCTGCTACTTCCAGAAGATTTATAAATATTTTTGAAGACTGGTGTGTGGCTAATTATCTTAATGATAAATCATTAGATGATGTTTTTGGATATGATTATTTTCCTATGTCTGCTGTTATTCCGAAAAGAACATTTATAGATCCAAATGTTTCATCCATTCAGGATACTGTAAAAAATCTGGCAGCTCAGTATATACGTTTTACAGGTGGCAGTGATCTTTCCATTACCTTTAACACACAAGCTACAGACCTTGCAGTTAAAGCCATTAAAATAGGGAGTACCATAGTTGATGATGTGCCATTAAATACAGAATATACAGTTCCTGATTATGGTACAACCTATCCAGAAGTAACATTTGTGGTTATAAACAAAGATGAATCTGCACCAGCAATCTATACCTACAGTGCTTCAGGCACAGAACCACAAAAAGCTCAGAAAGTGGCTTATGATGATGGTGAACCGGAAGGTTATTTAACCTTATCTATTGGTGATACTATTGCAGTAATATTTGAAGGACTCACTGGCACTACATTTGATAGTTTACGTGTGGCGTTCAGAAGAGCAGGTTCGATAACTATGGGCATCAATAAAGTATCTTCATATGGATCCAGTTTTATTGGAGAAGAGTTACTGTCACCCATGACAGTACAGTGTTTTTCTGAGTCACCATATCCATACCCTGAACCTTATGAAAACTGGATATACGTGGATTTAACATCATATAATATTGATGCAAGTAATGAGTTTGTTGTCTGGTTTGAAGTGACGGATCCTGATGCTCCTGCAGTTATGATAAGTGTTGAACCAGATGATGGAGATTATCATAGTTATACCTATTCCCATGATCATGGAAACAAATGGTTAAGGTTTGTTGATGGAGAAGGAAATGTTTATAATTATTTAGTTCAAGCCTATCTGGGACTTTCCTCAGCTATTGACGATGAACTGTTAACTTCAAATATACCTGACGAATATAGTTTATCCCAGAACTATCCCAATCCTTTTAATCCATTGACCACTATCCAATACGCACTGCCGAAACCAGGAAAAGTGAGTGTAATGATATATGATATAACTGGTAGAGAAATTATGGAACTAATTAATGAAGAGAAAAGTGCTGGATACCATTCTGTTGAGTTTGACGGATCCCGACTTTCAAGCGGATTGTATTTTTACCGGTTAAAGAGTAATAATTTTCAGCAGATAAGAAAAATGATGATTATAAAATAGAATTGTTTATTGTATATAACACTTGTATTTGAGGGATTAGTAATTAAAAGATAATCGGATTTAGAGTATAGGAGTTAGACAGTATAAATTTTATTTACCATTAGACGTTGCAATATACTGGAATTAATAAAGTCAACATTATTTTTTACCAGGCTATTATCTTATATTCACACCTAAAATAATAACAAGTGTTTTTACTATCCATAACTCCAGGATTATCATTATATGAGTATTGCATCCCGAAAATCAGAGCATATTAAAATATGCTTGAATGAAGAAGTGCAGTTTAAAACCAAAACCACAGGATTTGAGGAGTATGATTTTATCCACTGTGCTCTGCCGGAAATGAGCCCGGAGGATGTTGATACAGAGATTGAACTTTTTGGGAAAAAACTTTCATTTCCCTTTTTTATCGGAGCTATCACCGGAGGCTGGAAAGGCGCAGAGAAAATAAATAAGTCTTTGGCTCAGGTCTGTGACAGTGAAGATATCGGAATAGAGGTCGGAAGTCAGAGAAGTATCATTGAAGACAAAAAATATATTAATTCTTATAAAGTAGTAAGAAATACAGCGCCACATTCATTAATTATTGGGAATGTTGGCGCTTTCCAGATCGTTCAGTATCGAAACCTTGATATATTTAAACGGTTAGTTGATGTTATTCAGGCTGATGCATTAACTGTACATCTGAATCCTCTTCAGGAAATATTACAAACTGAAGAAGAATTCAATTTTAAAGGTGTATTAGCAGGCATTGAACGATTAGTTCGATCTCTGGAAATTCCGGTTATTATTAAAGAAGTTGGCTGTGGTATATCAACACAGGTTGCCCGGCAGCTTGCAGATGCAGGAGTAAAATATATCAATATTGCTGGTGCAGGAGGCACTTCCTGGGCCGGAGTTGAGTCATTCAGAAACAGAGGTAATCTTGCAGAGAAATTTTGGGATTGGGGGATTCCCACTGCAAAGAGCATTATTATGGTTAAGAAAGTTAAAGGGATTAAGATTATAGCTTCAGGCGGTATAAGAGATGGGATTGCTATGGCAAAAGCCTTGGCCCTTGGTTCAGATTGCTGCAGTTCTGCTTTACCTGTACTAAAAATATTACACCAGAAAGGTCAGGAAGGACTTGCCAACAGTATAAGACAATGGAAAGAAGAATTAACCTTAGCCATGTTATTAACCGGAAGTTGTGATTTAAAAGAGATCAAAAGTAAAAAAGTATTAATGAAGCGTATTGATAATTGTTCTGGCAGAGAGTGACAGACACGATTTAAGTGTTACTTAAAGATAATTTATTAATAAAAGGGTTGATATATTGTTTAGTGAAAAAATTATTCAGCATATTCAAAAAGTAAACAAAGAAATTGAGAGAATTTTATTAAACCGGGAACCGGCCTCTCTTTATAAACCTATGTATTATTTACTTGCAGCCGGAGGAAAAAGAATAAGACCTGTTCTCTTACTGCTCAGCTGTGGGGCAGTTGGTGGTAAGATTGAAGACTGCATAAAAGCAGCTGCAGCAGTTGAGCTGCTGCATACATTTACTCTTGTCCATGATGATATCATGGACAATGATGATCTTCGCAGAGGTATGAAGACAGTACATAGAAAGTGGGATGATTCCACGGCCATATTAGCAGGAGATGGTCTGGTTACAGTTGCGTATCAGACTCTTTTAAAAACCAGAAGTAAAAAGATCAAGGAGATCACAGAATGTTTTACGGATGGTCTTTTAATACTATGTGAAGGACAAGCCCTGGATAAGGACTTTGAGAAAATTGATGATGTGAATCTGGAACAGTATGAGGATATGATTGAACGTAAAACTGCCAAGTTAATAGAAGTCTCGTGTTTGATCGGGGGAATAATCGGGAATGCAACTACATCAGAGATGCAAAAATTACAAAATTTTTCATTTTCTTTTGGTAAAGCATTCCAAATTCAGGATGATCTTCTGGATATTATGTCTCATACAGATGTTGCAGGTAAGCCTGTGGGCAGTGATATTTTAGCGAGGAAAAAAACGTACCTAACCATTTATTTTCTTGAAAACTGTAACCCCCAAGAAGCAAAGGAGTTTCTATCTATCTGGAGAAAAAAACAAATATTGGATCCGGATATTCAACGTATTAAAGAATTATTTATTGAATCACAAACCATCTCAACTGCTAAAAAAGAAGTTGACCGATTAATCCAACAATCTGTGAACAGTCTGGATTATTTGAAAAATTCAGAAATGAAGAATCAGCTTAAAGCAGTAGTTATGAAAATAAGAGAAAGAAATTTCTAAAAACCCTTTCTTTGATTATTATTAAATATTTAGTATATTAATAATTTTAAGAGGTGATAGATGATCGAAGAAATGTTGGAAATTAAAAATACAATGGGACTTCATGCCAGGCCTTCTGCAGTTTTTGTGGAGATTGCTTCACAATATGAATCTGACATTGTAGTTGGTAAAGAAGGACTGGAAGTAAATGGTAAAAGTATAATGGGTTTACTTATGCTTGCTGCAGAAAAAGGAAGTAAAGTTCTTTTAAGGGTGAGCGGTGATGATGAAAAATATGCTTTTAATGAACTAAAAAAATTTTTGGATGGAAAATGCGATGAGGATTGATACACGAACGATTAAAAGAATTGATAAGAGTTCAATGCTGGAGAGTATCTGTGAGTTTCCTCTGCAAATACGCAAGGGATGGGACATTGGGACTGGTAAAACAATTTCATTGGCATTGTCTGATATTGATTCCATTGTATTTAGTGGGATGGGAGGCTCTGCCATTGCCGGGGATTTGGTTAAAAGCATTGCACCAGAGATACCTGTTCCATTTGTTGTTAATAGAAGTTATACAATCCCAGTTTTTACCAATGCAAAAACTCTTTTTATTGTATCCAGTTATTCTGGAAACACTGAGGAAACTTTATCTGCTCTTAAAAAAGCAATGGAAAAAAAATGTCAGATCATTTGTATAACTTCCGGGGGGGAAGTTGAATCCATTGGCAGAGATAAGGGGTTTTCAGTATATAAGATGGAAAAAGGATACCAGCCCCGGGCAGCTTTAGGATTCAGTCTTGGTATAATCTTCTCTTTATTAAAAGAAATGGGATGTAAAACAATTTCTTATGAAGATGTGGAGAAAACAGCTCATTTTTTAGAAGATAAAATTGAAGAATGGCAGCAACCTTCTCAGGAGAGTAATATATCTCTCCAACTGGCTGAAAAAATTAAGGGTAAAATTCCTCTGCTGTACGGTTCTGTTGATACTTGTGCAGCAGTTGCACATCGCTGGAAGACACAGTTAAATGAAAACAGCAAAACTCATGCTTTTGTTCAGTCGTTTTCTGAAATGAATCATAACGAAATAGTGGGATGGGAGGTTCTTCCTGAAACCAGTTCATTTTTTGCAAATTTATGTGCTATTTTTCTGAAGGTCAAAGATGACCTGGATAGAAATCTGTATCGCATGGATATAACAAAATCTTTAATAGAAGATTCCGGGGTTGATACAATTACCATTAATGCTGAAGGATTTTCATTTTTCAGCAGAATGATGTATCTGATAGTACTGGGAGATTTTGTAAGTTTTTATTTAGCTGTTTTATACGGTATTGATCCTACCGAGATAGAGAAAATTAATATACTGAAGAAATATTTAAAGAAAAGAAAGGAGTAATAAATGGGAACTAAATACTTTTCTTCTGAATCTGTAACAGAAGGCCATCCGGATAAGATGTGTGACCAGATTTCTGATGCTATTCTTGATGCAGCTATTAAGGATGACCCCAACAGCCGGGTAGCATGTGAGACCTTTGTCACTACTGGTATGGTGTTAGTGGGGGGAGAGATAACTACTGAAACCTATGTGGATGTACCGGCTTTAATACGAGATATAGTTCGTGATATTGGATATACAAATCCTCATTTTGGATTTGATTATGAAAGTTGTGCTATATTGAACGCCATCCAGGAACAGTCACCTGATATTGCCTTGGGGGTAGACCAACAGGGTGCGGGAGATCAAGGATTAATGTTTGGGTATGCTATTAAAGAAACTGAGGAGTTGATGCCTATTCCCATTACTCTGGCTCATAAATTGACCAAAAGATTATCTAAGGTTAGAAGGGATGGCATTATCTCTTACCTGCGGCCGGATGGAAAGAGTGAAGTAACTGTACTGTATGAAGATAATAAACCGGTAAAAGTCACCTCTGTGGTTATTGCTGCCCAGCACGGACCGGAGCCATCTATGGATACAATACGACAGGATATAATTGAACATGTAATCAAACCTGTAATCCCAGAAAATTTATTGGATGAGAATGATATCAAATATTATATTAATCCTACTGGACGATTTGTTCGCGGTGGCCCGCATGGTGATACCGGACTGACTGGAAGAAAAATAATTGTTGATACCTATGGGGGATATGGATGTCATGGAGGCGGGGCATTCTCAGGTAAAGATCCTACCAAGGTCGACAGATCTGCCTCCTATGCAGCCCGCTGGGTTGCAAAAAATATTGTTGCAGCAGATCTGGCTGAAGAATGTGAAGTTCAGCTGGCATATGCAATTGGAGTAAAAGAACCAATTTCTATCAATATAAACACTTTTGAAACCGGAAAAATATCAGATGAAGAATTGAGAATAAAGGTAGGTAAAGTTTTTGATCTGTCCCCTGCAGGTATAATTGAAGCCCTTGATCTTCGAAAACCATTTTTTCAAAAAACTGCTGTTTTTGGTCATTTTGGACGTAAAGAACCAGAATTTTTATGGGAACAGACTAATCGTATTGACGAGTTATTAAAAGCATAAATTGTAGGAGGAACAGATATATGGATTATGATATAAAGGATGTTGGTTTAGCAGCTGAAGGGAAAAGACGTATTGAATGGGCTGATCAAAATATGCCTGTACTTCAACTGATAAGAGAACGATTTACTAAGGGGAGGCCTTTAAAAGGAAAAAAAATGTCATGCTGCCTTCATGTCACTGCAGAAACAGCAAATCTTGTCAGAACCCTGAAGGCAGGTGGAGCGGATATCATGCTGGTAGCTTCTAATCCCCTTTCCACACAGGATGATGTAGCTGCCTCTTTAGTGAAAGATTACGATATAAAAGTGCAGGCAGTTTGTGGTGAAAACAAGGAAACCTATTACAAACACATAAGAGCAGCTATAGAACATAAACCGGTAGTAACTATGGATGACGGGGCAGATCTTGTCTCCACTATTCATTTTGATTATGGAGAACAGGCAAAGGAGATAATGGGAAGTATGGAAGAGACAACAACCGGTGTCATCCGTCTGCGGGCTATGGCAAAGGACGGAGCCTTGAAAATACCGATTATTGCAGTTAATGATGCCAAAACCAAGAATTTATTTGATAACAGATATGGAACCGGGCAGTCTACGGTAGATGGAATTATTAGAGCGACTGATATTCTTCTGGCCGGCAAGACAGTGGTAGTTGCAGGATATGGATGGTGCGGTAGAGGGTTTGCCATGCGCTGCCGGGGAATGGGATCTAATGTTGTTATTACAGAAGTAGACTCAATTAAAGCTCTGGAAGCTGCCATGGATGGATTCAGAATAATGCCCATGTTAGAAGCTGCAAAGATAGGAGATCTTTTTTGTACCCTGACTGGCGATATAAATGTGATACGTAAGGAACATTTCAAAGTCATGAAGGATGGTGTTTATGTAGCAAACTCTGGACATTTTAATGTTGAGATTGATATAAAAACCCTGAAAGACATGGCAAAAGAAGAGAAAAAAGGGGTTAGAAATTATGTGGATGGGTATGTTATGCCTGACGGCAGAGTGATTTATCTGTTAGCAGAAGGAAGACTTATTAATCTGGCAGCAGCTGAAGGGCATCCGGCAGGGGTTATGGATATGAGTTTTTCAACTCAGGCTTTAATGGCGGATTGGGTGGTTAAAAATTCCGGTTCTTTAGAACCTGAAGTATATAATGTTACCGAAGATATTGAAGAAGAGGTGGCTAAACTGAAATTGAAATCCATGGATATGGATATTGATGAACTTACTGAAGAACAGAAAAAGTATCTCTCTTCCTGGAAGATCGGAACCTAAATTATGTTGACTAATCTGGATTATTAATAAATTTTAGCCTTTAAGGCTCTAAGTCTCAAAGAATAAATAGTTATTAGAAATACATAAATATGAATTTTATTTCACACTTTGAGTTTATTTCTAAATTCGTTATATATTAATTTCATTAATCATTAGACTTTAGAGTCTTTGAGCCTTGGTGGCATATGAATTATTCAGGTTAATCAGAAAGATATCAATAATACTAAACATTGACAGGATCAATAGGATGTGTAATTAAAATTGATAATCTTGTGAATCCAGTAAATCCTGTCAAATATCATTAGTTGTCATACAATTTCATGAGAAAAATATGAAAATTATTCCTTTGGCTGCAGAATCAATGGGCTGCAGATCCATGGCTACTTTTATTGAAACCAGAAAAATGTCCATAATCATTGATCCGGGAGCAGGTTTGGGTGAGTTACGTCTCGGGTTTGAACCACATTCTCTGGAGAAATGGATTTTGGAAAAACATCTGGAACGAATAATTCTTTATATGGAAAAAGCAGATGTGATTATAATCTCACATTTTCATTTTAATCATTATATTTTTAATATACCTGACCTGTATAAAGAAAAAATTCTGTTAATGAAAAACCCCAATAGTATGATAGGTATCAGCCAAAGAAATCAGGCTTTTGAGTTTTTAAATTTTATCAGAGATATCCCTGATGAAATTATTTATGTTGATGATCGGGTATATAAATTTGAAGATATACAATTAAAATTTTCAGAACCAGTAAAACATAGCGGGGAAAAAGAGAATGGATATGTAATAATGGTTTGCCTCCGAGAAAAGGAGGAGGAATTTTTATTTATTCCTGATATTGAAGTATTACCTGATACTGTAATTAAATGGATTGTAGATAAAAATAATCCGGATATTATTTATACAGACGGTCCAATTACCTATTTTTATGAGGATACCGGGAGAGATGAAATTATCAATAATTTTATTGATTCCTTTAAAAAGATAATCAGGAGGGCCAGTTTATCAAAAATAATTATTGATCATCATATAGTAAGAGATATTCAGTGGAGGAAAGCAATAAAATCTTTATTAAAATTTTCCCGGATAAAAGGGGTCACTATGCAGACGGCTGCGGAATTTCGGGGAGAAGAGAATAATTTTCTGGAAGCACGGCGGGATGAATTATATAAGTAAATCAATTCTATGATAAATCAATATAAAAGACACGATGTGTTTAAATGCAAGCATGATGCTCACAAAAGTTTTAATTATAGGGTTTCAGTATATCATATTCTGTATGAGAAAAAGTGTTATCCTGAAGGATGTATTAATACTGTCTGGCATTGTATTCTCAAAGAGAGGGGTAAAAGATGTGTGAAAGGATTTAATTATGTGGGAAGGGAGTGTAAGGGGTGTACATATTACAGGGATGAAAAGATACACTTACAACCTGAACTGCTTCTAGATAAAGAGGAGTATCAGCACTATTTAAATGATCTGGAAGATTTTGAAGATTGGTTGGTTTCTTCAAAAAATAAGACACATAATTTACGAGGAGAAGTAATTTCAGTAAAGCCCTGGTTTCAAGAATTTATTTTACCGGATCAGAAACAGAGAAAATTACGGGGATATCTTCTTGTACTGAAAAAGAATTTTATTGGTATAACTTCTTTTAATGATATACTGTATGTACGTATTTCGGAAAGGATGATGAGGAGGTATAATTTTGCTCCCCAAATGGTTATAGAATTTTTAGGAGAAATTAACATTGACAGGGGACGAATTTTAATTAAGAGACCTCATTCTATTGAGATTGTACAGAATACCACCGAAGAAGCATGGAATAGAGATAAAGCTTTAGTGGCTGTTCGAACTGCGACAAAGTTTAGACAACAGGTTGATAAATGTCTGGAATGCCCCTGGGGATGTTTGGCAGATGTCAAAGATAATAGAGAAAAAAAGAACAATTTTTATAGAAATATCTTTTGCTTGAAAGCAATATCTGACTGGCGGGATTGTTATGTTAGATGTTTACTTTGATTTATATTTATAATGAAAGGTAATATTATTTATTTTACTTGATAATTTAAAATTTTAATTGATAATCAGGAGTAGATTATGATCATTAACACACAATATTTTGACACTGCAGGAGAACATAATACAGATCAGACTCTGAAAATTGTTAAAGAATGGTCTGATAAATTAGGGATAAACAGCATTGTTATTGCAACCACAAAAGGAAAGACAGGTTTAAAAGCGGCAGAGACATTGAGCTCAAAAGATATTATTGTAGTATCACATTCCACAGGGTTTAAGAAGGAGGCTGAACAGGAACTTCCGGATGAAATGAGAAAAAGAATTGAGAATAAGGGGATAACCGTACTTACCTGCCAGCATGCTTTGGCAGGGATAAGCAGAGCAATCCGTTATCAGTTACATACCTATCAGGTGGATGAAATTATTGCCAATGTTTTACGAATATTTGGTCAGGGCATGAAAGTGGCGGTTGAGATTGCCTTAATGGCGGCAGATGCGGGTTTGGTGCCGACTGATAAAGAGATAATTTCAGTAGGCGGTACAGTCAGGGGAGCAGATACAGCTGTTGTATTAAGACCCAATAATGTATGCAGGTTTTTTGATCTTAAAGTGAGGGGAGTTCTATGTAAGCCCTGGGAAATTTGAATAAAGGTGGAACAGAGAAACTAACAAATTATAAAAAATCCTAACATTACCATAAACCCTAACAGGAGAAAAATATTATGAAGAAAAAAATGGTAAAGATAATTGTGTTAAGTCTCAGTTTTTTTGTATATAATGGTCTTATTTCCCAGTCCTTTTTATCTCCGGAAGATTATTTTGGATTTCAGATGGGAGAAAACCGCAAGCTTATTGACTGGGAAGAAATCATTAGTTATTTTACTATGCTTGATGAGAATTCAGAAAGAATAAAAGTAAAAAAATTGGGGGAGTCAACCCTGGGGAAACCTTTTATTATGGCTGTACTTTCCACCCGGGAGAACCTGGAAAAATTATCTCAATTTAAAAAAATCCAGCAGGCTCTTGCTCACCCTTATACTATTACTGAACAGCAGGCAGACAGTTTGATAAAAGTTGGAAAGACCATTGTTCTGGTCACGTTAAATATACACTCAACCGAAATCGGAGCCAGCCAGACTTCAGTAGAAATAGCCTATGAACTTGCAGGCAATTCAGTAAACCGGGATCCGGATATTCTCAAAGATGTAATAGTGATTATGATTCCTTCGGTTAACCCTGACGGTCAGCAGATGGTGGTTGACTGGTATGAAAAACACGTGGGAACCCCCTATGAAGGCTGCAGAATGCCCTGGCTCTATCATCATTATGCCGGTCATGATGACAACCGGGACTGGTTCTTTTTTAATCTGAAGGAAACCAAGCTGGTGGGAGATATACTGTACAAAGAATGGTTCCCGGAAATCGTTTATGATCAGCATCAGATGGGGTATTCCGGTGCCCGTATTTTTCTTCCTCCCTATGATGATCCGGTGAATCCCCGCGTACATCCTGCAGCCATGGCCATGACCAACATGGTGGGAAAACACATTGTAGCAGATCTTCATACCCAGGGATATCAGGGAATTCTCTCCGGCAGAACTTTTAATGCCTATTTTGAAGGAACACTTTCCAAAACACCTCTCTGGCATAACATGGTGGGAATTTTATGTGAAATGGCAAGTGTAAGAATTGCTTCTCCTCTTTACCTTCCCCGGGGAAGTCTGGGTAAATACGGATCGGAACTTCCGGCCTATTCCAAAGCCAATAATTTTTTGGATCCCTGGCCCGGAGGATGGTGGCGTCTGCGGGATATCATTGAGTATGAAAAATCATCTATTTATTCCCTTCTCAGGCTGGCGGGAAGACAAAAGCAGGACTTTCTGGAAAATTTTTACAACCTGAACCGGGATGCTATCAAGAAAGGTAAAACTAGACCCCCTTTTGCCTATATTATACCCCAGGATCAGCATGATCCGAACTCGGCAGTTGAAATGTTAAAAAGGCTGCAGTTTAATGGAGTAAAGATCTACAGAACAGAATCTAATTTTACTTACCGAAAAAAAGAGTATCCCCGGAGTACATTTATAATTCCTCTGGCCCAGCCCTGCCGTCCCTGTATCAGAGATCTGATGGAACCACAGAACTATCCCAATCTGAAAGAATATCCCCAGGGGCCCCCTAAAAGACCTTATGACTATACCGGCTGGACTCTACCTCTGTTAATGGGAGTGGAAGTGAAAAAAATGGAAGAGCTGCTTGATCTTGATCTTCAATTAATTGAAAAGATTTCCACTGCTCCGAAGTCTGAGATTAATGCTGAAGCAGAATATTTCTTTTTTCAAAGAAGATTTAACCATTCCTACATACTTATCAATAAACTTCTGCACAAAGGGGTCAGGTTATTTCAATTAAAATATTGTGGTAAAGAATCAGAAGAGATATTCCCTGAGGATGCTGTATTTATGGATAACAAAAGAGGAATCCATAAAGAACTTCGGAAATTATCTGAAACTTTTCAAGTACCCATTCATTCTGTTTGTGCCAGAATAAATGAGGGAAAAATCAAACTCAAACCGGTGCGGCTGGGTATTTATCAGTCCTGGCTGGCAAATATGGATGAAGGCTGGACGAGACTGGTTCTGGATACCTTTAGGTTTCACTATACACCCATTCATAATCAGCAGATAATCAGCGGCAGTTTGGAAAAGAATTATGATGCTATCATCATTCCTGATATGGGAACTACCAGTATCACCGATGGTACTTACAGGTGGAGCGATTCGGACAGACTGGGAAGTCCTTTGATACCGGAAAAATATAAAGGTGGTATCGGTGAACAGGGAACCCGGAATTTAAAATCCTTTGTTTTACAGGGAGGCACTTTGATATTACTGGGAAGCGCCTGCGATTTTGGTATTGAAAAGTTAGGGATACCAGCTTCCAATGTAGTGAAAAATCTTTCATCAAAACAATATTATGCGCCAGGTGCACTTCTTGAAATCAAGCTTGATCCGGATCATCATATGACCCGAGGCATGAAGAGCCGGGCAGTCATTCGGGTTACCAACAGTCCCGCCTTTGATCTGAATTACTATCCTGAGAAAATTGATGCAGTGGGATATTATGAAGATACCAACCCGCTTCGCAGCGGTTGGCTTATTGGCTGGGAAAAGATTGCAGGGAAAACAGTTCTGGCAGAAATTCCGGCAGGCAGGGGAAGATTTATCATGTTTGGTTTTGGAGTTCAGAAACGAGCCCAGACCTATGGAACTTTCAAGCTCTTATTTAACAGTATATTATCAAGTACCTATGAGTAAACTAAAAACAATTGTGATTAAAATGGAGGAATATGATGAATAGGAAATTTGAAATTTTTATATTGTGTATTTTAGCTGCTATCCTGTCTTAATTTTTTTTATTTTTCTGTTTCTTCTCAGACCAGTTCTATGAGAAATCTTCCCATCTGGAAACACAATTTCTAAAACCAAATAAACCTCTTGCATTAAAGACAATTTTTTGTTATATTTATGAGTAATTATTTTACTCATTACCTGTTAGGGTTACAGCATGCTAAACTCATTAATTACTTCAGAAACAAGAATCCGATTACTTTTAAAATTTTTTCTTAATCCCTCTACCCGGAGATATCTCCGCCAGCTGGCCAACGAATTCGGAGAATCGACCAATGGAATCAGGATTGAGCTGAATAAACTAACCAATGCCAGGATTTTAGATATGGAGAAGGACGGACGGAGTAAAATTTACAAAGCCAATACAGATCATCCGCTCTTTAGTGAAATCAGACAGATTGTTTTAAAGTCTACCGGAATTGATAAGGTGATCTCCAATATTATTGATAAAGCGGGAGATATTCATATGGCTTTTATCAGGGGTGATTATGCAGTTGGTAATGACAGCGGGTTGATTGATTTGGTTGTGGTTGGTGATGATATGAATACTGCAGAAATTAACAGAGTACGTAAAAAAACCGAAGATTTAATTGGCAGAAAGATTTCACTTTTACTTCTTACCATAGAAGAGTATAAAAATTTAAAATTGAAATTCAATAAAGAAAATTTACTAATACTGTTTGAAAACAGTCATGCACAGGTATCAATATGAATATCGGAATGATCTTGGATAAAACATTTCCTCCTGATCCAAGAGTTGAGAACGAAGCAAGACAATTGATAAAGCATGGTCATAAAGTATTTCTGTTTTGTTTAAATTTTACTAATCAACCAGAATTTGAAATCATAAACAATATTGCTGTTTACAGATATAAGTTTTCTAAAAAATTATATAAAAAAATTTCTCCCTTAGCCTATACTATTCCTTTATATCATTGGATACTAAAGAAAAAAATAATACAATTTTTAGAAAAAGTATCCATAGATGTTTTACATATACATGATATGACAGCTGCCCACTCTGTATTTAAGCTTCATATTTCTGCACCCAAGATTCTAGATATTCATGAAAATCAACCGGAAATAATGAAAAGCTATACCCATGTAATTAACGGAATTGGTAAATATCTGATTAATCCTAAAAAATGGAAAAAAAAGGAATGCAGTTTCATTAAAAAGGCAGACAAAACAATTGTGGTAACACCTGAAGCAAAACAGTATTATCTCCACAATATCAAGCGATTAAAAGAAGAAGATATCATTTATGCCCCTAACACTGTTGATTTAGATATTTTTTTGAATTATACTATAAAATCAGAAATATTGCATAAATTTAAAGACAATTTCATATTACTGTATCTTGGGTCAGTAGCAAAACGAAGAGGTATTGATACTGTAATAAAAGGAATCAATATTTTAAAAAGTAAAATACCAGATATCAAATTTGTAGTAGTCGGAGGCAACACCAGAGATATAACTGAATTAAAAAAAATGATATATAATCTGAAAATAAACAATTATGTCTGCTTTGAAGGCTGGCAGCACTTAAGTCTTTTTCCTTCTTATATAAAATCAAGTGATATTTGTGTTTCGCCTTTAAAAAGAAATATTCATCACGATACTACTTTGGCAAATAAGTTGTTTCAATATATGAGTATTGGAAAACCAGTAGTTGTTAGTGACTGCCCTGCTCAAGCTAATATTGTAAAAAGCAATAACTGCGGCTTAGTTTATACAGCAAGTGATGCTGATGATTTTGCAAAACAGGTATTAACATTATACAAGGATGACGTCTTAAGAGAAAATATGGGCAGGAATAGTAAAAAAACAGTAAAGGAAAAATATAATTGGGGGAAAACCGGTAACTATCTTGTGGAGTTTTATCAATCTTTAGTAGTAACAAAACAGGAAAGAAACTAAAAGAATTAAATTATGATATCAAAAAAACAAAATACTGTACTAAAAAGAGGGTTTAATTTTTTCCAAGATTTTAAACTTGAAGAATTATTAAATATTATTCGCTTTGGTCTTCCGGTCAAAAGGGGGATGATAATTCAAATAAGAAAAGATAATTTTTCCGGTCTGCCAGAGCCGGTTTTTTTTATGTCAACCGGGAGATGTGGCACACAATGGTTTGCAAAATTATTGTCAAAAGGTAAAAAAACAATGGTTTTTCATGAACCTAAACCAAATTTTGATAGTCAGGGGAAAAAGCTTTATCAATTATTTATCAAACATAATTTTGATCTTCCTGATACTATCCAAGAAGCATATAAAGAAGTATTTATGACAGGCCGGGAACGATATTTAAGATACTCCTATAAAACAGAAAAAAGATTCATAGAAACAAATAACCATTTAACCTTTTTTGCTCCCATAATAAATAGTGTATTACCTTCGGTGAAATTTGTCCATCTGATTCGTCATCCGGGTGATTTTGTAAGGTCAGCAATTCGAAGACGATTTTATTCTGACAGTAATATCAGAATTCAAAAGAGGATCGTTCCGGTATCTGGTCCTCACTTAGAGCAATGGAACAATTATGATTCTGTTGAAAAGAATTCCTGGTTATGGAATGCTACCAACAATTTTATTGAGAATTTTAAGAATGTTTCTAAGAGTAAAAATATTTATACCTTTAACTTTAATACCCTGAGTGTTGATAAGATAGAAGCACTGCTGAATTTTCTGGAGTTATCCATATCAAAAAAAAATATTAAAAAACTGCTTCATGTAAAAGTTAATGTGCAAAAAGGGGGGAAATACAAGCAATATGCTGATTGGTCACAGCACGATAAAAATAAGTTAATCAAGATTTGTGGCAGCTTAGCCAAAAAATACAATTATAATTTAAAATAATATGAAGAATTTAGAAATAATTAGTATCGGCAATTCAGTGGGCCTCAGTGTAAGACCTCCTGATAAAGATTCCAATAATAAATATGATCAAATAATTGAGGAAATATCAAATAAGCATATCCCTGATTACAATGTGTATGTTACAAATTTATCGATTCATCGGACTCTGGTACGTGAACTGTTCTATACATACGGAATGAAAATATTAAACTTAAATTTTCTATAATATATAGTAAAACACATGTTCAGTAACATTAAACATACAATTAAACATACAGCAATTTATAGTATAGGCAGGGTTTCAACTAAGATAATTGGATTTATTTTACTCCCCTTATATACCTATCATCTAACTACGTATGAATATGGTATTCTGGCATTATTGGAAGTAACACGTCAGTTTATGCTTACTGTATTCTCTTTCAATTTACACATGGCGATGATTAGATGGTGTGCTTCGGAGAAAGATGAGTTTAAAAGAAAATCAACTGTTTTTACTACGTTCTTTTTTTCTGCTGTAATAGGTATTATACTACTCTTTATTTTTATGCCTTTTAGCAGAAATTTTTCACAACTATTTTTTAAAAACAGTGAATATGCCAGCTATTTTTATATTTTATTTGCAACTATACCGCTGGGCATAATAAATAAGAATATCCAAAATTTAATCAGGATTAAAGAAAGATCACTATATTACGTAATTATAACAAGCATAAAATTATTTGTCACATTATCTTTGAATATTTATTTTGTCGCTTTTTTACATCTTGGGATTATTGGCATATTGCTTAGCGAATTAATCGGTTATTTATTATTAGTAATAATTACAATACCCTTTATTATTAAGAATGTCATTTTTTCAATAAATTTATCTGTTTTTAAGGGAATGTTCCATTACAGTTTCCCTCTGATTTTTTCTTCAATTGCCGGGATGCTGTTATCTATGGGGGACAGGTATTTGATTAAGTATTATTTAAATTATTCCGATGTGGGTATATATTCTGTAGGGTACAAGATTGCAAACGTTATTCAGGTTTTTTTGTTAAATTCTTTTCAAATGGGATTTTTACCTATTGCCTATAAAAAATTTGACAAACCGGATGCTAAACGATTTTATTCCAAAATATTAACCTATTTTGTTTTCCTTTTGACCCTGTCTTCATTAGCACTTTCACTATTTAGTAGAGAAATTATTGTAATTTTTGCTCAAAGAATTACATATCATGGTGCATATAGAATAATACCGTTAATCAGTCTTTCTATCATATTTTTAGGAATAAAATATAATTTATCACTTGGTTTTCATTATACTAAAAAAACAAAATACAATGCTTATATTATTTCTTTTGGTGCTGTAGTCAATATTATAACCAATATTTTTTTTATACCTTTATGGGGGATATATGGTGCTGCACTTGCTACAATAATTTCTGTTATTTTAATTGATATCATTTTCTACTTTGTCAGTCAACGATACTATTATGTACCATATGAAATAGGGAAGATTTTTAAATTAATCATTACTGGTATCGGAATCTTTTTAGTTTCCTTGTTTTTCAATAACTTTTCATTTTATGTGCGTATTGTAATAAAATTATTACTTACAATAAGCTTTCCTTTCATTCTGTATGTGTGGAATTTCTATGAACCCATTGAACTGAAAAGACTGCAGGGTGCGTGGAAAAAATGGAGGAATCCCAAGAAATGGAAAGATAATTTTCATAAAATTAAAATTAATTAAATATAACTGATAGAATTAGAATTTTTGTAATATAAGATAATATTGAGTATATTCATGGTCAGAAATATTTAACAATATTGGGAATGTATGTTAAAAAATAAAAAGATCACCAGGGCTAATCTATTCATAATCGGTATTTCTAAATGCGGTTCATCCTGGCTGCATTTTTATTTGGATACTCATCCTGATATTTTTATGTCAAAACAGGCAGAGTTGTTTTTTTTCGGAGACCGGTATCCTGAAGATCTGGAAGATTACCATAGTAATTTTCCTTTTGAAGAAGGATATAAATATTTTGGTGAGTCGACTCCTCTTTATTATCTTAATCCGGAGGTTGCAAAACAGATAAAAGAATATTCTCCTGATGCAAAAATTATAGTTATTGTAAGAGATCCAGTTCAAAGATTATTGTCGCGGGTTTATTATGCAAAACAATTAGGGAATATACAAGAAAAAAAGTCCCCAAATGAAATTTTTGCTGATTTACGTCAGCAACCGGTGATTGACAGTCATTATGAAAGATATTTGCCCTCTTTTGAGAAATATTTTGATACAGAGAGTTTCAAAATACTTAGTTTAGAAGAAGCAAAGATGGATATTGAAAGTTTCAATAAAGAATTATGCGGTTATTTGCATATTGATAATAAATTTTCCACTGAAATTTTAGGACACAGAAGTAAAAATGCCACCGGAAGTAAGATGTTTAGGATTCTGTACAGAATAACTATAAGACCGATAAAATGTAAATTCCCCAAGCTTTATAAGTATTTATTAAAAAGTGGATTTATGAAAGTTACAAAAGAATTTTTACTGAAACTTCTTGGAAAAGCTAAAAAAGAACAGATTTCGGATGAACTGTACAGAAAATTACAAAATGAATTTTTACCTACCTATGACTATTTACACAAAAAAGGATTTAAAGATGTTTATGAGATTAAAAAATAACGATTTATTAAGAGGATAAGGTGGATAAAAAAGTAAATTTATTCATTGTGGGAGTGAATAAAGCAGGAACCACCTGGCTGTATCATTTATTAAAAAACCATCCGGACGTACAGTTTTCGTCTCAAAAAGAGTTGAATTATTTTGATACACAATACCCGGCAGGTCTAAAAGATTATCACTCTTGTTTTGATTTTTCTTTAGAAAAAAAATATTTTGCTGAAGGAACCCCCTCCTATGTCAGATCTGATAAAACCGCTGTAAAAATTAAGGAATACAATCCTGAGGCAAAAATTATAATAATGTTACGGGATCCCATAAAACGTCTCCTTTCCCAGTTTTATTTCAGAAAACAAATTGGAAAAATACCGGAAAAATTAACTCTTGAACAGGCAATTACAGGAAAAGATGATATCATTGTCTCTGACAGTCATTATGAGAATTTTGTGCCCTTGTGGATCAAGAATTATAGAAAAGATACTATAAAAATAATCAGCATGGAAGAAGCACTGGATAATAAAAAAAAATTCTGGCATGAAATTCAAAAATTTTTAGGGATACAAGAAGTACCCATGCCCGAAATAATAAATACTGCAAAGAATGTTACCGGAAGTAAAAGTTTCAGATTACTATATAGAATTACTGTTTTACCCATAAAAAAGCATTTACCTGTCTTGTATCAGAAACTTTTACAATCCAATCTTATGAAAAAATCAAAAAGATATTTTCTGAAAAAATTCGGAACTCAAAAGAAAAAATTAAATATATCTATTCTAAAACAATTAAAGGAAGAATTTTCTGAAACCTATAGTTACTTGTTTTCCATTGGTTTTGAGGATGTGTATAAAAGGACGAGAGACAACCTTGGGTTGTAAACATTGATCATGAAAAAAATTCTTTTAATAACATATTATTGGCCCCCTTCCGGAGGTCCCGGCGTACAGAGAATGTTGAAATTTGCCAAATATCTCCCTGACCTTGGATTTCAACCTCTTATTTTAACTGTTAAATCCGGAGAATATCCGGCATTTGATAAAACCCTGTTCTACGATATATCTCCAAAATGCAAAGTTTACCGTTCTTTTATTTTAGAGCCAAATAATATTTATAAATTTCTAATTGGAAAACAAATCACACATTCAATAGATCATGATGTTTTTTCTCAAAAAGACAGGAATTTTTTTGATACCTTCTCTAAGTTTATCCGGTTGAATTTTTTTATACCGGATGCCAAGATAGGATGGATTCCCTTTGCAGTTCACAAAGGAAAACAGATACTTAAACAGGAATCTCCTGATATCATTATGTCTTCTTCACCTCCGCCAACGGTTCATTTAATTGCCAAAAGACTTGCCAGATACAGTGGCATTCCCTGGATAGCAGATTTCAGGGATCCCTGGACTGAAATACATTACTACAATAATAAAAGAACAGTGATTACCCGCAGGATCGACAAACATCTGGAAAAATCTGTAATTGATTCTGCATCACACCTGACCTGTGTAAGTAAAAATTTTTTACAGATGCTGCCTTTAAAAAAGGAAAATACAATTATTCCGAATGGCTTTGATGAAGATGATTTTAAAATTTTGACTGAAGTTCCGGACAAGTTCATTATTACCTATATGGGGTCATTAAATAAAAACAGATTTTACCGAGAAGCTTTTAAAAAAATTAAGTTATTTTTAGACAATAATAAAAAATCTAGTTCTGCCATTGAACTTGATTTTATTGGTGGTGTTTCCGAAAAGGTTAAAAAATATTTAAAAAAATTATTTTATGAATATAAAAGCATACATTTCAGAGGATATCTTCCTCATAAAGAAGCAGTCCAAAAAATAAAAAACAGTACTATACTTTTATTATTTCTGGAAAAAGCTGATGATTACCGGGGACATATACCAGGTAAATTATTTGAATATCTGGCAACCGGGAATTTCATACTGGGGATAGGAGAAAAAGGGGATGCCCAGAGCATCATTGAACGGACCAGAACCGGCAAAATCATCTCTGATCCTGATTTGTTCTATAAGATTCTGGAAGATACTTTTTCCGGATGGAAGCAGGGTAAACCACTTCATCCTGACTTTCAGGAAATCAACAAATATTCCAGAAGAAAATTGACGGAAAAACTTGTAAATGTCATTGATTCATTGATCGGGAATTGAAGTTTTATGATAACTGGAAAAGGCATAAACAATTCTGCACAGGCCATGCAGATCCTCACCGGGGAAACAAACTACAAACCAAATAAATTCTCAGCATTGGCAGTGGTTTTTTGGGCAAGAGAGGATTCACTTATATTATGTGTATCGGCAACAGCTTTTAATATATACTTTACATAAGAAGGATCGTTGCGTTTTCCCCTGTACGGTACAGGAGTCATAAAAGGTGCATCGGTTTCCAGAAGCAGACGGTCCAGGGGTACAGCTGCAACCACTGATTGCCTTTTGAAATTTTTAAACGTAACTACTCCGGTAAAGGAAATATAAAAACCCAGGTCAAGAATTTTATAAAGATCCTGTTGCGTACCGCTGTAACAGTGAAAAACACCCCTGGGTATCGTATCCAGATTCTGTAAAATTTCCAGACCGTCTTTCATTGCTTCTCTGATGTGGATAATAACCGGAATATTAACTTCCGCTGCCAGGGTGAGCTGTGCTTGGAAGAATTTTTTCTGAACAGGCCGGGGAGAGTAATCATAATAATAGTCCAGGCCTGTTTCCCCTAAAGCTACAATTTTGGGATGGATGAGAAGGGTTTCGAGTTCAGTGAGGTCCTGTTCTGTATGCTGCGCAGAATCATGAGGATGTATTCCCACTGCTCCGAAGACCATCTCATAATTCTCGCAATCTCGGATCACTTTCCTGCTGCTGGCAAGATCGGTGGCAATATCAATAATATACTTCAGATGGGAAGCTGCTGATTTCTCTATAACTTCCTGAATATCTTCCTGGAAATGATCCATATTCAGGTGAGCATGGGTATCAATTAATTGGATATTGTTATCAGTTTTGTTCATTACAGCTTATCTGTATAAATAGAAATTAAGATTAACAGAACTATTTATGCTGTTTTTGAAAAACAGTGGGAAAATTGAAAATCTGGTCTGCAAAAAGTATGATTTTATTTATACTAACTGATTTTCACTCCGGTACTCACATCTCCATCTGTGGTTAAAAGTACTGGTTTTCCATCCTCAACTGCAGCTAAAAGCATACCCTGAGACTTCACCCCTTTGATTGTTGCCGGTTCCAGATTGGCAGCTATAATGATAGTCTTACCGGTTATCTGTTCGGGGGTATATTTCTGGGCTAATCCAGCCACTAGCTGCCTTTTATCCCCTCCCAGTTCAATGTACAGCTTCAGCAGTTTATCAGTATTCTCAACCTTTTCAGCCTGTATGACTTTTGCAGTTCTGAGATCTACTTTCTTTAAATAATCTATAGAAATTAATTCTGATTGTTCCTTGGGCTTTTCCTTATCCATGGTTTTCTCCTCTCCTATAAGTTTATTTCTTTCCTTTTCAATAACTTCATCCTCAATTTTAGTAAAAAGTATTTCTGGTTTTCCCAGTTTGAATCCAGGGGAAAATTCAGAATCTATAACTTCCTTCCAGGGAATAGTTTTCTGGATGTTAAGCATTTTTCTAAGTTTTGCCGCAGAAAAGGGAATAAATGGTTCCATGACAGTGGATAAAATCCGGGCAATGTGTACACAAATATTCAGTGTTGTCTGACAAATTAGGGGATTTGATTTTCTGGTTTTCCAGGGAGCCTTATCATTGAAGTATTTATTGGCTGCTCTGCATATATCCATAAGGATTCTGGTACTGGAACGGATCTGGAAGTTCTCAAGATGCTGGGTAAGCTTTTGATGTTTTTCTCTTATGTCCTGAAGCATTGTTCTATCCATTTGATCCAGATCATTTCTAAAAGGCACTTTTCCCTCCCAATTTTGGATAACAAAGGTAAGTGTCCGGTTAATAAAATTACCCAGAATGTCAGCCAGTTCATCATTATTGCGGCTCTGGAATTGAGTCCAGGAGAAATCAGTATCCTTGGTTTCAGGAGTATTGATGGCCAGGGTATATCTGAGCGGATCCGGGGGGAGAATTTCTAGATAATCTTTAAGCCAGACCGCGTAATTCTGACTTGTGGATATTTTCCTCCCTTCAATGGTCAGATATTCGTTGGCAGGAATTGCTTCCGGCAGAATGAAGCCTCCAACTTCTGCCAGCATCATGGGAAAGAGTATGGCATGAAAAACAATATTATCTTTTCCGATAAAATGTATCAGTTTTGTATCGGAATCACACCAGTAGTCCTTCCATTTTTCAGGCTGTCCGATATTTTCAGCCCATTGTTTAGTGGAAGAAATATATCCAACAGGAGCATCAAACCATACATACAGTACCTTTCCCTCTGCTCCTTCTAAAGGAACTTCTACTCCCCAATTAAGATCCCGGGTTATTGGACGATCTCCCAATCCTTCATTGTACCACCCCATACAGTAGTTATAAACATTTTCTTTCCACTTCTTCTTTTCAAACCATTTTTTCCAGGAATCAGCAAGCTGACCCATGGGAAAGTACCAGTGTTTGGTTTTTTTCAGTACTGGTATGGAATTATCGATCTTTGACTTGGGTTCTTTTAGTTCACCGGTCTTTAGCCATTTTCCACATTTTTCACACTGATCCCCCCGGGCTTTGTCATAGCCACAAAAGGGACAGATTCCTTCCACATATCTGTCCGGCAAAAAACGTTTAGAGGTTTCACTGTAAAATTGTTCTTCCTCTTTAACAATAAATCTTCCTTTTTTATAGAGAATATTAAAAAATTCCTGAGCTGTATCATGATGGAGGGGCAGAGAGGTCCGGGAATAATTATCAAAACTGATTCCCAGCTGTTTAAAACTTTTTTTGTTTAACTGGTGATAGTAATCAACAATTTCCTGAGGAGAAACACCCTTAACTTCAGCTTTAACAGTGATGGGTACACCGTGCTCATCAGAACCGCAAATATAAATTACATCTTTTTTGTTCAATTTAAGAAAACGAACATAGATATCAGCTGGCAGATAGGCGCCAGCTATATGGCCAAGATGAAGAGGTCCATTGGCATACGGTAGTGCGCTTGTTACCAGAAACCTATCTGCTTTTTTTGTCTTTCTCACTCTTTACATCCTTTCTGTTCTTTTTAATACTCTGAGGATATTTAATTTTTTTATTTCCTATTAAATCTTGTAATAAATCCAGATCGATAATTTCTTCCTTTTCATTTTTATACATAATTGTAGCGATACCTTTGATGGGATCAATATTTTTTAAAATCCCGGTACCTGTTTTTGTTTTGATTTTAGCCCCCGGCCTGGGAAATTTTTGTTTAATAGCCATATAGACATCTCTTTCATATTTCAAACAACACATTAGTCTTCCACAGGCTCCTGTAAATTTGGCTGGATTTACAATCAGATTTTGATCTTTGGTATACTGGGTAATCACCGGATCAAAATCTCTTAAAAAAGTAGTACAACACAGAGGGTACCCGCATACTCCCAGCCCCCCGATTCTTTTTGCTTCATCTCTTACTCCGATTTGTCTTAGTTCTATACGGGTTTTATAGTATCCGGCAAGGTCTCTTACCAGAGCTCTGAAATCCACTCGTTTATCAGAGGTAAAATAGAAGGTTATTTTTTTATGATCAAATTGATATTCAACATCAACCAGTTTCATATCAAGTCCGTGATTTTCAATTCTTTTCTGACAATCCTGGAAGGCTTTTTTTTCCAGTTGTCGATTTTCATTAAGGTGTGCAATGTTTTTTTTATTGGGCTTACGGAGAATTTTTAAATAATCTTCGTCTTTTACCTTGCTGTCAATTACCTTGCCAATATTTACCACTATACCCAGGTCTTCACCTTTATCAGCTTCTACAATAGTAAAATCACCTACTGTGAAAGGAAATTCCTGAGGATTCAGATATAACCCTTTTCTTCCCCCTTTAAATTCAACTTCTATAATTTTTGCCATAATCAGTATCTATTTTTTTATGAAACAGTTATTTAATGACTGCCGTAAATTTTGAATAATTAAATCAAGATAAACATTTTTATCTATTAAATCAACACTCTTTGCAAGGTAATCAAGACTTCTTTCCGCATCTATATCAGGATAGGCGGCTAAAACATTTTCAAGTGATGTTTTAATATCAATATTTATCACTTGATGAGGTAATCCCAGTTTCAGTTGCAGTATGTCTCTCACCAGAATTTGAAGGGTGAGCAATATTTTTTTTGCTTCAATTTTATCATTTTGCTTGATAAATGTCTCAGCATAGGTTATTGCTTTTAGTTCATCTTTATTTATTGATTGTTTTAAGAATTCATATGCTTTTGTCCGTACATCTTCAAAACCTTCCTCAGCAATCCTCAGTGCTTTCTGAAGACTGCCTTCTGATATCTTTCCGATAAATTCTGCTGTAGAGCTGTTGATATTGAAATCAGTAATAAGGGTATTAGATATTTCATCTTTGGTAAGAGGATCAAAATGAACAAGCTGGCATCGGGAAATAATTGTAGGAAGTACACTGCCTGAGTTGGATGTGGTCAGAAATAGTATAGTACGGGGAGGCGGCTCCTCTAATATCTTTAGAAGGCTATTACAGGCTTCAGCTGACATATGCTGAATTTTTGAAATAATAAATATACGATATTTATCCTCAGCAATTCTTAGACGGATTTTTTGTTTTATAGTTCGTATTTCGTTAATGCTGATTTGGGGTAATTTGGTTAAAGTAGAAGGAAATTCAACTTCATGATAGGGATTATTAATACGTTCCAGGTTGGCTTCTCTGACTATCTCAAGATATTTATCTTTATTCATACTGCCTGGTCTGGAAGGAACAGGTTGAATAAAGGTGAAATACGGATTATGAAACTGCAAAAAATTTTTACAATACTTGCATTCCCCACATGCCCAGATTTTATTTGTTGAGCAATTCAGGCCCATTGCCAATGATAAGGCAAAACAGTCCTTACCAACACCGGGTTGACCGTAAAACAGGTAGGAATGGGCAAGGCGATTTTTTTTAATTGATGATTCGAAAATATCTTTTATTCTTGTTTGTCCAACTATTTTGTACATGTGTTACCTCAGCCAAGTTTTAGGATTATAGTGATTTTCACCATTCCAAATCTCAAAATGAAGAGTTGGACCGTATAAATTATCCTCATATCCAATACGTCCGATATTATCTCCGGCTCTGATATCCATATCTTTATCAACCATTACCATATCAAGGTATCCGTATACTGTATAGTATCCCTCTCCATGATCCACTAATACCAGATTTCCCATCCCTCTCATCCAGGTGACATAGGTAACCCTTCCCTTAGCCACTGCTTTTACTAATTCTCCCCCGATGGCTTTAATGTCAACCCCAAGATTGTCGTACCAGGATTCAGTTGATCTGTCTCGATTGGTTCCGTAACTTTGAACAACGGTTCCTCCTACAGGCCAGTTCAGTTTTCCTTTCAAACGTTCAAATCCTGTGCCCGGATATTTTTTATAATCATGAGTGTCTTGACGTTTGGATTCTTCCGTTCTGATTCGATTTTTTATGGCTTCAAATGCTGCCTTTTTCTTTTCAATCTTACTCTGCAAAAATTTCTCATCCTGCTGGATCGTATGAAGCATTCTGTCCCTGTCTTTTTTCCTCTTAGTAAATTCCTGGGTTTCCTGATTTTTTTCCTGGATAATCTGTTTTTTATTTTTTAGTTTTCTGTTCAATTCTGCTTTATAGGTTTGAATTTGTTGTTCTTTCTTTTTTAACAGATTTAGATTGCGCTTATCGTTATCCATGATGATTTTTAAATATTTTAACCATACAACTGCCTGATTAAAAGACCCAGAAGAGAGAAGTACTGCCCAGTCTGCCACTCTTCCCTTTTTATACAGAGAGACTATTCTTTTTTTTACTATTTCCCTGAGCCGGATATATTGTGCCTGCACTCTGGAGAGCTGATTTTCAGTCTTCCCAATATCATTTTCGATACGCTGCTTTTCTTCATTAAGTTTGATAATCAGCTTGCGCTGCAATCCAATGGTTCTGTTAATATCTTCAATTTTTTCCAGAAGAGACTGTTCTTGATTTTTTTTTGTCTTTAACTGACTTTCCAGATCTTTAATTTCCGAACGTATTTTATTCAGTTCTTTACTGCTTTGTCCCAGCACTGCTTGAGAACCAAGGAATAATAAAATAATTAAGAGAATTATTTTGTTAGTTGGTTTACTTTGATATAAGTTCATTGAATACAGGTATTTTTATTATTTTCCTTGTTATCCATACAGTAATAAAACATTTTACTGTCTCAGCAGGAAGAAATACCAAGAATCCGGTTATTAAGGTTTTCCTGAAACCTATGGAAGTATCAATAATATAATTGAAATTAAGGTAAAGATAAAGAGAACCAAGGCCTAAAATTATCAGAGAACCGCTGCCGCAGGCAATTAACAATTTAAAAAAATTATGATTGTTCAGGTCATGAGATATTTTACCACATACATAGGCACTCAGCGGAAAAGCTGCCAGGTAACCAAAACTGGGCTGGAGAACATAGGCAGGCCCCCCTCCCCTGATAAAAACTGGAATTCCAGCCAGTCCCATAAGGAGAAATAGCATTTGACTTAAGAAACTTCTTTGTGCACCCAAGAGAAGTCCGGAGAAGTAAACAAACAGCGTCTGAAGAGAAAAGGGAACAGGCAGCATGGGTATACGAATAAAACCTCCCACACAGGTTAGGGCTGTAAAAATAGCTATTAATACCATAGAATTAATTTTTTTATAACTGTAACTTTTTAATTCTGTCTTTATCATGATTATGATAGTTTACAAAAAGGCAGGGTGAAAATCAACAGAAATTGGAAATTTTTCAGATGAAGAATGAATTTTTATAAATATTTTACAGGATTGACGAGTTGAACAGGATAGGGATAAAAGACATGTGTTAGACATAAGTGGATTACAATGGGTGAGCCTACAGCTTATCCCCACTTTCTTGTCTTAAAAAAGACAAGGATCAGAAAAATAAGCAGCTAACTTTCTCCAAGAAGGTTAGCTTGTAAAGAATAACTACTCATCCATAAATGCCATGTAGGTATTAGCCGAGAGATTCTAAATTTTTTTCTGATTTTTTTGTTGCAGGTGATCTTATTTTATTTGTTAACGGTCCAAATAGATCGGAATACTTTCCAGGTCCCGTCATTCTGCTGTTTTAAGATTTTCTTCAACACAGGTGCAGAATATTACAGTCAGAGCGAGGAGAATAACTAAAAAATTTTTCATTTTAATTCCTAATTGAATTGATTATTTCAGTTATCTATTTTTTATTAACAAAGGTATCCCGCAGTCCCTGTTCCAGAGAGCGGGGTGTGTATCCCAGTTCTCGTTTTGCCTTACTGTTATCTCCGTAGTAAGTAATGCCGGCAGTAACCCGCATGGCTTCAGCAGAAAAGGTAGCGGGTACTGGAATTATTTTTTCAATAATACTCATTACCCTGGACATCATTCTCATCAGCCAGGGTGGTATCCACAGAGCACGAATTTTTTGACCTGTTACCTGACCAGCTGTTTTAAAACCTTTATGATACGTGTGACAGGGTCCGGCAATGATATAGGTTTCTCCCGGAGTACCTTTTTCCATGGCCAGCAGGTGAGCCTGCACAATATTCTGGATATGACTCCAGCACACTCCGGTTCTGCCTCCGGGAAGAATGTTCAGTTTTCCTTTAACGGCCTGCTGTAACAGTTCACCTAACTGACTGGTATCACCCGGTCCGTACACCAGACCGGGCAAAACTATTATCAGGGGAAGTCCTTGACGTATGAGAGGTACAGCCACTTCATAGTGGGCTTTCCATTTTGTTTTATCATAGGCACTGAGGTGCTGACCCTGAAAGCGGTAGGTTTCATCCACAATCTGTCCATCTGTATCAGAATTAACGGCAAGTGTGCTGGTGTACACACCTTTGGGTATGTTGAGCTCCTGCATGGTTGTAAGCACGTTTTCGGTTCCTTTAACATTGACCGGCTCCGCCGGACTGCTGTCCACACCGATTTTATACCAGGCAGCAAGGTGGAAGATGCCGTCCACCCCTTGCATGGGTTTTTTCAAGGTAGAGCGGTCAGTGATGTCACCAAATGCCAGTTCTACGCCCATAGCTTTAAGTGGTTCTGCTTTTTTGAGATTACGTGCTAATGCCACCACCTGATGATCCTTTTTAAGAAGTTTCTGGATGAGGTGAGAACCGATAAAGCCGGTGCCACCGGTAACGAAATATTTCTTTTTGGTTTTCATCGGTAAATAAGAATCCTTTAATTATTAATTATATTATTATATATACGATATTGTATAAAGCATTTAATCTCTGAATTATTTTTTGCTGTTTAAAGATGCTTTATAAAACACCTTCTCCTTTTATGCTGTCGCTTATCGAAATACTTCCACTGTTTTTGAACCAACAGATTTGTTTCCAGTTCGGGATTGGATTCAACTTTTGTTATCTCCAGCTGGTTATACACCTCATTCATCATATGGATTAATATGGCATTCACTCCCTTGCCTTGATACTCTGGTTTTACAGCTACTAAATAGAGGTCGGCACGATCATTTTTTCTTAATGCCTGCAGGAGATATAAAAAGCCAAAAGGAAAAAGTTTTCCTCCTGATTTCTGTAAAGCCCGGGATAAGGAAGGCATGGTAATGCCGAAGGCAACCATATGGTTGTTCTGATCAAGTACAATGGGTACGAATTCCGGTTTTATAAAGCCAAAATATTGTTTAGTATAGGTTTTGATCTGATTATCGGTTAGTGGCACAACTCCGTATAAATGCTGATAGGTTTCATTGATCAGTTGAAATAATTCTCCGACATAGGGGAGCAATTCCTTTTTATTTTCTGCTTTAAGTATTTTCAGATTATATCGACGTAAAACAATATCAACAATACGGGCGATTTTTTCATTGGGCAGGGAGGGCACGGACAGCTCAAATTCAATCCAGTCAGTATCTTTTTTGTATCCCATTTTTTCCATATGATTTGGATAATAAGAATAATTATAGATAGTTGCTAAGGTGCCTAATTCTTCAAATCCCTCAATCAGCATACCTTCATGATCAAAATCTGTAAATCCCAGAGGTCCATGTACAGCACCCATTTCTTTTTCCAGGGCCCAGGATTCAACTGATTTCAATAAAGCTTCAGAAACAGTAATATCATCAACAAAATCGATCCAGCCGAACCGCATGTATTTCTGCTGCCATTTTTTTAAATGCTGATGGTTGATGATACCTGCAATACGGCCTGCTATCTTTCCCTGTTTATAAGCCAGCCAGTATTTTGCTTCACAATGATCAAAGGAGGGATTTTTATCCTGACGAAGAGTGTTATATTCATCAATAAATAGTGGAGGCACCCAGTAAGGATTATTACTGTATAGACGCGTGGGAAAGCGAATAAAGTTTTTTAACTCTTTTCGGCTTTGAACCTCTTTGATTTTTATATCCATACAGCAGCCTCCATTGTATGATTGAAAATCTTTTGAATTATGATATTTTGTTGTATATAGGAACAGCTGAAAGTACTATAAAAATGTCATACAGAGCAGGGATATTATTTCCAACCGTAATCTGTTTTTTTATAACTGCAGGTGTCCTTAATTTATCTGATGATTTAAGCCGTACATGGACTTCCCTTTCTGTTTTCAAAATTATAGAATTACGTCTATGTCTTTAATAAGATTGTGGATTATATTTCTTTACAATAAATATAATATTTAACTATGCAAAAATCCAGTCAAATATATCTGTAAAACCAGAACTTTAGAGCGGACGGAAGACCGTTTGGAAAAAAGGAGAAGGGTAAAACAGAACTTAAGAACCTAAGAACTTGAGAACTTTAGAAAGTTGACGTTCAGAAAACAGTGGCCAGTGACCAGAGGTCAGAATAGGACCGCAGACCGCGGACGGCTGACCGCGAAACGCTCAACGAATCCAGGACCCTAAGACTCAATGACTCTAAGACCCAAAGACAGAAAACAAAATACAAAATACAAAGGAAAAAATATATTGGCCTGATTGATCAATGCAATTGGATTAATGAAATGTTGGATGGTTGGAATGATGGAAGGAAGGGGAAATGACAGGATTCTTGAATCACTTGATTCAAAGAACTTTTAAAAAATTTCTCTCCCTTGAGGGCCTGTCCTGAGCTCGCCGAAGGGAGAGATGAAAGAGAGGGTGTTTCAATTGAATAATCTATAAAAAATAATGATAAAATTTGAGTCCTGTTAGGGATGGGATATTTATAGCATTGTAAATTATCTGATTTCTTTTTACATTGTCATCTTAATGGACAGAGGTAAAAAACATACTTTAGACTGGTTTTATTCTGTAATATTAAGTCAGGGTGTATTTTGTTATACACAAGAGAAAAAATAATCAATAAGGGAATGTATGCATAAAAAAATCAAATCTTATATGCAGACAATAATTACAATAATTCTAGTTCTAGCCGGATTTTCTGTACTTACTGCAGCTATGCCTGAGGATCTATCAATAAACCACAGGGGTTTTCTGGTGGACAGCAATAACAAACGGGTGATTAAAGCCAGGGAAGTATCAGTTCCTCCTGTTATAAACGGTGTTCTGGATGATGCTGCATGGGAAAAGGTGCAGTTCCAGGGCAGTTTTCTGCAGCGGGAACCAGTGGAAGGGGATCCTGCCACTGAAGAAACCAGAGTGGGAATTACCTATAACCAAAAAAATCTTTTTATCGGGGTTAAGTGTTATGACAAAGAACCGGAAAAAATAATAGCCCGGGAGATGCGCAGAGATGCGCTGGTGGATGATGATGATTATTTTGAAATGGTGTTTGATACTTACCATGATCAGCGCAGCGGTTTTTATTTTATCACCAATCCTAACGGAGTACGCCGGGATGCAATGCTGGCAAACGAGGGACAGCAGTATAATCCATCCTGGGACAATGTCTGGAAATGCCGGACATCCGTGACTGATAAAGGCTGGTTCATCGAAATTGCCATTCCCTGGAAAACTCTCCGTTTCGAAAAAGAAGAAACCACGGTATGGGGGGTTAATTTTGCCCGGATGATACGGCGTAAAAACGAACATGTATACTGGCAACTCATTCCCAGAGATCTGGGACATGCCGGAATTTTCCGTCTCTCAGAGGCTGGAGATTTGTATAATCTCCGGGACCTTGAAATGGGCGGTAATCTGGAGATCAAACCTTATTTTATGGGAGGAGTGGAAAATGATGAAACAACCGGTTTCAGTTCCGATCATATCGAAGACATTGGATTAGACGCTAAAATTGCTCTCACCGGAAATATGACCATGGATATTACCATAAATACAGATTTTGCCCAGGTGGAAGCTGATCAGGAACAGGTCAATCTCACCCGTTTCAGTCTCTACTATCCGGAAAAGAGAGAGTTTTTCCGTGAAGGAGCAGAAATTTTTACCTTTGGAGAAGGAGGCGGTTTCAGATGGGGAGGAAGCTCCTCTTTTAATCTTTTCTACAGCCGGCGCATTGGTCTGGTACAGGACAGAGAGGCTCGTATTCTGGGAGGTGCAAAAACTGTGGGAAAGATAGGGGCTTATCAAATTGGAGTCCTTCATATGGTAACCGATGATGTTACTGTAGATTCAGAGCTTAATCCCGGAGCCCATTTTTCTGTGTTCCGAATACGGCGGGATCTGCTGAACAGGGGATCAATAGGGCTCATGCTGTTAAATAAGGAAGAAATCCACTCTGAAGGATATAACAGATCCTACGGTATTGATGCTTATCTGCCTCTTACATCTCACTTCAGTATTATCGGGTATGTTGCAGGCACCAGTGATGATGTATACGGTTCAGTAACCGGAAACGATCCCTGGTACCGTCATACTGCTTCAAATCTAAAATTTTCTTATGACAGTGATCTATGGCATATGTCTGTTTCACATAATGATGTGGGAGCAGATTTTTATCCGGAAATGGGGTACATCCGCCGTACTGATTTCCGTAAAACCGATGTTTCTCTCAGCTACAGTCCCCGTCCGGAAAAGTCTTCTCACATCCGTCAGTATTCGTTCAGTCTGAATGGAGATTACCGTACTGATCATGATGACCGGCTGCTGGACAGTGAAGCAGGCGGGTCTTTTTCTATTCATTTTCAGAACAGTGCCCGTGCCAGTATAGGGATTGATCACATACAGGAGTATATACCTTATGACTGGGAGGTAAGAGAAGGATACCTGATTCCTGAAGATACATACCAGGGATATGCAGCATCTGTTTCATTTCAGACAGACAGGGGGAAAGATATTTCCGGTCAGATCGGTTTACAGTATGGTACATATTATACAGGAGAAAATTCAGGATTTTCTATACAGGCAAATATAACCCGTATACCCCGTTTGCGCATGGAACTGGATTATCGTTATAATTTTGTGGATCTTCCGGATGGGCGGTTCCACACCAACACCTACGGGATCAGGACATTTTACTATTTCAATACTGAACTTTACTTTAAAGCATATCTGCAGCTCAATGATGACAAGCTTATGTACGCAGGTCAGGAAAAAGTGGTCAGCAACCTGATGCTGCGCTGGATCTATTCACCGGGCAGTAATATCTATCTGGTCTACAATGACGGCAGGATGCTGGGCCCTGCATCTACGGAGATCATCAACCGAACCTTACTTTTGAAAGTGACTTTTTTCTGGAGAAAGTGAACTGTATAATTAATGTATAATGAATAATGTATAATGAATAATGTTGTGTCTTGTCTTGTCCTGCAATAGGTTGACAGAGAAGACTGAAGATGAAAAGTTTACTCATCACCAGGTTTAGGATGAATTTCTCAGTTCCTGTAGTCCTCGACTTTTTTTGATCTCTCTTAAATAACAAATTATAACGTTAATTATCATTTATGTTCCCCCTAACTTCATCATTATCTTACGGAACTTAATTAGAGGAACAGCAATACGTGGTGCAGTGTAGCGGGCTGGTTTCTTTTCGATACAGATTTTCAGATGATCAACTGCTCTTTCGACTGTCATCATGAACGGTTTGATGTCACCTTTGGCCATTTTGGTGTCAACAAAACCAAAACGGATATTGGTAACTTTAACCCCCTTTTTTTTGACAGCAAGGGCCAGACTCTCAAGATAACTGGAAAAGCCGGCTTTGGAGGCATGATAGGAGGGTGCTTCGGCAGATAACAGTTCGTCTGCCAGGCTGGAGATTCCGATAAAGTGTCCCTGTCCTCTTTTAATCATGGGTGGAATAACAGCTGCCGCAGTTCTGACCATACCGGTCAGGTTGACTTCGATGATTTTTGGTTCGGACTTCATATTGGTGAGGTCCAGCAGTTCACCGATTCCTGCACAATAGATACAGAGGTTCAAAGGATTTTTGGCAGCCAGGTTTTCAATCAATGCAGGATATCCCTCACCGGCAACATCTGCTATCAGGTGATGGTAGTGTTTATTGTTAATGGGAGATGCACTTCTGGATACGCCGGTGATGTCCCATCCTTCATCAAGTATTCTTTTGGTAGTTGCTAAGCCTATACCGTCTGAATTGCCTATTAATAGAGCTCTCTGTGTCACCTCTAACTCCTTGTTTTTAGTACTTGATAATCAATTATTCATATATTTAGAATCTGGATTAACAATTTTATTACTGCTATTGTATAGTAAATAACTTGGACAGACATAAATAATATCTTTTTGATTCAAGATCTACAACAGTTTCACTCAGGTTATTACTAATCATAGAAGCACCTACATCCTCTAATGATTGACCTTTTGCTGATAGATGAAATGCTGGCAGATTATTGGTTGCATATTGTTGAAAATTACCGTCTAGTGCATTCAAGGCATTTTCAAATCTTAGGATATCTTGGTTATAATGTATATGGACTAAATCTTTTATTAATTGTGTTGTTTTTGCATAACCGATTATTTTTCCACCACGATTCTCAAAAACAACTAAATCACAAAGCGGATTACTTTCATTGTTTATATGCCAATCTGAGGAAGATGTAGGAAAATCTAACCACTTCATATCTGCATTCATGGTGTCTCGAATAAATGAATGATTATTTTTAATCTTTTTTTCAATCCTCAGCTTTGTGCCTGCCAACCTTTCGGAGGTTTTCAATACATAGTGGGTATCAGAAATGACTACCGATACTCCGGATTGGGATGATCAAAGCGGCAGCCGGCTTCCCATTTACTGCGCTGGTTCCCCCAGGCCGGAATACCTCCCTGGTCTTTAAGCATACGGGCCAGATGCAGGAGATTCCAGGTCATAAAAGTAGTGTTTCTCTGGGTGAAATCATTTTCCGGTCCGCCGGAATCCTTATCCAGATAGGAGGGACCCGGTCCTGCTTCCCCGATCCACCCGCAGTCAGCCTGGGGCGGAACCGTGAATCCCAGATGCTGAAGCGCATACAGTATCCCCATACCGCAGTGCTTGATTCCATCTTCATTACCGGTAATAATACATCCTCCAACTCTGCCGTAATAGGCGTACTGACCATGTTCATTAAGCTCACCGGACTGTCCATACAATCTTTCTATGACCCGCTGGCAGACAGATGATTTTTCTCCCAGCCAAATAGGAGTTCCCAATATCAGAATGTCTGAATCCATAACTTTTCGAAAAATCCGGGGCCAGTCGTCCTGTTTCCATCCCTTTTTGGTCATGTCCGGCCATACTCCGGATGCAATATTCTGATCCACAGCTCTTATCACTTCAACGGAAACCTGATTTCTTTTTAGGATTGCTTTGGACACATCGATCAATCCCCGGGTGTGGGTCATTTCTGGTGATTTTTTCAGAGTACAATTTATGATCAAAACCCTAAGATCAGAAAAGTCATACTCTGAATTGTCACACAAGTCCCGCTGGTTTTTATTCAAGACTTCCATATCGTTTTTGCCTCCTGTTATTAATCTACAATTAAATTATTTATAAAATTGTCTGTATTTCTGGGAAGAGTGAATGTTCTCAGCCAGAGATTTCAATATTTTTACTATTGATGCCAATCCATTGGCTCTGGAGGGTGATAGGTTGGAACTTAATCCGATTTTTTCAATAAAATAAAGATCAGCATTTAGTATGTCTTCCGGGGACTGGTTATTCAATACCCGGAGCAGTAAGGCAATGATTCCTCTGGTTATGAGGGCTTCACTATCGGCTGAGAATGTTATTTTATTATCTTTCAATTCTGCTTTCACCCATACAGTTGACTGACACCCTGGTATCTGATTTTCTTCGATTCTCAGATCCTTGTCTGTCGCTTTCAGGGTTTTTCCCAAGGTAATCAGGTATTCATATTTATCCATCCAGTCATTCAACCCGGAAAATTCCTTTATAATTTTATCCTGTATATCATTGATGTTCATTTTTTTCCTAACATTTTCTGTACTTTCTCTATCCCCTGTATCAGGAGATCGATTTCTTTTCTGGTATTATACACAGCAAAACTGGCTCGAATTGTTCCTTGAATCCCATAGTGATCCATCAGTGGCTCAGCACAATGTTTGCCGGTGCGTACGGCGATACCCATTTTATCAAGGATAGAACCCGCATCGTAAGGATGAATACCGTCAAGGTTGAATGATAAAGCCCCGCACATATCTTCAGCTTTTCCATACACCGTTACTCCAGGGAATTTTTCCAATATCCCTCTGGCATAATTATACACCTTGTTTTCCAGAGCAGCAATGTTTTTGGATCCAATTGTATTCATGTATTCAATAGCTGCTTTCAGGCTGACAGCACCGGCAATATTGGGGGTGCCGGCTTCAAAATTATAAGGGGGATCTCCAAAGGTAGTTTTTTCAAAACTCACACTGGAAATCATGCCTCCGCCGTATCTTGAGGGAGGTAAGGTGTCCAGCCATTTTTTGTTGATATATAAGATTCCTACTCCGGTTCCGGCATACATTTTATGTCCGGAAAATACCAGAAAATCACAGTCCAGAGACTGAACATCAATCGGTATATGCTGTACTGCCTGGGCTCCGTCAATCAGAACCGGTATATTATGTTTGTGAGCGATTTGAATAATTTGTTCTACTGGATATCTGATTCCCAGGACATTGGAAACCCAGGACAAGGAAATAAGCTTGGTTCGCTCAGTCATTAGTGTTTTTAATTTTTCTGTGATTAAGGTACCATCATCCCGAATGGGAATTATTTTAAGAACTGCGCCTTTATGTTCACACAACATTTGCCAGGGAACCAGATTGGAATGGTGTTCCATCTCGGTAATAATGATTTCATTACCTTCCTTGATGAATGTTCTCCCCAAAGAACCGGCTAAAAGATTGATGGAGTCGGTAGTACCCTGGGTAAATATTATTTCTGAAGGTTGTTCAGCCCTAATGAATTTTCTTACAGTTTCTCTGGCGCTTTCATAGGCATCGGTTGCCAATTCGCTGAGATAATGAACTCCCCGGTGGATGTTGCTGTTCTGACCGGAATAGAATTCAGTCAGGGCTTCAATAACCTGGAAAGGTTTTTGGGTGGTGGCAGCATTATCTAAATACACCAGAGGATTACCATATATCTTTTTTTTCAGTATGGGGAAATCTGCTCTTATTGTACCCATATCGATCATGTAAGATCGTCCTTATTTAACAAGCTGAGCTACGGAAAACCATTTGTTGTCATCCGTAAAAATTTTTTTTATCTTGAGTTGGCCAAAGTCGGCCAGATTTTTGATTTTTTCTTCAGTGAATTTATGAGAATTTTCCGTATGGATGCTCTCACCCCTTTTTATATTTATGCTCTTGTCCAAATAGGGTGAGCTAATTTCTAGATCCTTTTTTGCCTTAAGGTGCATTTCAATTCTGGAGCAGGTCCGGTTATAAAAGGCAAGGTGCTGAAAGTCGTCAGGATTAAAATCGGTTTTTGCGTGTTTATTTGCTACTTTTAATATGTTCAGATTGAATTGTGCAGTTACGTTTTTACTGTCATTATAGGCCTTTTCTAAAATATCTTTGTCCTTGACCATATCAAAGCTAAGCAGAAGTGTTTCTCCCGGTTTCATTGCATCACTGAGATTGCTGATGAATTCTTTTGCTTTTTCCCGGGTGAAATTTCCAATAGTACTGCCGAAGAAGCAGAAAAGGCGTTTTCTTTTACCGGGGATTTTATCAAGCTGAGTAAAGAAATCCGCTATTATTCCCTGAATGTTAATAGGGGGGAATTTTTCTAAAAGGATTTTTGAGGATTTTTCAATTGCTTCCTGACATACGTCAAAGGGCAGGTAACGGATAGTATTTCTATGATTCGAATTAATTGATTCCAGCAGAATTGTAATTTTAGAGCAGTCACCGCTCCCTAGTTCAACAATGTCAGTGTTGTGCAAATTATTTTTTAATTCAGAAGAAATTTGTTTTAATATGATAATTTCTTTTTGGGGCAGGTAGTACTCTGGAAGTTCGGTTATTTTTTCAAAAATTTTTGAGCCGTAATCATCATAGAAAAAAATGCTGGAGATATGTTTTCTGTTTGAGGTGAGGCCTTGGAGAATTTTTTCTCTATGACCATTCAGGCTTTTTCCCGGTAAAAAATTTTTTATTTTGATTTTTGGATTAGGCAAAGAGATATTTTTTGCTCCCTCCTTATTTTGGAACCCCTGTTTCAAAAGGATAATTATGGTTACTCCATTCAAACCATCCCCCGTCAAACAATGCTATGGAGGGCCAGCCCATAAACCAGGCATTGAAAAAGGCTTCGCTTCCCCGCCATCCTGTGCCACAATAAAAAGCATTGAATTTATCCGGTGTGATATTAGCTGCGGCCCAGTTTTCTTCTATCTCATGATATTCCCGGGTAGTATGGTCAAGATTCCTGTAATTTTGCAGATGATAGGGATCACTGCCGCAATCGGCAAAGACAGCTCCGGGTATTCTGCCTTTTTTTTCAATATAATTATATCCACTCACTTCTCCGATATATTCTTTCCAGCTGCGCATACAGACCAGGTTTTTATTTTCAGCTTTCAAGATTTTTTCTGCCTCTTCCAGATCCACCACAATTTCAGGGTGCACCGGGATTTCCGCTCCGAATTCAGCAGACGGTTCCTTTACAGTAACTTCCCCGGTGGTTTCAAATCCGGCATCCTTCCAGGACTGTAAACCGCCGTTAAGAATCCGTATATCCTTTACTCCTGCATACATCATAATAAAGGCGCAACGGAAAGCAGCCAAATGACCGGAACTGCTGCCGGGAAAAGGATCTTCGATGTCTGGATCAGAAAACCTTCCGTATAAAATGACAGTGGTGTTATGAGTTATCCCAAGACTTTCCAGGGTCTGCTTAAGCTCCTGCGGAGAACGGCGATTCCAGGTTTCGGTTGACTCCAGAGAATTAGTGTCCACGGCAACCGCACCTGGAATATGCCCTTTCTCATAATCTTCTTTATTGTGGTAATGAGCATGACATAATATAATTTTTTTGTTTTCATATTCCGGAGCAGTCCCGTGGGTAAGGAGTTCCCGTAGCCATCCGGCAGATATCAGGTGGCGGTACCTTTTCAGATGTTGCATAGGATACTCCTCATGGGAACTCCATTCATCCACAAAATTATGGTACACTGATACTTTTTCATATCCGGAACGCAGGAAAAGCTCTGCAACTTTAGCGGTTTGAGGATTATCATAACCGTAAATAATCAGAGAATCCCGAGGAGAGATCTTTTTTGAGCGTACAATTTCTATCCAGTCGATGTATTCTGCCCACATGGCAGGCAAACTTTTGGCCCCTTTGATATGTCCGCCTCTCATCTCGTTTTGCTCCTTCCAGCCGTTATAGGCATTGACTGAACGTACATCAATAATTTTTATTTCGGAATTCTCTATTGCCTGCAACATTTCCCGGGTGGAAATTTGTTTGATAGTGTCTGTTTTGGTTTCAGTTGTGGTATTATTAAATTTTTGTGACATAAATTATTTTCACTCCTTATTCACAAAGGCTGAATTTTTTGGATTTTTCTGACAACTCTCAGTGGATTAATCTTGTATATTTTCAATGTATTAATTTTAGATGCTAAAGTCAATGTTAAGGATGATTTCAGGAGGATTAATTTTGTTTAATGTTTTAAAAATATAATATACCTCAGGAGTAGATTTTTTTAATAGTTAATTTATTGAAAATAATTAATATAAATAATAAAATAATCCCAGCATTTATTAGAATTCAAAAATCACACCCCCCACCGGAAATACCTGAAACTGTAGAATTTTTTCTTTACTCCCATCATCGTTATAAGAATATCGCCAGATGTTATCTCTTCCGTACACATTCATTATATCAAAGAAAACAACCATATTCCACCCCTTAAACATGTATCTGCGGTCCAGGCGGAGATCCAGCCGGTGATAGGGTGGATAGCGCTGTGCATTCATTGAAACACTTTCATCCACCAGCCACCCTCTGAATTGAGGATAGTAGATCGGTTCAGTATAAGGCCTGCCTCCCAGATAGCGCCATCTCAGAGCAAATTCCACCTGATCTGCCAGAGGAAGCATCCAGGCAAAACATTTATAGAAGAAGGTTTTTGAAAATTTTTTGTACCACTGTTTATTGTGTAAATCAAAATTGAGTCCGGTTACCAGAGTGAACACATGTCCGTAATCATAATCCCAGGCATAGGTGCGGTTATAACGGGGATCATAGGCTTTGGAAACCGACCAGGAGTAACTTACTGTAAAATGATAGTTACCGGTACGTTTTTTCTGCAGAAAGAATTCAATGCCTTTGGCAAATCCTTTTCCTTCATTTACCATCCTTCCATAGTAGTAGTCATAGGGATCGGGACTCAAGCTGGATTTGGCAAGAGGAACCTGGTCATAATCCTTGTAAAAAACCTCCAGGGTACCTCTCATATCGTCCCGAAAAAGATGTTCTATTCCCAATACAACCTGCTGGGTAAATTTATGTTTAAGATCATTATTCTCGGGATGCGCCGAAACCTCCACATAGGCCGGAGCCTGAGAGTGTCTGCCAAAGGCGCAATTTAATCTGGTTGTCTGATCAAGTTGAAAGGATAATCCCAACCGGGGATCAAATACTGTTTTTCCGGTATAATCAAAGTAATCTGTACGTAATCCCAGGGTAGCAGTAATGTTTGGATGTGGTGACCATTTCAGCTGTCCAAATCCGGCAGCTTTGAAAGTGGTTTTCTTTACCGAACTCAGAAAAGCATCATAGGTTTGAAACACTTCTGTTTTTTCCGGCGGATCAACTGTGGTATCATACACAAAAATTGTATCCTCCTCTGCCCATCGGTAAATATCAAAAGGAATTGATTTTATCTGAGCCCCGAGATTCAATTCCAGCTTCTTTACGGGAAGATAGGTAATTTCAGCTTTTAGAGTACGTTCGATCTCCTGAGATTTATTGACATAGTAGGATATTCCATTATTGTAGTATACATCAAGATTCCAATGATTTAGGGTTTGAGAGGCGGTGATCAGTGAAAATCCTTTTCTGCCCAGCAAGGTTCGTAAGGTCACTCCCAGAGCATATTGATGGCTTAAAGAACGAACATTTTCTGATCCCCCGGAGTCATCACCGTCTTCCTGATTTTCTTCAATAATAATTTTATCATCCCCATAAATTCCATTGAAGATAAGAGTATTGTTTTTGTTTAGATCATAGACAATTTTTCCCTGCAGGTTATAGTATTGCGGTACAGCTGTCAGACCGGTAGAAGAGATGATAAGATCCAGAAAACTTTTACTTGCACTTAAGATGTATGATCCTTTTCCCCTGTTCAGAGGGCCTTCCAGCATCAAACCGGCTCCAGACATTCCCAAGAATCCATGACCGGTTATTCGTTCCCGGTTACCTTCCCGTAAAGAGATATCCATAACGGAAGAAGCTTTATCCCCATAACGGGCGGGGAAAGCACCGGCAAAAAAATCAATACCCTGCACCATATGGGCATTTACCATATTAATGGGGCCGCCTCCGGTTCCCTGTTCTCCAAAATGATTGGGATTGGGAATCTCAATATGATCCATAAGAAAAAGATTTTCACCCGGCATACCTCCCCGCACAATTATTTCATTATACTGATCAGAGCCAGAAACTACTGCAGGCAGTAACTGCATGACTCGCTGAATATCGGCAGCACTGCCGGGATCTGATCTTATTTCCTCATAATTTACACTTCGGTTGCTTACAATACCATCCTTTGCTTTCTGAAAGAAACCGGCAGTTACGACCACATTTTCTCCCTGGAGTACAGTGGGCTTTAATTCTACTTTCAGCCAGGTTGTTCTGTGCGGATTTACCGTTACTCTATTAATTTTTCGTTTTTCATACCCAATCATGGTGAATTGCAGAGTATGGATCCCCGAAGGTATATCTGGTATCAGAAATTTTCCGGCTGAATCAGCTGCACATCCCAGGTCGGTTTCTTGAACAAGAATATTAACTCCTATAAGGGGACTGCGGGTAGATTTATCAATGACGGTTCCCTTGATCGTACCAGTATAGCTGTCTTGTATGATGGATGCAAATGTTGTTTGTGTTGACATGCTGATAGCACATATCAAAGTAATAACTACAATATAGTATCGGCTTTTTTTCATGGTTTTATTTCCCACTTTATCCTATATTCAAAATTTTTAAATGGAATATAAAAAATAATTACCTTTTTTACAAAGAAAATATGAATTATTCAGACTGAATATTTTCTTAATCGTCCTGTTTATCCCCTTTAAAATCCCGCTTACATAAAAGTAATCGACAAGAAAGAAGGTATGAATTATTTTGTCAGGGATAAAAGTAATTTCAAAAAAATGGAGTTAGTGATGGCTTACACAAACAATTTCCTGAATAAAATCAAATGCTTGTTTTTCCTGCTGTTTTGGGGCAGTCAGGCTTTTACCAATGGAATAGTAAAGATACCGCAGGTTGAAAACTCTCCTCGTATCGATGGTACTTTAAATGAAACTATCTGGAATCAGGCCTGGGTATGCAGGGATTTTAAGACCATTAGACCTGATTTTGGTTTACCTCCCTCAGAGGAAACAGAGTTGTATCTCATGTATGACAGTAAAAATATTTATGTTGGATTCCGGTGCTTTGATAAAGATCCACAGAATATTAAAGCTGCTGTCTCCAAGCGAGACAATCCGGGGAATGATGATTGGGTGGCTTTTTGTCTGGATACCTATAACCATGAGCTGGGATGCTATTTTTTTATGGCCAATCCCCGGGGGATTCAAACTGACGGCACCTTAAATTCGGAGGCCAATCCCGATATCACCCTGGACATGATCTGGGAAAGTTCTGGCAAGATGACTGATAAGGGGTATTTCATTGAAATGGCTATTCCCTTTGCCAGTCTTCGTTTTCCCTCTCGGGAGAAAGTGATTATGGGCTTTAAAGCGGCCCGGAATATCAGCCGAAAATCAGAAGAGGTGGATTTTCCCGAATACCATCCTGAAAGAGGAGCGGCTTTAGCCCAGTTCCAAAAGGTGGAAATAACCGGTATTCAGCAGAAACAACTGGTGGAGATACTTCCGGCAACCACGGTCAATAAAAAACATGAGCATCAAGAAGGTAAAATGAAATCTTTTAAAACGCATAATGAATGGAGTATGACTTCAAAAATTGGGATCAGTTCTAATCTGGTAGTTGATGCCACCTACAATCCGGATTTTTCTCAGATTGAAACCGATGCCGGACAGATTGATGTTAATCTTCGTCATTCGCTGTACTATCCGGAAAGGAGACCGTTTTTTCTGGAAGGCCAGGATCAATACGCCTTTGCCGCTCAGGGTGAAGATCTGCCCCTGGGAGCTATAGTGCATACCAGAAACATTGTTGATCCTATTGTGGGATTGAAACTCAATGGGAAAATTGGGCAAAGCAATTTCATATCAGCCCTCTATGCCCAGGATGAGTATGCCAAAAATATGGAATCCAGTGAAGGAGATGCACACAGGAATCTAAAAAATGCACAGATTGGTGTTGTACGATACGTACGACGATGGAAAAATGACAGCTATATTGGGAGTTTCTATACCGGACGTGAATGCACGGACAGGTATAATCATGTGTTTGGAGGTGATGGAAGACTGCGATTGAACGGTAACAGCACCATTGAATACCATGGATTTGGATCATGGAGTCAGAATCAAGACAAGGGTGGTCCTTATTCAGGTAGTATCATAGGTGTACAGTATGAGTACAACTCCCGAAACCTCTCAGGTTTAGTTGGCTTAAACAACATATCCAGGGATTTCCAAACCGATGTAGGATATCTTACCCGCCGAGGAATTACCTTGGTTCCTTTGTATGCAGGGTATACCTTTTATTTGTCTTCAGGATGGCTGCAGACCATTACCCCCTATTACTGGGCCCGCCATGGTAAGGATCATTACAGTGGAATCTATGAAAGCTTTAATGTGTTTTCCCTGAGATTGACCATGGTACGGCAAACCTTTCTTAACATACAAGGTTGGTTAGCTAATGAGATTTTTGCAGGAACACGGTTTAATAGAAACACTTTTCGTTTGGAGGCCAGTACCCAGATTCTCAAACAGATTTACCTTGAATGCGATATACGAAGAGGACAGCTGATATATTACGATTCCTCGGAACCCTATCAGGGAAAAGGTCATGAAGCTATGATAGGCATACATCTACAGCCTAACGGCAACCTCAGTTCCCGTTTTAATCTTAGCTATTCCGATTTCTACCGACAGGCAGATGGGAAAAAGATATTCGATTACCTGATATACCGCAATCGTACCGTATTTCAGTTAAATAAATACCTGTTTTTTCGGGGAGTTCTGGAGTACAACACTTACTGGAAGCGGTTGAATGCAGACTTTTTAGCCTCCTTCACCTACATACCGGGAACAGTTCTCTATCTGGGCTATGGTTCCCGGTATGAAAAATTACAGTGGCAGGAAAATCAGTATATCCTTTCAGATAAATATCATCAAATGGAGAATAATTTCTTTTTCAAAGCTTCCTACCTGTGGCGGTTTTGAGGGCAAAGGTAAAAAAATTAAGAGGTAAGGCAATGTCTAAGAACAAGAGAATATATTTTTTAACAGGTCTGTTTGCATTATTTTGTATGTATGTGACCTGTAACTGTAGAGGATCAGATCCGATTCGGTTAAACAATTATTGGCAGGCTCAGGAATGGCGAACCGCTACCCCCGAGTCCCAGGGTCTGGATTCGGAAGAATTAGCCAAAGCATTTGACTATATTCAGGAAGAGGAACTCAATATCCACAGCCTGATGGTCATACGAAACGGTTATCAGGTCCTGAATGCACATTTCTATCCTTATGAAGCAGGAACCGTACACAACCAGGCTTCGGTAAC
>JAWODZ010000058.1:0-3649 GCA_046483025.1 bacterium
GGTCAATTTATACAGATAAAAATTGGCTCCTTGTTTCTGAGAAGGCCTTTTTCTGTGGGTAAGTACTGTTCGGGCAGGACGGGAATACTGGTTCAGGTAAAAGGGAAAGGGTCAGCGCTTCTGGCAGACAAAAAACTCAGAGAGCGGATTAGTGTGATAGGACCGCTGGGAAAAGGTTTCCCCTATCGTAAAAACTGGAAAAAAGTCTGGTTTGTGGGTGGTGGTACGGGTATAGCACCTCTGCTTTTCCTCTCGGAGGAATTGAAACACTGTACAGATCCCTCAAAGTTTGAATTTTTCTACGGTGCCAGAGAAAAGAAATTGATTTTTTTTGATATATTACCCTGCAAAATACCTTTTTCCTTTTCATGGATATGCTGACCACGAATCTGGCACGGTATGAGGAGATAGAGGTGGTGAGCAGCCAGCGACTGCATGATATTCTGAAGATAATCGGAAAGCAGGATATTGAAGTGATCACCAAAGATATTGCCACTCAGGTAGCAAAACATGCGGGAGTGGAGACCATGATGTTAGGGAGCATCATCAAAATCGGTGACCGGATTCGAATACCAGTGCAGCTGTGTGATGTGCAGAGCGGCACTGTTACCGGATCAGAGCAGGTGGAAGGGGAAAAGGTGGAAGATCTGTTTGATATGGCAGACCGTCTCACTGTGAAAGTAGGAAGTATGCTGGGAAGCACTGCTGATGAGAAACAACCTTTGAAGATTGCAGAGGTGACTACTTCTTCTCTGGAAGCATATAAGTATTTTCTGAAAGGCCAGGAAGCTTATGAAAAAATGTATTATAATGAAGCAAATCAGTTTTTTGAAAAAGCTCTGACACTTGACTCCACCTATGCTTTGGCTCATACTTTTTTATCCTTCATACAAAGTGGGGAAGCAAAGAAAAGATCACTTAAAAAAGCTATGATATATTCGGAAAAAAGCCCGGAAAGAGAGAGGCTTATGATTGAAGCAGCATATGCCTTATTTGTCGAAGATAATACTAAAAAAATGTTCAATAAATTCAAAGAAGTTGTGGAGAAATATCCGGATTTTAAATATGGTCACTATTATCTGGGCAGAGGTTATGAAAGTACTAAGCAGTATGATAAAGCAATAGCAGCATTCAGAAAAGCCTTGGAACTGGATCCTCAGTATGGTTCAGCTCTGAATCAGCTTGCCTATAAGTATTCAGATATAGGAGATTATAATAAGGCAATCGAATATTTACAACGGTATGCAGCTGTTTCACCTGGAGATGCCAATCCGCTCGATTCCATGGGTGATATGTATTACTGGATGGGAAAGATCGATAATGCTATAACCATGTATCAAGAAGCATTGAAAGTAAAGCCTGATTTTGTCTCTGCCCTGAAAGTTCCCTATATGTATGCTCTTAAAGAAAATTATACTGAGTCTATGAAATGGATTGATAATTATATTGAGATCAGGGAATCCGTTCATGATAAATCAACAGGTTATTTATTGAAAGGATATTACCTGTATTGGGTGGGAGATTTTGACGAAGCTCTTATTAATCTTCACATGTTCGAAGAATTAATTGGAACATCAGAAAATTCAGAATCGACTGTTGCAGATCTGATTAAAGGATTGATTTATTATGAGAAGCGGGGATTTGATCTCAGCCGCCAGTATTTAAAAACTTTCTTCGATCAATCTTGGCATAATGCAATTGTCACATATATTTACAACTATTGTTCAGGATTATTGTACCTGAAGGAAGGGAACATAGATTCTGCCAGAAGCAGTCTTTCAGAAATAAAGGCCCTGTTGTCTGAGCAGTCCGGGATTGATCAGTTGATGATACAATACTGTTATGATTACCTGCTTGCCGAGATATTCCTGGAGGAAAATGCCGTGGAAAAATCCATTGAAATCAGCAGAAAGGCATCTACTAAGGGCAAAGCACCTCTCCCGGATGTAATGTTTTGGCATATACGGTACAACCTGCCCTTTACAAGGGATGTTGGGTGCCGGGCTTATTTACAGAAAGGAGACATAGATAAAGCAATTACGGAATATGAGAAACTCATTACCTTAGATCCGGACAGCGAAGACCGTCGTTTGATCCATCCCAGGATGCATTACCGTCTGGCAAAACTCTATGAGGGAAAAGGATGGCATATAAAGGCAATTAAGGAATATGAAACTTTCCTTGATACCTGGAAGCATGCGGATGAAGATATGCCTGCAGTTGTGGATGCAAGGGCACGATTGGCAGGGCTCAGAGACATATAATTCCAATGGGGGAATATCTGATAATACCTGATCATATTCAAAGAATTATTGTTATTGAGGAATCTGATAGCGTAGGGACAGAACAATGTTCTGTCCCTACATATGGATTAATGTCGAAAATTATAAAATCAAAGAAGGATATATATATTAAACAATCCTCTTAAATGGATGTCGGACAGGAATAATTCAAAGAATAATGATTTTATATGAGAGTTGTCAAAGGTGTCATTTTTTTATGCTGGTGTATATATAAATAATGGGAGGCCAGAATAATGTTCATGCGATTGGTCAATGCCAGATATAAACCGGAAGCATTAGCAGCAATCCGTGAAGTGTATAACAGCACAATCATACCCAGGCTGGATAAAATAGACGGTTGTCTTTGTGTGTGTGCCATCACCAATGATAACAATCCGGAGGAGGGAATTTCTCTGACCTTATGGGAAACTCCTGAACATGCCAGGGCTTATGAAAAAAGCGGAGTGTATACTGAACTTTTCAATAAAGTGCAGCCATTTCTGCTGAACTCCAGCGAGTGGAGAGTCAAGCTTTCAGAAGAAATGAAAGTGGAATACAAACCGGTTGACAGAGAACCGGTCATACAGACATTTACTTCTGCTGCTCAGTCAGATAGGGGATTTCCTGACCAGAATCAGAAAAATTTTATGTATCTACGTATCCTGTCTGTTCAGCTTAATCCCGGTAAATTGGATGAATTCAGATCGATCTATAAGAAAGATATTTTACCGGCTTTGAACAAACTGGATGGGTGCAGATTCGCATTTATGACCACTAGCGGAGAAGAAGAAAACAAAGTAGTCTGTGTGAGTCTTTGGGACAGTAAACAGGATGCAGATGCTTATGAAAAGAGCGGTTTGTTTGAAGAACTACGGGAAAAAACCCAGCATACCTGTTCTGATTTTTACCGATGGAAAATGGCTCTGGAGAAAGAGTATGGGTCAAAGGTAAAGACCAGTGAAGATTTGAAACTGGATACATACAGTGTGGTTATTGGAAAGAGTTTTCGATAGAGATATTTACGGATTAATAAACAATGGTTAATGTTAATCACAGACATCAACGAAAACCAAATCGACTGAAAGGATATAATTATTCTTCACCTGGATATTATTTTGTTACCTTTCCCAATCATATACACGGAATTATTGTTATTGAGGAATCCGATAGCGTAGGGACAGAACACTGTTCTGTCCATATAATTTTCAAGAAAGAAGAACAGTAAATCAGGAGTACAGATGAAAGATAATAATACAAATAATATTGAGATATTGAAAAAGGAAAATGTCCGGCTCCGGCGGGCAGTGGAAGAACTCTCCATCCTTAATGAAATATCTACAGCCATCACCTCAACCATGGAGCTGAAG
>JAWODZ010000032.1:0-4369 GCA_046483025.1 bacterium
TATGAAGACAGTATCAGGAACAGCATCAGGATCAGACAGCTTAAGACCTTCTGAAAAATTTGGGGACAGGGGAGTAAAATAATTAATGGTGAGTGTGGTTCTATCCTGCGGACCCTTAAATTGTACAATGTCATACAGAAAAGATAACTCCTGTATTGCTTTCTTCGGACCGGAAAGTGTAGCGGGAGTAAGGGCTTTCTTTCTCTTGAAATTAATACTTAAAGTGTTTTTCATCTGTCTGAGTTGATGATCAGGATTAGTAACATCTAAATATCCAGTTTTGGGGGTCCATGTATAAGCTGCTGTTCTTATATCCTGATCAAATGCCAAAATCTTTTCAAAAGCTTCAAAAATTAACCGAGATTGTGTTGCTGCAGCCCTCTTTTTTATCATATCAGCCCAGTAGAAATATTTCAATTCACTTACTGAAGGGTTTATTATTGCATTATCAAGGGTTTGCACTTCTCTGAAAAACCTGCCTTCTGCTACAAAATGAAGAACCAGCTCTTTATCCTCTCCCCCGGATATAAACTGGTATACCCAGGTTTCATTAGCATGTATAGAATACCGCATGGGGATGATCATTCTTCTTGCGTTTGTTTTACCAATTATCTCTCTCAGAAAACTTCTTATCTGGGGACTTCGGAATAGCTCAGCATTTTGTATCTGTGATTTTTCCTGATATCTGTAAGATGGCTCACCATATTTCAGGTAATACTTACCCCGATCATCAAAATAGGGCTGTTCCGGGCTGGAAAAATGCTTTTTTATATGATAGTATCGTTTTATAAAATCATGCAGGCAGTCATTTTCTTCAAGGAGAGGATTGGGGTTATGTTCCTTCCAATAGTATTCTATATATTCCTTCTTTTGTTCAAGATCCTCAAGTTTCATATATTCTTTTTTATTTTCCTCAGTCAGGATTACTAAAAAAGGGTATTCATATGTTTTCTCAAACTTTTCCTGTTTGCATGTTTTCAACTGCGACATATATAACGTCTTATTCTTCGTTGTATCTCCACTGTATTGAATTGCATAAAGAGAGGTAATACCCCAGAGACCTACTAAAAAAATAATCATTCTTTTTGCTCTGTTTTTCATTTTATAACACCCAATTGTATCATTAAGCAATAAATTGTTACTACATTATAAAAAAATTTTATTTTACCAGCTGACTGTGTACCAATCTGCAAAACTTAACCAACATATACTACGATTTATTTTCTGTTTACCCTCATTTTTTTAGGATCAATCATCCAAATTATAAGTCAATCATTCATAAATAAATATATAATCGAAACTTTAGTTTTTTAAATCTGAATTTATTGCAATCGCAAACTCTCCGTTACCTCTACAATTTTTCTGTGAACAAATGGACTTCCGGCTACAATATTTCCTGACTCCATATAGTTCTGCTTTCCCTGGAAATCAGTTACTTTACCGCCTGCTTCTTTAATCAGTAATGATCCTGCTGCCATATCCCACGGCTTTAAACTTATTTCCCAGAAACCATCTAAGATCCCGCAGGCTGTAAAGGCAAGATCAACAGCAGCTGCACCCATACGGCGAATACCTGCACTTTGGAGAAACAGTTTTTTAAATGATTGAAGATAGGTATTCAGATTTATTTTGTTCCGAAAAGGAAAACCGGTAGCAAGAATGACATCTTCCATCTTTTTCTTTTCGGAAACCCGAATACTGTTCCCATTTAAATATGCCCCCTGCCCCTTTTCTGTCCAGAACATCTCTTCTGTTTCCGGACAATATATTACCCCTATACTGATCATCCCTTTTACAGCGATCCCGATAGAGACAGCATACACCGGGATGCCCTGGATATAATTAGCCGTTCCATCCAAAGGATCTATTATCCATTGATATCCGGACTCTGTTTTTTGTTCATCTGATTCTTCTGCCATTATTGCATGATCAGGAAACTTTTTCTTGATAATGGATATAATCTCATGTTCGGATCGATAATCAAGCTCAGTAACATAATCCCCTTTCCCCTTGACATCTATTTGCGACCCCTTAAGCTTCCTGAATTCTTTTCTTAGAATATCCCCTCCGATTTTAGCTGCATTTTGTGCAGTTTTCAGCATATTAACTCCTTTACTGTTTATATAATTTAAGGTAATAAAAAATATTGACTAATTTCAATTAATTTTTTACCTTTCTATTAATAAAGATAAAAAAAATTCTTTCCTGCTTTCATAAAAATTGCACCATTGACTGAAAAGGGAGCACAAAAATCATGAAACTCATACAAAAAAAATACCTTATTCTGCTTTTTAGTATGATTATCATTATTCCCCTATGGTCCCAACAGGATATTACCGGAACCTGGAATATTGACAGAGAAAATGTTAATACCACTATGACTTTGCGTGAAGATAAAACAGTGGAATTTTCCGGTAAAACCGGGTATTGGGATGTAGTTGATGATTTGCTGATCCTGATAGTTGACGGAAGTCAGGCTTCTTATACCTGGCAGATTAAAGGAAATATTTTAACTCTGGTGAATACTGAATCGGGTACAACTCTTTCCCTGAGCAGAGAACAGGAATCTGTAGACTCAACTAGTCAACCTTTCCATTCCTCGCACCAGTCTGAATCTTCTGATAATACAGTAAATGATCTTGGGAGTTCTGCCCGTACCGGATCTGTAATTGGTTTCATCCGTATGGAATCAAATGGCGGACTGTCCTGGTGCTCTATTGATCCTCAATCAGGTGACATAACCTCTCATCAGACTTTTGATGATCAAACCATCATTACTGAACCGGCAAAAGGTGATAATGGGAATACTGTAGTATTTGCAGTTAAACATGCAACTCATCCCCGTTTGCTCGGAACAGTAAGGGGAGAACCTTTTGAAATCAACTTTCCTGCTAACAGTGACATCCAGGTCAAACACCCCACAATTTCACGGGATGGAAAACTGCTGGCTTTTTCTATGCGGAGCGCCAAGCATGTAGGTAATGTTAATGTTTACGACTGGAATTCCGGAGCTTATGATCATACTTACATGGCAGTGGGAAGCTGGTATAAGGTGTTTTCCATTGATCTGAAAACCGGTAAACAGCAGGCTGTGTACCATGATGATGCTCTTGTGCCTGATGTGATGAAAAAACGGGGACTGGGACCGGTCTTTTCTCCTGCAGAGGATATTCTGGTATTTGCGGATAACTACCGGCTTCATGTCTGCAATGCTTTATCCGGTGAGGAAATACAGACCATAGAAGTGCCGGTTATTCAATCCGGCGGATGGCAGGGAAAAGCGCTGGTGAGTGAATATTCCGGAATGGCTTTTACACCGGATGGAAATAAGGTGGCTTATTTAAGTCAGGGGGAAGCAGATATCGCTGTCAGCCCCTGCTGGGTAATTTTGATTAATATTCACACCACTCAGTCTCAGTACTATGAACTGCCAAATGGTATTTCCGGTGCTTCTCCTTATGGAGTTATTGGAATGGATTTCTCTGCAGATGGTCAGTATATGGTATTCAGCGTGACCCAGAGTGATTTGAATCATCCTTTTCTGGCAATTCTGAACCTGCAAACCGGAGGAATTCAATACCTGACCAATGCCGGTTATGCCTTTGATCCGGTTTGGAAAGGACGGTAATATTAAGACAAAAGAAAAAAGAAAAAAGAAAAAATGTAAAAACAATAAAAAAAGGTGGAGGGTGCTATGAAACGCATTATTTGTATGACCATTATTGCTGTCTTCCTGATCTCAGGATCTACAGCTGTGAGTGCTCAGGAAAGCAAAGTTGCTCAGTTAAAAGAAAAAATCATTGATATTCAGAATAAGGGACAACTTGGGTTTAAAAATTTTATTCTCTGTACCAATATAATTGGATATGGTCAGTATGTAGCTGCTGAAACTAATCAGGTAAAAGCAGGAACTGAGATTTATTTTTACTATGAACCGGCTAACCTTTTTACCAACCGGAGGAACGGCGGATATCATGTGTGGTTTACCCAGGATATGATTCTTTTGAATGCAAATGGGGAAGTTATTTATGAAGGTCCTGAAGCGCTGAATTTCAACTATCAGACTGTATCACCCGTTCTGGACTACTATGCCACTAACTCACTTAACCTGGGCAATTTATCTCCGGGAAAATATACATTCAAAGCTGTAATACATGATAAACTGAGAAAAGAAGATGCGGTTTATACCTATGATTTTGAGATTGTGGAGTAGACAGGCTGTGTTTCTATAAATTTCAATGTATAGTATATGTATCCCTTCCTGGGGAATTATAAGCCTTACCTATTTAGGTTGAGGTTTAGATTAAGGGTGAGGGTGGGGGTGAGACTGAGTAGCGCTCCTTAAGGACTTACTCTACAATTATTCTCA
>JAWODZ010000125.1:0-6566 GCA_046483025.1 bacterium
TCTTGCAAGACGAAAATTTTGAAACAGCAAAAATTGTCCACGCAGACAAGAACACGGATCTAGCCCAGCCATTAGAATTTTTAAAAATAACAACAGTGCCGTTTCTTTTTGCAGCAATTAAATCAGGGTAACTGTCGTTGTCTATATCATGAAATAATGCTTTAAAGCTTTGAGTTCCTGAATCAAAAACATGTTTCATATTAAATGAACCATTCTGGTTTTCATACATTATAATTTCACCTTTTACGGTTGTTGACAATAAATCAAAATCTGTATCATTATCGAAATCACCCCAATCGAGATCGATGAAACCTCTCGCCCCAACATCCACAACAATGGGTTCTGGATTGAGCGAAGTCCCGTCATTGATAAATATGCGAACATAAGACCAGTATCCTGTCGCGGCAATATCCAAATCTCCATCATTATCAAAATCGCAGGATTTTGCAATATGGAGACATTCAAACCATTGAAAATCGGGATTGAAATTATTATCTTTATGATACGTACCATCCTGGCAATAATACACAAGAAGATTGTTTTCTGAACAACTATTCCTGAAATTACAAATCACAAGATCTTCTATACTGTCTCCGTTTATATCAGCATTTTCAAAGCAATGATAGGCGTAATTGTCAGGTTTAAGCGGGGGGTCGAACTCAACTTTTTCCGGAATAATATTAATTTGATCAAAACAGGTCAGGTCAGTTTCTGAAGATTGAATAGTAGAATGATAATTGTTTTCTGTAGAAGCGGGGAACCAATGAGTATATCCGGAAATTGAGGTATAGTATTCATCATAATTGACATAATAGGGGGCATTATGCCATGTGTCGTGTAAGATAAGAAACCGTTGAGAATCTACTATTTTATATCCCACCCCGACAGTGGCATGAGCACCGTAGGGGGATCCTGACCATCCTACAAATAAAGGATGTTGAAATGTGTCTATTTTGCTTTTATAATCCCCCCAGATATCAGATTCCTGGAATTTTGTATAGTTAAAATTACAGGAATTACCATACTCAGATGCCTGGGTATAATAACTCAGAGAAGAGGGATGATCCTGTATCCAGGTATCGGGCGATTCTCCAATAAAGGTACATTCTTCAGCCACACCCCAGTAGTAACCATTCTGGCTGTCCCCGCCGGGGATGAAATTGTCATAACCATTATCATTCCAATATCCATAAATCATTACACTGGCAGTTATACCACAGTTTAAATACCATAAATAATTGGGAACACCGGGTATAATAACTTCTGTAGAATCCTTTCCTATTGAATTATTCTGGATTTTTTCCATAATGTTTTTCCAGGTATGATGTGCCTTGATTCTGTTCAGTCCGGATCGTTCTGCATTTGTGCTCTGTTTATGAATATTATTTTTTGGGAAAGAATATTCATGGGAAGGTTGAGGGCTACATATGTTGTCTGTTTCAGATGTATAAAAGTAAAATGAACGAAGAGGGAAATGATTTGTTGATGAAGAAACAGTTAATTCAAGAAAACGGGCTGATTTATTATCATCATAATTTTCACATACAAAAACAAAGGCATAGGGTTGATTTTCTTTGTTGCAGAGTGTGTCGGCCAGTTCAATGCTGTATTGTTCAGTATGAAGCAACTGTTGTGCAAAATAGTTTGCTACAGGCAGTATTTCGGTTGCAGAAAAATGTCTGGTTTCATTCATGGTACTGCTGCCGGTTCCGGGATGTATGTTTGAAAACAATAAGACATTGATAATACATATTGATAGGGACAGGGCTGAAAATTTTTGCTTAATTATTTTCATAGAATGCTCCTTCATTTTTGTTTTCAGGCTGTCTTTTAGATCGGGAGCTGTCCAGAAAGTACGAAAAAAATTTAAACGTTAAGATCGCAAAGAGAAACGCAAAGACTATAAATACTTAATAATTATAAATTTATTAAATTGCGAACTTTGCGGACTTTGCTTTAAAATTTTTTTTTTAGTCAACTCTGTGTTGTCTTATGAAGTGTCTCATATAACACTTTTTAGAATGGATTCAATCAGCAGTTTTCCCAGTTTTGTAATTCGAAAGGATACCAGCTTTTCTGTTGTGAATGTTTTATTTTTTCCGATATATTCCTCCTTGACTTCGTGATGGGTTTCAAGGATACCGAATTCACTGTGTATTTCAATAACAATAAATTCCACAGCACCACGCAAATTGATTTGATGAAATGTTTTATCTGAAGAGGTCCAGGTGAGACCGGACGATTCAATAATTGAATCTGCAAAATCCTCAAAGCGAATCTCGTTTTTTTCTATTACAGACAGAAAATGCTGGAGAGTTACAAATTGAAAATTTTGAGGCAGGTTTTCGCCCGTCCCTTCAACAGGATAGGCAATGAGCCAGTTCACCCTGTGCCACCAGATCATTATCAGTATACATAGCTGATTCAAAAATTTTTTACCAGCTGGTGTCAATTGCCATTGCCTGCCAGGAGAAATTTTAACAAGCTTACCAACTTCGACCAGAATATGCGGGAAAAAAATGGACCATACTTCCTCTTCACTGCGGACTTTATATATCCTTTCCCCGATCTTGGTTTCCAATTTTGGCGGGTTGACCAATTTTTTTGATAATTCACCTACCATTTTCAAAGGCATATTGCCGGTGCTTCGTGTACCTATGATTTTATTTTCCTGAACGAACTGCAGCATAGTTTCCACATTTCTTCGAAATTCCAGAGAGGCGGCATGTTGACTGACTTCATTTTCTCTGTATGAATCCAGGTAATCATCACAATTTTCAAAATAATCCATATTCACTCCTCGATAGTCCCAAACTTTCCAGTCCGAAGTGATGAGATGTTAAACTTCAAGTATTCTGTTAATTCTTTCTTGGGTCTCCTGGCTGAACTCTTTTAAGGTTTTTTGGTCTATAAAATCATTTTTAACCAATTCAGCCATCTGAAATATTGCATTGCTACGCTTGGGGTCATCAAACATTGTTGCAATTTTTCTGTCTTCTTGTCTTATTAATTTCCAGAGTTTTAAATAGGTTTTATGATTATCATTTGTTTTGTTGTTTATGAGATATTCAATTTTTTTCAAAATTCTCTCACAGGCAACATCAAGTAAATCTTTTTTTATTGATCTTAACTTTTTCCAATCTCTTTCAGGAAATTTTTGCATGTATTTCTCCCCTATGATGTATAATTTATAATATAGACAAAATATCAATTTTTAATCTGTGAACACTGTGGTTGTTTTCTACTTTTTAGTCAATACCGAACAGAGAAAATTCATCTCATTTATTCTTTGATACAGCGAACTGAAAATCCATCTCGCTTCAGTTGAGTTTGACGTGCAATTTTTGTTTTTGTAAATTCCAGTTTTCGATGACAGGCGAGACGATGGTTTTCAGCAGTAGAAGTCCAAAAATTGGCTGTGAAACCAATGCCCACAAAAACACTGCTGTAGTTGCGTAAACCAGCGGGCAGGGCTGAAAAGCCGCTTTTGCCAAAGGCTGCATCTCTGGTCAAATTTCCTTCATCCCATAAGGATGTATTGCCTGCAAGTTTGCTGCCTTCATTAGTACCTCTCCATAAACGTTCTTCATTGTCTGACAGACTCATGCCCAGACACTCCTCAAGCTCTTGCCAGTCATCATCTGTTGGTACACGCCAGCCTTCAGGAGCCATGCTTCTGCGGTCACCCACTGCATACCAGTTGTACAAAAGACCGTAGGTTTTTATGTTGGAAGTATCATTTTCATAATAACACCAGGCAGGCTCTTGTTCGTGTTCTCTTTCTTCCCATTCAAATTTTCCTTTAATTTCAGGGATGGGATTACCATTGCGATAATGGGTAACTTTCAGGTTCTCAGCCATCCAGATTTGGTTGCCGATCTTCACGGTTTTATAAACATTGCCGTCAATATCCTTTACCGGCTCTGCTGGCTCAGGCTTGATTTCAGGAGTATTCTGTTTCACTTTTTCTGATTGCTTTTCATTTTTGGGGTTGAAAAGATTCTTTAAAAAGTTCATTTTCTTCTCCGATATTTTTACTTGTAAGCTGGTTAAATGATCACACATTAATACTATGTGAGGCAGGAAATTATCTAATACAAAAATTAATAAAAAATAAAATTAGATATAAAAAACTTAATAATTTAATTTTAAAAAGTCAAGAAAAAAGTATGTTGTTAGGGGTGATTAATGTAATAGTATTGGTGGAATGTTGGAATAATGGAAGAATGGGGAACATGGCAGTATTTTTAAATTCTATTATTAGATTACCCTGGGCATCATTGCCCGTAGAGTTGACTTATGGGCGCCTGTCTTCCCCTAGTACTTGTGTGCTGTGAAGTCCACTTTTTATGCGCTCCGGATGAGGAAATCCAGGGCGATCAGTAGGTCGGAGTCCCTGCGGAGTAGGTAATACTCTGCCTGAATTCAGTAATACCTTTTCTGATTTTATTTTAAAAGAATACATTTTTTTGATTTAGTGTATTCAGCTGTTTGATATCTGATAAAATATATACCGGATGATACATGAGATGCATTCCAATACATAGTATGGGTGCCAGCCGGCATTTTATTATTGACCAGGGTCTCAATCAGTTTACCGTTTAAATCATAAATTGAGATTGTAATTTGTTCGGACTTTGGCAAAGAATACACTACAGTTGTGACCTGATTAAATGGATTGGGGTAATTCTGCAACACATACAATTCTTTCGGATTGTTATGTTCGGGATCATCGATCAGTCCTGTTCCCGGGGAAACGGTATAAAATTCGAGACTGTCTCCTCTGCATACACCGAACGATATAATTTTTTCATTATCCTGATCATTAAAAATGTTAATGCTGAACGTTGGCTTTATGTACGGTGAGGACCAGGAAGGTGTACTGTGAAATTGACCCTGATCATTAATAAAGATCATATCATTGCGATTAAAATTGCTCACAATTAAATCCGGGTAATCGTCATTATTTAAATCATGCAGCAGGATATCTTTTGCATAGCAGGGCACTGAATTGTTGATCTGTTCCGGAGGATCCTGTATGTGACCATTAACATTATTGTAAACAATAAGATTTCCATCATCAACAGCTACAATGTCTGAATAACCATCCCGATTGATATCTCCTGCATCAAAAGCCATACACCCATGCCCTGAGGAAGGAGAAAAGTCGGGTGTTTCTGAAAAGCTGCCATTAGAATTTTTAAAAATAACAACAGTGCCGTTTCTTTTTGCAGCAATGATATCAACAAAACCATCGTTATTTATATCATTTAAACACACTTTATTGCTTTGCGATCCACAATCTAGATTGTATTTTCTGCTAAAAGAATTATTTTCATACTCATACACTCGAATGTTTGTTTTTACTGTGGTCGCAACCAAATCACTATCTCCGTCATTATCAAAATCGCCCCAATCAAGGTCTATAAATCCTCGACCTTCATCATCTACAATAATTGGTGTTTGATTAAGCTCATTTCCGTCATTAATAAAAATATACACATCAGACCGGTGACCTGTTGTTGCAATATCTATATCATCATCATTATCAAAATCATTTCCTTTTACAATATGGAGACATTCAAACCCTTGAAAATCAGGATTGAAATTATTATCTTTATGATACTTACCATCCTGAAAATAATACACCAGAAGGTTGTTTTCCAAACATTGATTCCTGAAATTACTAACAACAAGATCTTCTTTGCTGTCTCCGTCTATATCAACATTTTCAAAGCAATGATAGGCATACATTTTAGGGTCAAGCGGGGATCAAACTCTACTTTTTCCGGAATAATATTAATTGGATCAAAATAGATTATGTCATTTTCTGGTTGTTGTATTATAGAATGATTATTTTTTCCAGAAGTCGCAGGGCACCAATGTATACAACCAAATAAAGAAGATTGATATTCATCATAGTTAACATAATAGGGGGTTACATGCCAGGTATCATGTAATATAAGAAACCTTTGTGAATCAATAATCTTATACCCCACACCTACTGTTGCATGATTACCATATGGTTCACCTACCCAAGTTATATTTATTGGATGTTGAAATGAATCGATTGTACTTTTATAAAAATCCCAGTTTGATAGACCTTCTATGTCACCAGAAAGGGTCAAGTCAAACTGAAAAGAATTACCAAACTCTATTGCTTGTGTATATTTCGTTAAGTTATGCCATGTTGTTTCAGCAAGAATACTGTATTCCTCTATTAAGCCCCAATAGTATCCATTAATACTATTTCCACCAGGTATAAAATTAGAATAACCATGATCATTCCAGTAGCCGATTATCATTACCTCACTGGTTATTAAACAGTTTAAATACCATAAATAATTGGGAACGCCGGATACAATAACTTCTGTAGAATCCACACCAATTGAATTATTCTGGATTTTTTCCATAATGTTTTTCCAGGTATGATGTACCTTGATTCTGTTCAGTCCGGATCGTTCTGCATTTGTGCTCTGTTTATGAATATTATTTTTTGGGAAAGAATATTCATGGGAAGGTTGAGGGCTACATATGTTGTCTGTTTCAGATGTATAAAAGTAAAA
>JAWODZ010000141.1:0-5752 GCA_046483025.1 bacterium
ATGTGGTGCTGCTGAACGGCTACAATTTTTCTAACTTTTCTTCGACAGTAACCCGCTGATCTGCTTTTTCATAAAGCCTGAGGGCCTTTCTGTAAAAGGTAAATGCTTTATCAGGATTGTTAACCTTTTTATAAGCATCACCAAGGTGTTCATTAATGCCCCTCTGCTCTATGCTCTACGCTCTATGCTCTATGCTCTATGCTCTATGCTCTATGCTCTCTGCTCTCTACCCTCTGCTCTATGCTCTATGCTCTATGCTCTCTGCTCTATGCTCTCTGCTCTCTGCTCTAGGCTCTATGCCCTAAGTCCTCTACCCTCTGCACTACGCCCTATGCCCTATGCTCCATGCCCCTTGCACCCCTGCATCCCTATACCCCCCTTCCCCCCCACACCTCCCCCACATCCGCCTCCACCATCAACCTCACCAGTTCTTCGAACGTCACTTTCGGTTTCCAGCCCAGTTCTTTTTTCGCTTTGGAATAATCACCGATCAGCATATCCACTTCTGTAGGACGGAAATAACCGGGATCGACCTCAATTACTACTTTTCCGGTCTTTTTGTCCACCCCCTTTTCTTCTTCATTTTCCCCTCTCCACTCAATATCGATTCCCACATTTTTAAAGGCAAGTTCAGTAAATTCTCTGACTGTATGACTTTCATTTGTAGCCATGACATAATCATCTGCCTTGTCATGCTGCAGCATAAGCCACATACCTTCCACATATTCCGGGGCATATCCCCAGTCCCGCTTGGCATTAAGGTTGCCTAAATACAACTTATCCTGTAGACCTGATTTGATAGAAGCTGCTGCATGGGTTATTTTACGGGTGACAAATCTTCTTCCTCTGCGGGGAGATTCATGGTTGAAAAGAATGCCGTTCACAGCAAACAGATCATAGGCTTCACGATAATTTTTCACAATCCAATAGGCATATAATTTAGCTACCCCGTATGGGCTTCGCGGATAAAACGGTGTATTTTCATTCTGAGGCACTTCCCGGGCTTTTCCGTATAATTCACTGGTGGATGCCTGGTAAAACTTTGTTTTATCTTTTAAACCAACTTCCTTTATGGCATCCAAAAATCTCAGAACCCCTATACCGTCTACCTCTGCCGTGTATTCCGGCACTTCAAATGACACCTTGACATGGCTCTGCGCACCCAGATTGTAGATCTCATCCGGCCTGATCTTCTCCAGCAGCCGGTTAAGATTGCTGGAGTCAGTGAGATCTCCGTAGTAAAGGAACATGGTCTTGTCATGCACAGCCGGATCATGAAACAGATGATCAATCCTGCCGGTATTAAAGGAACTGCTGCGCCGGATAATGCCATGTACCTCGTACCCCTTTTCCAGCAAAAATTCAGTCAGATAGGACCCGTCCTGGCCTGTTATGCCGGTAATGAGTGCTTTCTTTTTATTGAATGACATAAAGCTTTACTTATTTTTAATGTTTTTCTCTTTGGAAAAATTATCCGGCACCCTGACATCTTCTCCTTTTTCAACTAATGTTTTTACAATATTGGAACCGATAAATCCCGTTCCTCCTGTAACTAGATATAATGACATTTATTTCTATACTTCCTTCTTATTCATTGTTTTCTTCTGGCCCGTGGAATAAGAATTGAGCAAGTAAAAACCGGCTGTTACTAAATATAAAACCATTAAAACCTCAGCTTATATCGTATTATTCAAAAAACGTAAAATCAAATCAGCCGCCTTCCCATCTCCATATAGTTTATTATTATTTGCAAAGAATTTGTTGATTTGTTTATAATCAGACATTAATATATTATAACCATTTTCCAGTGTTTCCACCCATTCCGTCTCATTTCTTAAAGTTACACATGGTTTCTTTGCCCAATATGCTTCTTTTTGCAATCCACCAGAATCAGTTAACACAAAACTACATGCTTCTAAAAGCATAAGCAAATCAAAATAACTTACAGGTTCAAGCATTATTACATCTGGCCCGAAATCCTGCTTGTATTGCTGTACCCGCTTTCGGATACGCGGATGAACCGGAAATATGATACTTTTTCCTTTAAAATAACTTCTGATAAACCTGGCCAGTTCAAGAAACTGTTTTATATCATCAGTATTTTCTGCACGGTGCATGGTAAGCAGACCAAATTCTTTATTTTGTAGTTTCAGCTTCTCCAAAATAGATGATTTTCTCTGTGCAATTTTACGGGCATCAAGAAATACATCATACATCACATCGCCACTGTTAATTACTACAGGTACAGAACCATTAAAAAATTTTTTATCATTGTCACTATTAAATGTATGTATATCACAAAGATCCCCTTCATTGAAAAAATTTTCAAACCCTTCTTTTTTTAGATTATTTACAGCTGTTTTACTAGGACAAAAAAGTAATGAAGAAATATGATCAGTCGTTATCCGGTTTATCTCTTCCGGCATGTGCCGGTTAAAACTTCGAAGACCAGCCTCCACATGAGCTACAGGAATATGCAGCTTGACTGCTGCGAGAGCACCGCCTAAGGTAGTATTGGTATCACCATACACAATGACAATATCTGGTTTGATTTGCTGAAGTACTGCCTCTGTATGCTTCAAAATATCTCCGGTTTGCTGCCCATGGGTTCCTGATCCCACTTCAAGATGATAGTCCGGTTCTTTTAACCCAAATTCATCAAAAAATATTTTTGACATTGCATAATCATAATGCTGCCCTGTATGTATAAGAATATCCTGTAAGACATCATTCTTTTTTGCTTTTTTGTTATATTCTTTGGTTGCTCTGAAAACAGGAAAATACTTTATAAACTGAGGCCGTGCTCCAACAATGTGACAGCATTTCTTCATACTGATCCATTTAACCGTATTTCACTGGCCAGTTCTACAGCAGGCCGGGCATCTTCAAATGAAAATCCTTTACCTGAAAGTACCTTTCTATAAATCTGTGTATGCAGGTCTGTAAATCCCTTGCTGATTTCCAATGGCTGCCCGTCTATATCAATATTTCTGTAGGTAGTTATTTGCGTAGCCTTTACTTCCTCAGGTAAATCATCATAATCAATACTCAAAAACCAGTCTACTTCAGCTTTTTCCAGAACCAGATGACCTTTTGCCTTTCTTGCAATTAACTGCTCTACCTGAAAAGCTTCAACTTTCCCAAAAATCCAGATCAGTAGATCAAAAAAATGAATACCAATATTGGTGACAATACCACCGGATTTATTGATATCACCTTTCCAGGAAAAATCATACCAGGGACCGCGGGCAGTGATATATTTTAAATCAATTGTATGTTTTTTTTCACTTTTTTCTTTTTCAATTTTTCTTTTCAGTTTTTGTACTTCCTCATGAAAACGCAGCTGAAGTACTACATTCACAGTATTATCAGTTTCCCTTTCAAGTGTCTGCAGCGCATCAATGTTCCAGGGGTTCAGAACCACAGGTTTTTCACAGATAACATCTGCACCAACACGTAAAGCAAATCTTATATGTGCATCATGTAAATAATTGGGTGAACAAATAGAAACAACATCTATACTTTTTTCAGGAGATTCCCGTCGCAATTTTTCTATGTGGCGGTCAAACCGCTCGAATTCAGTAAAAAATTTTACTTCCCGAAAATAACTGTCCAGGATCCCCACAGAATCATGAGGATCAAGTGCACAGACAAGATTATTATTGGTTTCCTTAATAGCTCTTAGATGCCTGGGCGCCACATACCCGGCAGCCCCAATAAGCGCGAAATTGTATGGTTTTTTAACCACGAATTAACACCAATTAACACTAATTTTAAAAACAAAACTAAAAATTTTCTTGGGAGTAGTGATACTATCCATACCCTTTTCCCTCTCTCTCTTTCGTCTAATTCGTGTAATTCGTGGTTATAGTATTTTAACCACTAATTGACACCAATTAACTCTAATTTTAAAAACAAAACTAAAAATTTTCTTGGGTGTAGTGATACTATCCATACCGTTTTCCTTCTCTCTTTCGTGTAATTCGTGTAATTAGTGGTTCCTTTTTTTTAACCACGAATTACACGAATTAACACTAATTTAAAAACAAAAGATTATACTACTATTTTTTTATGTAAAACTCTTCCGGTAATATTAAATCAAAATGTTCCTATTTCTCTCTCTAATTCGTAGTCATTATTTTAACCACTAATTAACACCAATTAACTCTAATTTTAAAAACAAACCTACAAATTTTCTTGGGAGTACTGATTCTGTCCATACCGTTTTCCTTCTCTCTTTCGTGTAATTAGTGGTTCCATTTTTTAACCACGAATTACAATACTATTCTTTTTGTAACTAATGATTTTTTGCCGAAATTTATTAAAATACCTAGTTTAAATCCAGTTGCTTTTAAATAATTAAAAAGCTGGGCTTTGTGAATATCATCAAAATCTTTTACAGCCTTTAATTCCAGTAATATTTTTTCATAACATACAAAATCAACAAAATATTTCTGTTGCAATGTATAATTTTTATATTTAATTGTAAGTTCTTGTTCGCTTAAATAAGGGATGTATATCTTTTTGAATTCATATTCTAATGCTTCCTGGTATACCTTCTCTAAAAATCCAGGGCCTAATTCTTTATGTACTTCCATACAACAACCAACAATCTTATAAGATTCTTCCGGAAATAGTAATTCAGCTCGCTTCAATTTATTACCTTCTATTTCAAACAATGAGTATAAAACAATTATAATTCGTGTAATTCGTGTAATTAGTGGTTTTTAACCACGAATTGCACTAATTATAAAAATTAAATCAATTGTTATGAACCTGTTTGACTACATCCCCCTTCTTCTCATACCTAATACCACATTTACTGCATATTGTTTTTTCTCCGGTGAGATCAAGCTTTCTGCCGCATTCACACACCCACCCTGCTATCCTGCCCGGCATACCGATAATAAGGGCAAAATCCGGTACATCCCTGGTTACTACTGAACCTGCTCCGATAAAACAATGTTTTCCCAGTGTATTACCGCATACTATGGTAGCATTGGCACCAATAGAAGCCCCCTCTTTAACCAGGGTTTTTACATAAAATTCCGAACCTTTCTGAGGATATTTGCAGCGGGGATCCACAATATTTGTAAACACCATGGAGGGTCCACAGAATACATAATCCTCCAGCTCCACACCTTCGTACACAGAAACATTATTCTGAATCTTTACATAATTTCCGATCTTTACATTATTCCCCACATTCACATTCTGACCAAGTGTACAATGCTCTCCGATTACAGCACCAGTCTGAACATGGCTGAAATGCCATATTTTAGTTCCTTTTCCAATTTTCACGTCCTCATCAACAAAACTGCTTTGATGTATAAAAACATCTTTGCTCACTTTTCCTCCCTGTTGCAATATTTAATTGATAGTGTGTCGGGGTATCGGAGATTTTGTAACCGACAGTTATTTTCTGTCTCAATATTCCTTCAATCACCATAATAGTTTATTGATCATTGATAATTGTTCATTGTTCTAGTTCGTTTTGTTCGTTGCTAAAATTTAATTTTACCACGAAGCTCGTGAAGTACTTAAAGTGCCTAGAGTGCCTAAAGTACTTTCTCAAGTTCTAAAGTTCTTACGTTCTCAAGTTCTGATTTTTCCTTCTTCCTTGTATACCCCTTCGTGATCTTCCTGTTTCACTCCCTTCCACCCCTGAATTAGACAGGATTTACAGGATTTTGAATTAATGCATGAATATACCTTATACCCTATACCTCTTAACCAATACCCTCCTTCAAGG
>JAWODZ010000167.1:0-5873 GCA_046483025.1 bacterium
AAATCCCACACTCCACATTGAAAGAGAATGAGGATTATTCTTCTTGAATGCATAGATTACCAAAATGATAACTATAAAAAATGACATTATCTGCCAGATTTCAAGCTTTGAAAAAAAGCGAAACATTTTTTTAAATCCACCCATGTAAGCTGTAGACCAGAGCAGAGTGTGGTAATAGTAACCCAGGGGATGTAAATCCCGATTTATGCTGGATTCGGAAACCGGTTTAATTTTTTTATAGAGATAATCTCTTCGCTCCTGGGAAAGCTGGAAAGGAAGGTAGTATTCTCTTATAAATTCTGTTTTAATGTTTCTTTTATGGAGCCTCTGTACCAGTACATCGGGATTAGCAGTGAGATATTTTTTATTCCGGGAAGCAAATATACGGATGGTTTCTCCAGGAAGTATAACCGTTTCCGGAAATGTTTGTTTTATAGTTGCCTGAATCATACTCAGGTAATCTGAAAGTTCAGTAGTGATCACATTTGCTGCTCCTTCCAGAGCAACAGAAATTATACCGTTTTTTTTCAGAATGTTGTTTAGTTCCCGAAAGAATTCAATGGTGTAGAATCGGTTCAATTGGGCAGTGTAGGGATGAGGAAGGTTGAGTATAACCAGATCAAATTTTTTATCTGTCTTTTTGATGAATAAGCGAGCATCAATGTTTTCTATCTTTAGCCGGGGATCGGATGTCACTTTTAATTTATTTATATCTCCGTATCTAAGAGCATATTTTACAACAGCAGGATCGAGTTCAACATAGTAGAGTGATTTCAGGGAGGGATGTTTAAGTACCTCAGCTATGGATGCCTGTACACTTCCACCAATCAGAAGAATTTGTTCCGGTTTTTTATGCTGAAGTAAAGAGTAATGAACAGATTCTTCGGCAGTAAGTTTATCAGGCAGACTGAATAGATGCAGTCCATTGTGAAAGAGAGATATTTGTTCTCCGGTTCTGGTTACTGCTACATTTCCATAGGGAGTATTGGTGGTTTTGATGAGATTGTACCCATTCCAGAGAAGCTGGTCACAATGTGATTGAATTTTTGGTGAATAAAAGAGTCCAGTAATCAGGAAAAGGCAGGGAAGTAAGTATGTCCATAGGATTTGTGATGATTTTGTTTTAAACGGATTAATATTTCCGTTGTGCAGTGCTGCAATAAAATTAATTGATGCTAAAATAATCAGAATTTGGAATGGGGGAATAAATTTAATCAGAAAAAGACTGGCTAACACTCCGCCCAGAGCAGAACCTGCTGCTTCCCAGACATAGACTCTGGCTATTGAAAAAGACCCTTTTGATTGAGTCTTGTCTACCCATTGACAGGAGGTTGTGTAGAGCAATCCGAATAAAAGACAGAAAGGGGCCAAAACTATCAATGAAATGATTAACATGGGCATATAGCCGACCATCTCTCCGGGAGTTAATGACAGCATTTGTTTAGCTGATCGGATAAACAAAAGAAGCAGTGGGAGGATAATTGTTAAAATTATTTGAATTAATGAGATTTTTTTCAAAGGATAGTTTTTTAGAATAGGTATGTTAGGAAGAACCAGGCTGCCGATACCGGTCCAGAAAAGCCAGACACCCAGCATGGTTCCCAGAGAGAGTTCATTCCCTTGAAATATCGTAGACATTTCCCGCATAATGAGAATTTGAGTGGTTACAGAGGTAATACCAATAATCAAAATAGTGAAAGGGATTGATAGTTCTGCAGAAAGAAGTTGATATTGTTTAGATTTCATGATAAATTAAAGATAAATTAAAGATGAGAATTAATCAAGAATAAAATGGAAGGAAACCATGCTTAAGATTTATAATACCTTAACCAAATCAAAAGAGAAGTTCGTTCCCCTTAATCCGCCTTTTGTAGGTATATATGTTTGCGGCCCTACTGTTTATGATAATCCCCATCTGGGACATGCCAAAAGTTATGTATCTTTTGATGTAGTGGTTCGTTTCTTGAGAGCGTCCGGATATAAGGTGCGGTATGTACAGAATATCACGGATGTAGGGCATCTTTTAGGTGAAGGAGAGGGGGAAGACAGGGTACAGAAAAAAGCCCGACTGGAAAAGCTGGAACCGGTTGAGATTGCTCAAAAATATGAGAGAATTTATTTTATCTATATGGATTTATTAAATTGTCTGAGACCGGATATATCCTGCCGTGCAACCGGTCATATTCCGGAGATGATAGAATTGGTAAAAACACTTTTAAATAAAGGATATGCTTACCAGACAGATGAAAATGTATACTTTGACATTTCAAAATTTAAAGAGTATGGAAAGTTAACCGGCAGAAAAGTAGAAGATATGCTCCATGGTTCTAGGGTCAAAACAGCTGAGGATAAAAAGAATACAGCGGATTTTGCTCTCTGGAAAAAAGCTGATGATCTACACATTATGAAATGGAATTCTCCCTGGGGAGAAGGGTATCCGGGCTGGCATCTGGAGTGTTCAGTGATGTCCATGAAGTATATTGGTCCTACTCTGGATATTCACGGAGGCGGGTTGGATAATCAGTTTCCCCATCATGAGTGCGAGATTGCCCAGAGTGAAGCAGCTACCGGAGAACAGTTTGTACGCTACTGGATGCATAATAACATGGTAACTGTAGAAGGACAAAAAATGAGTAAATCTTTAGGGAATTTTATTACAATTGAGGATTTGATCAAAAAATATGATCCTATGACGGTTAGATTTTTTGTTCTGCAGGGTCATTATCGTTCACCTCAGGATTTTTCCGATGAAGCCCTGGATGCAGCTCAGAAAGGATACCAGAAATTACTGCGCAGTATTGAAAAAGTACGTAGTTTGCTGAAAAGAGAAAACAAGAAAAAAGTAAAACTGCAGGGGAAATGGAAGGAATTTAAAGATCAGTTTTTTGAATCTATGGAAAATGATTTTAATACTGCTGAGGCTATTTCTGTTCTTTTTGATCTGAATAAATATATTAATGAAAAGATAGCAGATTCTTCAATTACTGATACTGAGTTAGCTTATGCTGATCATCTCTATTCAGTTTTAAGTGAGGATATTTTAGGACTTAGCTTTGAACACCATAAACAAAAAGACGGACAAGAAACAGAATTAATGGGTTTAATTATAGATCTGCGGAAAGAATTCCGCAGCCAGAAAAATTGGGAAGCAGCTGATTTCATACGGGATGGTTTGAAGAATATAGGGATTACTCTGGAAGATACCAAAGAGGGCACGATCTGGAGAAAGGAATAGTGCTTAATATAAAAATCATTTTAAGCTCAAATCCTTTCAGGCGTGAAAAGGAGGTTGTAATGTATTTAAAAAAAATAATGTTTTTATTAACATTCATTATTTTATTTACCTTACATTGTGATATAATTGAACCTGATAATAAAACCGGTTCAATTATAATCTATATCTTATCAGATATTACTAAATCCAAAATATTTAACCCCCGGGAAACACTCTCTATAGTACAGTGTATTGTTAAAAAAGGATCACATGAAATATATGATCAACATCATACAAAAAGAGATAGCAGCTACTTTACCATAAAAATTAATGACCTTGAACCTGCTGATACCTATTCTGTGCTGTTGTACGGCAAGAACAGTAGCGGAGATATTATGGGGAGAGCAGACAAGGGCAATATCAGGGTTGTTGAAGGAATAGAAACACCTGTCAGTATGTCCTGGAGTAACATGAGACCGGTATTATTCTCACCTGCAGATAGTAGTATCATATATATTGACACTCTGTCCTTTGACTGGTCATCAGTGAGCAATGCTGCATTTTATGAGTTGCAGGTAGATAGCTCCGATAGTTTTTCCGCCCCGATAATTGATCAGAACAGACTGACCGATTCCGGATACACAACAGTCACTTCTTTTTCTGATAACACTTATTATTGGCGAGTGCGGTGTCAGGACAGCCGGGAAAACTGGGGTGAGTGGTCAGATATCTGGAGTTTTATTGTTTCAACAAAGATGATAACTGTCACCTCTCCCAACGGAGGAGAAAGTTGGGAATTAGGATCAAGTCAAACCATTACCTGGACAAGTTCAAATGCAGGCATAGAGGTAAAAATTGAATTATACAGGGGGAGTAATCAGTATCAGACAATAGCTGCCAGTACTCCCAATGATGGAAGTTACACCTGGTCAGTTCCATCAGATTGTGATGCTGACAGCAGTTATAGAATAAAGATAACCAGTCCAGATGATGCAGATATTTATGATTACAGTGATGATTATTTTATTTTGTATACAATAAATTATGTAAAAATTTATGGAGTTTGTTTTGTTTACTTTGGCCCTGATACTACACTTCATATCGATGGAGTCACAATGACATTTAATACTACTAGTGGCGGAACAATGACTACGACAACAAATTCTCCATACGGTTACTATGAACAAGAAGTACCGTATGGCTGGAGCGGTACTCTGAGTGCTTCTAAACAAGGGTATGATTTTAAATGCGATTATCATGGCAGTTTACAAAGTGAATATCATTTTGACAATATTATCAAAGATACAAAAGTTGATTTTTGGGATAATCGTTCCATAGATAGCACCGGTACTCTGACAGACATAGATGGCAATACTTATCAAACTGTCAAGATCGGTGATCAGTGGTGGATGGCAGAAAACCTGAAAGTCACCCATTACCGTAATGGAGATGCTATCCCCCACATACCCAGTGAGACGGAATGGCATAAATTATATTTACATAAGGGTGCTTATTGTGCTTATGATAACGAGGAAAGTAATGCTGATGTCTGTGGGTACTTATATAACTGGTGTGCAGTAGATGATAGTCGCAATATTGCTCCTGAGGGCTGGCATGTACCCACGACTTACGAGTGGAGGAAACTGGAAAGGGAACTGGGTATGAGTCAATCAGAGGCTGATGATACTGGGTGGCGGGGTACAAATGAAGGAAATAAATTGAAATCCACAAGCGGCTGGCATCAGGGTGCAAATGGTACAGATGAAAATGGCTTTTGTGCACTGCCCGGCGGGTATCGCGACCCCAATGGTTTTTTTAGACTGAAGGGTTATGAGACCTATTTCTGGACCTCTAGCGAGTTTAATGATTACTCTGCATGGATAAGGAGACTGGCCGGGACTAAGTCAGGTGTCTATTCCAACAATCATAATAAGCGGCTTGGGCTTTCAGTGCGTTTAGTAAAAGATTAAATTGACAATTTAACTGTCATGTTGAGCAAAATCAAGCCATGTTGTTTTTGTTGGCCTTGTCAGTCTGAATAGAAGCGAAGACTGACAAGGCCATGACTTTTAGACAACCTTCAATGATTATGGGATCACTTTTGGATTTTATAAAATATACAAAAGTAGGTAAGATATAATTAATCAGGGTGATACATTTCCTCTCCCCCTAAGAAAGTTTGTTCTGAACCTGGGAAGATATCAAGGAGAGGGAAATTTATAAAATTAATAAAAAGTATATGTAAGATATGAATTTTTCTAACGCCATAGTAAGAAAACCCGGGTCAAATTTTTGTGAGGGAATAACCACTGCTCATCTGGGAAAACCTGATATTAAAAAAGCATTAAAACAGCATGCCGAATATGTAAAAATTCTGGAGAAATGTAAGGTGGCAGTAACGGTGCTGTTGTCTCTTCCCCAATTTCCGGACAGTGTCTTTGTGGAAGATACAGCTGTTGTTACTGAAAAATGTGCAGTTGTCTGTAGACTGGGGGTACAGTCCAGGCAGGGAGAGGAAAAATCCATAGAGGAGATTTTAAGTACCTATTATCATACTATCGAACATATAACACCTCCCGGTACTTTAGAAGGAGGGGATGTACTCAGGGCAGGGGATCATTTTCATATCGGTCTTTCCAACCGGACCAATACAAACGAA
>JAWODZ010000077.1:0-3600 GCA_046483025.1 bacterium
CATTGTAACAGAGAGCCTTTTTTTCATTTTCTTCTCCTTTTTGGAACAAGCAGGTAACTTTCTAATCGTTACCTGCTTGTTGGGCAGTGTAAACATCATCACTTACTCTGAATTAAGTAAAAAGAATATCGGTTATTTACCAGCCATTACGACGCCAATGGCAGAGAGTTCAAAATCCATTACTTCTGCAAGTGCCCAGGCGATATCTGTGTTATCTTTGAATCCGCCAAATGTTTCTGCACCAATACCTATGGCTGAAATTGGAACCGGGACACCGGAATGAGCATAGGTTGTCCAGAAAATATTGGCTCTTTCGGAAATAATATGGTTGGTTGAAACTGCAGGTGGGTTATAATAACTTGGCCCATATTTCTGTACCGGTACGTCTTCTCGTAACCCCTTGTCTACGACATCCATAGCGGTATTAAGTTCAGCCAATTCGATTTCCGTTAAATTATCTAAGCCACAATTTTTGGTGATATATTCCAAGAATGCTTGGCGGTTGCCATTAGCTTCATAAGCATAATTAAGGGTATCTTCAGCAGATATCTGAATGTCTGACAATTCATCTAATTTCAAGAAGTAATTTTTCCCATAACCAAGACCCATACCACCGGTTTCATGATCAGGCACAACCACAATCAAGGTATCACTGGGATGTTTTTGGTAGAACTCATAGGCTGTTTGTACCACGGCATCAAAAGCTAAAGTGTCATGAATCGTTCCGGCCAAATCGTTGATATGACAGGCATGGTCAATTCGTCCACCCTCAACCATCAAGAAGAAGCCATCATTATCAGCAGATAACAAATCAATGGCTTTTTCAGTTAATTCACCCAAGGAGGGTAAATTTTTAAGCTCCGGGTTATTGACGCGGTCCACTTCATAGGGTATATGAGTGTAGGTTAATAAAGCGACAACTTTATCGGTTGACTGAGGTTGATATTTTTGAAAAGCGTTATTTTCATTTCCTAAAAAGACAGTATATCCCTTTGCTTCCATCTCCGCCAAAAGATTACGGTCATCTTCTCTCTTGGATTTGCCAAATGTGCCATCCTGTGGTACAAAATGTCGGAAACCACCACCGGCGATAAAATCAACTTCTGCATTAACAAGCTGCTCGGCAATTTCATTTTCTGCATTTCTGGAAGCATGATGTGAGTAGAAAACAGCTGGAGTGGCATGGGTAATCCTTGTACTGGAGATCACACCGGTGGCCATACCTTTTTCTTGTGCTTCTTGTAATAATGTTTTCACATCAGTACCATCCGGCAATTGGGCAATCATCCCATTGTTGGTTTTATAACCGCAAGCCAGGGCAGTTCCAGCAGCCGCAGAATCAGTAACCAGGGTATCAGAAGAGTAGGTTGTAATTAATCCAGCCACTGGAAAGGTATTCATGGTTAATTTGAATGACGGGTCTCCCTGTATTTCCTGTACGAAAAGTTCCGAAATCTGTCTTTGGGCAGCTCCCATACCATCTCCAATCAGGTAAAAAACATACTTTGGGCTGCTTTCGGCAAATACACCACCGGTAGCTAAAAGACTGATAATTGTAGCGCAAATAATCAATTTGGAAAATTTACTTTTTAACATTATTTATTTCTCCTTCATTTATTAAATTATTTTTTGTTTCTAATCTTCAAAATAGTGCCTCAATATAGAGCAAGAACTTAATTTTTTATTGACTATCACCTCCAATACTTTCTTTTTGTTTAACAGAGCCGGTATTCAATTAAATCATCTTTCCTTGTCTGTTAAATTAAATGAAAATAGTTAAGAATAAATAAGCAATTGGTTAATTTTTGGTTAATATGAAAAAATTCTTATACTTTTAAAATAAATATAGTTGTCATGAGTGAGGTTTTTCCATAGAATAGTATAAACTACGTATAGATACTATAATTTTTAATGGAGGAATAAATGGATAAAAGAGAAAAAATGAAAGTCCTTTTTCTTTGTGAGCATAATTCAGCAAGAAGCCAAATTGCCGAGGCTTTCTTGAAGCAAATAGGTGGCGAACAATTTGAGGTAGAGAGTGCAGGATTGGAAGCTAAACCTCTGAACCCCTTGGCTGTTGAAGTAATGAAAGAGATCGGTATAGATATTTCTGAAAAGAAAGCACAAAGTGTCTTTGACTTATACAGAGAAGGACGACGATATCATTATGTGATTACAGTATGCAGCAGAGCTGTAGCTGAGAAATGCCCGATCTTTCCTAACACTCTCAAACAATTACACTGGCCTTTTGAGGATCCCTCCAAATTTACTGGTTCTTGGGACGATAAAATAAAAGAAACTCGGAAAATAAGAGAAGAAATTAAAGAAAAAATCGAAAAATGGATTGAGAATATCTAAATCCAGTAAAAAACATATCAATAATATTTTAATAGTATTCTGTCTGTTCTGTGCTACAATATCCTGTCCCTGAAGCCTTGAAATAAACTCAATCAACTTTACTGCCTGTTCCGGATGAGGAGCGTTAGCAGGAATGGTCTTCATCATTTTATACTGCCGCTAATAAACGGAAGGGGTATAAAATGTAACCTATGGCCTGAATCAAAAGTGTTTCCTATGTGTTGGTTAAATCTTAAATCTTTTTATCTTCAACTGGACCCTTGAATCTTGTAACTTAATAATTCAAAACCTACTCTCTTTTCAATAAATATTATTTTTCATTGCGAATAAAAAGATAGTATGAAGTAATGATACTTAAACTTTTTCTTTTACTAAATAACTAAATACTAGATAACAAACCTAAATATTTATTCATCAATAAAATAAAAAAATCAACAAGACACTTAGTTCGGCTATTTCATTTATTGCACCGATAACATCCCCACATATGCCCTGCATTTTAGTAAAAGAATAATATACCATCAGGTAGGAAATAATCGCTGAAAAACCCATAAAATAAAGAGCTTGATATGATAAAAAATAAAAAGCAATGACCAGGGTAAAAAGAGTGGCTAAAATTAATTCCATTTTCCCCAGATAAAGGGAAAAAATCTTTGATAAAGTGTTATCTGAAGAGGCTGGCTTTCCTAGATAGCCGGATAATACCATACTCCACCTTCCCATGACAGGAGCTATCAAAAAAGCTTCCATTCTTAATGAATATGGTAAACTGTTTATAAGTAGAAATTTTAGTAAAATCAGTAAAATTAAAGCAATAGCCCCCTTGGCACCGATAGCCCCATCCTTCATGATACGAATAATGTCTTCTTTGTTCCTCCCGCCGGAAAATCCGTCTACCATATCGGCAAATCCTTCTAAGTGCAGGCCTCCACTTAGAAAAATCCAGACAGTTAGGATAATACCACTGGATAAGAAGGAATTAAGTGAAATCCATTGTAGAATTGAATTTACACCAATTAGTATGAGTCCAATTAAAATACCAACCAGTGGGAAAAATATGCTGGATTTTGATAGATCTTCTTTGATATCATTCCAATTCTCCTGCCCTTTCCTCAAAAATAAAAAGTTAACGGGCAGTATAGTAAGAAAAGAAAGAGATAAAAAAAATCTTCTAAAAATATTCTTCATCACTTTTCCCTTTAATTAAAAGCGGAATACCTGCTGTCATCAAATAAACCCGGT
>JAWODZ010000019.1:0-25169 GCA_046483025.1 bacterium
ACGGATCTGAAATTCATGAACAACCGTCTGGGTGTTTCTTTTACTTACTATAAAGAAAACACCACGAATCAGATTATGCCTATTTCTGTTTCAGGAGCTACCGGATTTACCAGAAAATGGATCAATGCCGGAGAAATTCAGAATCAGGGTATTGAAATTCAATTAAATGGTACACCTATAGAAAAGAAAAAATTCAGATGGGATATTGATGTTAACTGGGCTAAAAATGAAAATGAAGTACTTGAGCTGTACGGGGATCTTGAATCAATAGTACTCTTTGGCGGTGTCTGGGGCGGTTTAGACATTGTTGCCCGGCCTGGTGAACCATGGGGTCAGTTCTTTGGTTATCCCACCAGATCCCATAAAGGTAAACCGGTTCTCAGAGGTGCCGATCAGGGTTTTTATGCCGGTACATACTGGGCAAATACTGATCAGATGGAAGTATTGGGTAATGTTCTGCCTGACTGGACCGGAGGAATCAGAAATACCTTCACCTATGGTAATTTTTCTTTGAGCACGCTTATAGATATGAGCTGGGGTGGAGATATTTTTAGTGTTACTAATATGTTTGGATGGTATGCCGGAATACTTGATGAGTCTGTAGCTGGTACTGATTATGAAAACGGAGGTGTTACCTATAAAGCTGAACCGGTCACTGGTAATGATATCAGAAGAGTAGGCGGTGTTCTCATAGACGGTTATCAGCTGAATGAAGACGGTACCTACAGTGAAAATGATGTTCCTGCATATGCTTATGCTTGGGGTGCTTGCCATTGGCCTTCTGTAGGTGGTCATGATATCAGTTTATTTGATGCAACCTGGATAAAATTGCGTAGCTTGAGTCTTTCTTACAGGATTCCGAGAAAATTTGTATCACGTTTTGGCTTAATGGGTGCAACAGTCAGTCTGGAAGGAAGAAATCTGTTTATTCTTTACAAAAATGCCCCCAATATTGATCCTGAATCCGGAGGTTTTACCGCTGATATCGTACAGGGTGTTGAACAGAATCAGTTGCCAAGTACCAGAATATTTGGTATGAATCTTAAACTTGAGTTATAATGAGCGCCATAAAACGTATAATATGAAACAATGAAAGGGAGTAGACAATGAAAAATAATAAAATTAAAATTGTATTATTTGGAGTTTTGGCCTCGGTTATGTTATTCTATTCCTGTACTGAAGATTTTAGTACTCTGAATACAGATCCAAATAATCCAACAGATGTTCCTGCTGTAAATATTCTGGTCCATGCCATACAAGTGGGAGTAGACCGGGAATTGGGTGCCGGATGGTTAACCCATACTTATCTTGGCCCCTGGTCTCAGATAATGGCCAAAATCCAGTATATTGATGAAGGCAGATATATATTCAGACCTACCAGTATAAATGCATTCTGGAATGGTGCCTATCAATCTGAATTAAAAGATCTTCAGATAGTCGAGGAAAAAGCAAAGGAAAAAGGATTCGCATCATTAGAAGCTGCAGCCAGAATCATGAAAGCATATTTTTTCCACAGACATACTGATATATTTGGGGATATACCCTATTCCGAAGCGCTTGTAGGTGATACGGAAGGTAAACTAACCCCTGCCTATGACAGTCAACAGTCTATATATAATGATTTGATCAGTGAACTTAAGGCATGTGATGATATACTTGCTGAAGCAGTTTCAGGAGTATTGCCCAATGGTGATGTTATATTTTCCGGAGACGTTGACAGCTGGAGAAAATTTGCCAATTCCTTACTGCTGAGAATCTATATGCGTATGTCAGGAGCGGATCCTGCTACAGCTCAGGCTGGTATTGAAGAAGTGTATGCCAGCGGTAATTACATTCAGAGTAATGCAGATAATGTGACCCTGGGTGTAAATGGGTCAAAGCCCTATAGAAATGGTCTGATGGAAACTCTGGAAACCCGTACAGATCAGGGATCCAGCAAAACCATGATCGATCTTCTTAAGGAAAGAAATGACCCCAGAATTCACATTTATGCTCAGGATATTGATGATGATTACGGTAAGAGTCAGTATGACGGACCGGATGATGAATATGCCGGACAGATAAACGGAGACTGCGGGTCTGGTCCTGATCAGTCCACAATTTCCCTTCTGGGAGTTCCTATTGCGTATGATCCTAACCGGTCTTATCAGCTTTTATCCTATGCAGAAGTATGCTTTATTTTTGCAGAAGCTGCTAATAACGGCTGGAGTGTTGGTGATGATGCCCGGACCTGGTATGAAGCAGGAATTACAGCTTCTATGGAACAATGGTCTGAGTTAGCTCAGGCTTCTCCCATGTCAGGGTATGCACCAGATGAAGCTACAATTACTCAGGATGAAATTGATACCTACTTGGATGAAGATGAAGTTGCCTGGGATGCAGCTAAAGCTGAAGAGCTGATACTAACCCAGAGATGGATTGCCTTGATGCCTAATGGCTCACAGGCTTATGCTTTAGTAAGAAGAACAGGTTATCCTGCTGTAATTGAAACTTATGAATTACCTTGTACTGCATATCCGGGATTGGGTGTGCCGCTTCGTTTCCCCTATCCTACGGATGAAGAAAGTTTGAACAGTGCAAATTTACAGTCTGCTAAGGCAGGTATTCATGACAGTATGTATGGTAAACCAGTCTGGTGGGATACCAGAACCACAACTGCAGACGGAAGTCCTCGACCGGGAATAGACTGATATTAGACTTAAATAAAGCGAAGTTATAATACTACTAAATCAGCAGAAGTCGAATGTTTCAAAAGACTTCTGCTGATTTTTTTTTGCTGATTTTTGTATTTTTTAGTATGATTTATTTTTATCATTGTTAGTGGATTTCAAAAATAATATTTTATTATAAACCCTTCTATATCTCCTCCTTCGACGAGCTCAGGACCAACTCTTTCCAGGGGAGCTTTTATAGTGATATTATTTTTGAAATCCAGACAAATAACTTTGAAATTTTTGATATAATTAAATTTGATGTAAGGAATATATAAAGGGATGTAAGAATAAAAACCTGCAGCTCAACTTTTACTATGTAAGAACTCGATCAGACAGGGTGGGTACCCTCCTACACGCTTTTTGTGTCTCTATAATCTTTAGAGCTTGCAATCCACGTTAGAGCCGAGTTCCCTATTTATAAGTGTTAGCTCTTCATAGTTTCCAGTCGAAGCTGCAGGTTTAATTATCTAAAGAACCTGTTCACTTATAATTTGGTTAATTATTTTTAAAATGTCAAGAGAAAAATCTTTTGTCAAAAAATAGTTGATTTTTATCCATAAATTAAGTAATCTAATAAAACAAGGATAATTTGTAGTTATTCGGGTTTCGAATTCAAAATTCAGAGTTCAAGGTTTCCGGTTCTAGGTTCTAAGGTTTCGGTTTAGCATTTGTATGTAATAAAGATTAGACTATAACTGATGCAGAATATAAGATTAATAAACCGGAACTCTGAACCTTAACTTTAAAAACAATATCCAATGAGGTATACATAATGTCAAATTTTTTGTGTAGAACTGTTTTATGTTTGATAATGGCAAGCAGTTCCTTGTTTGCTTCTCAAGTGGAAGTGATAACTATTCAGGGCCCTATTACTCCGGTAATTTTAAAATATATCAGAGACGGCATTGATCATGCAGAAAAAAACAAAGCTGAATGTTTGATTATCAAAATGGATACTCCGGGTGGGTTAATGGAATCAACCTTTTCCATTGATAAAAAAATACTTAATGCAGAAATTCCTGTGGTAGTGTATGTTTTCCCAAGTGGAGGAAGGGCAGCTTCAGCCGGAGTGTATATCACCTATTCTTCACATGTTGCTGCCATGGCCCCCAGTACAAATATCGGGTCTGCTCACCCGGTAACCATGAAGGGTGGAGAAGATTCTTCTCAGGTTATGATGGAGAAAGTCACCAATGATGCTGTGGCTCACATCAAAGGACTGGCAGAAAAACAGGGGAGGAACATGGAATGGGCCATTCAGGCTGTAGAAAAAAGTGTGTCCATTACTGCCACTGAAGCCCTGAAAAAGGGAGTAGTTGAGATCATTGCAGATGATATGGAGGATTTAATACACCAGCTTGAAGGCAGAAAGGTTTCATTAGCAAAAGAGGAAGTGGTTTTAACAGTGAAAAATGCTGAAATTGTTCATTTTCCCATGAACTGGCAATATCAGATTTTAGATAGAATAGCAAATCCCAATATTGCCTATCTTTTAATGCTGGCCGGAATTATGGGGATTTTCTTTGAACTGCAGAATCCGGGAGCATTATTTCCGGGTATATTAGGTGGAATATCATTAATTTTAGCCTTCTTTGCCATGCAGGTTCTGCCAATTAATGCTGCAGGTATTCTTTTGATCATATTAGCTATAGTATTTTTCATACTTGAAATAAATATACCCAGTTTTGGTTTATTAACTATTGGAGGAGTTGTATCCATGATTTTAGGATCTTTAATGCTTTTTAAATCACCAGATATCAATGTATCCCTGTGGATTATTATTCCCAGTGTTTTATTTATAGCGTTGTTTTTTCTTTTTGCGGTAAGTATGGGACTGAATGCACAGAGGCGTAAATCAGTATCAGGTCAGGATGGTATTATTGGTGAAAAAGGAGTGGTGGTAAAAATGGTAAATCCCGAAGGCCAGGTGGAAGTGCACGGAGAAACCTGGAGAGCTGAAAGTGAGGAAAAGTTAAAAAAGGGGGCTAAAGTGGAAGTTATTGGTGTTGATGGTTTGAAAATTAAAGTACGAAAGTTGAAAAATAACTAAAAGGAGGTTATCATGTCTGGAGGAATAGTATTATTAATAATACTTGCAGTTTTTATTTTAGCAAGTGCAGTACGAATATTAAAAGAGTACGAACGGGGAGTAATATTCAGATTGGGTAGAATGATTGGGGCCAGAGGTCCTGGATTAATCTTAATCATACCGATTGTGGATCGAATGGTAAAGGTTAGTTTGAGAACAGTTGCCATGGATGTCCCCCCCCAGGATGTTATTACAAGGGATAATGTATCAGTTAAAGTAAATGCTGTTTTATATTTCCGGGTAATGCAGGCAGAGAAAGCAATCGTTGAGGTGCAGGATTTTCTGTATGCCACTTCTCAGTTGGCACAAACCACTCTCAGATCAGTTTTAGGTCAGTTTGATCTGGATGGAATTCTATCCCAAAGAGATAAGGTTAATTCTGAACTTCAGCAAATATTAGATAAGCATACTGATCCCTGGGGTATCAAGGTAGCACTGGTTGAGGTAAAACACATTGATCTGCCGGAAATAATGAAACGAGCCATTGCCCGTCAGGCAGAAGCTGAAAGAGAAAGAAGAGCAAAGGTGATCCACGCCGAAGGTGAATTTCAGGCAGCAGAACAGCTTTCCCTGGCAGCAGAAAAATTACAGAAAAGGCCAGCTTCTATCCAGCTGAGGTTTTTACAGACGTTGGTTGAAGTGGCATCTGAGAATAATTCTACTACAATTTTTCCGGTTCCCATAGATTTGCTACAAAATTATTTGGAGAATAAAGGAAAAAATTAAAAAATGAAAGTGAATACTAATCCACTTCTAAGGAGAATATTTTTATGAACATAGAGTGGCGCCGCTTACGTTCCGGAGCTGAATGGGGATTGTTTTATGGAATTATTACCTGGCTTTTAGCTACCGGTATAACCAACGAATATTCAAATTTGGCAGTATGGTCCATTATTCTCTCCAGAACTTTAATGGGAGTACTTATTGTACTGATTTCTTTTGATCTAATGTGGTGGGTGAAGGCAGGAATAATCGGATTGGTTTTTAATGTTATTATGGGGATTGTTATTGCAGCGCTTGGTTACGGATGGAATCCCTGGTTTTGGCCTTTGGTGATTTCAGGGATTATTTGTGCAATTCTTATTGAATTTTCCTTAAAGAGAAAATATGATACAGTATCTCAACAGGAGCATAAAAATTAAGGGGAAGCATAATGCAGTTCCGGGGGAGTGATGGTATTTAACGTACAGCCCGTTCAGACAAAAAAGGATTTAAAGAAATTCATTAAACTTCCTTATGAGTTATATAAAAATGATCCTTATTGGGTAGCTCCCCTTTTATATGAAGAAAAGAGGAAATATACTGCACGATTTAATCCCATGCTGGAACATTGCGATTATCAGCATTTTTTGCTTTTTAAAAATGGTACACCAGTTGGAAGGATCAGTGTTTATATTAATCATTTTGCCAATGAAAACTGGGGAGAAACCAGAGGGCTGTTCGGTTCTTATGAATGCATTGATGATAAAGAAGGTGCCAGGCTTTTATTCCAGTCTGCTTATGATTGGCTGAAACAGAAAAATGCTGTGGTTATGCAGGGGCCATGGGGGTTTTCTCAGGAATGCGGATTACTAATTGATGATTTTCATTCCTCTCCCATGATCATGTCCCCCTATAATCCAGCATATTATCCTGATCAGCTTGAATGTTCCGGGTTAAAAAAGGCAAAGGATGTTTTTGTATATAAGGTTGATGAGGCTCATTCCTATACACTGCCGCAGAAATACTCTCAGTTTGCAAAGAAGATCGCGGTAAGATATGGGGTGACTGTCAGATCCATAGATATAAAAAATATTAAACAAGAGACGAAACTGCTGGTTAAGATAGCAAATGAATCAACCAGAGACAATTGGGGATATATGATGGTATCGGAAAACGAGGCTGAACATCTGGCAGGGTCACTTAAGTTAATTGTTGATCCGGATATCATTATGCTGGCAGAAATCAATGGTAAACCAATAGGGTATATGATAGTTTTACCTGACATTAATATTATTTTAAAAAAGTTAAGAGGTAAACTTTTTCCCTTTGGAATATTCAAATTACAACGCGGTATAAGAAACATCCGCAATTTTCGGGTGTGGGGACTTGGTATTCTCCCTGAATATCGCCGGAAAGCAATTGATATATTATTTTATAATAGACTCTATGAAATTCTGTCTCCTAAGAAACCCGGGTATGTGGAGGCAAACTATGTGCTGGAAGATAATATGGTTATGAATAATCCCATAAAAAAACTGGGATTTACCAAAGCCAAAACCTATAGAGTGTATGAGAAAGTAATACAGTGAGCGTTGAGAAATTAGAATGATTTACGAACAAGGATTAACGATGTGAGATTTTAGAGGTGTCGTCCTGAAAAAAGTTTACAGTTTTCAAATCAATCATTTCGTATTGTCATTCTGAATGACTGAAAGGAGTGAAGACGTTATCCTGAGCGAGTAAAACGAGCGAAGAATCTCACGCCTCTGAATAAAGAGGTATGACGGTTTTTTTGCTGGAAAAGTACGATTCAAAAAAAATAGCGTTCATTTCCAGCCAGATTTGTTACTTTACTGAACACTCAGTAGCGTGAGATTCTTTGCTCCCTACGGTCGCGCAGGATAACTTCTTCGTCACTTCGTTCCTCAGGATGACAGAACTGTTCATTAATGTTTTGAGTTAAACTTTAATGAAGTAGAGAAGGATTCCAATAAGTAAACAAGATATTGGGAAAAAGTGTAGATACTGTTTTTTTAGTTGTAAAACGATTTCAGGATAGGTTTATTACTTCTAAAATCTAAAATCGTTAATCTTAAATCATTATACACATAAATGCTTACATCAATAAATTTATTTTTTTACTTTTGATTAATATATGCACTACAATTTTTTTCTTAAGATATACAGGGATTAACAATGCTGACAGTTTATAAGTCATCTGCCGGTTCAGTGAAAACCTATACCCTGGTCAAGGAATATTTAAGAATTTGTCTTTCCCGCCCTTCAAAATTTTCTAAAATTCTGGCAATTACATTTACCAACAAAGCTTCTGCAGAGATGAAAGAGAGGATTATTACCTGTATACATCAGTTTATTAATGAAGGGACTAATGAATTAATTAATGAGCTGATAGAGGAACATAATCTGAATAAAGAAAAGATCAGAAAGAATTGTGAAATTCTTGGTGACTTTATTCTGCATTCCTACTCACATTTCAGTGTCATGACCATAGACAGTTTTATAAGCCGGGTTGTAAAAACTTTTGCTTATGATCTGGATATGCCTCTTACCTATGAGGTTGAGTTAGATACGGATTACATGTTCAACCAGATTATTGAGAATTTGTTAGTTACTGCTGAGGAGGATAATTTTGTTGGTACTGTACTTACTCAATTTGCACTTTCTAAAATATACAGTTCCGGATCCTGGCATCTTGATAATGAACTAAAGAAAATAGGTAAAGTAACGTTTAATGAGAAATATATTGACCCAGTCCTTGAAATAGCACATGCTCAATATGATGATACTTTCTGGATAGAATTGATCCTGGAACTGGAAAAAGAAGTCAGTATATTCAGAAAAAAAATAAATTCCATGGCTGCAAAGGCAGTAGAGATTATTGATGAAAATGGGTTGACAGTTGATGATTTTTTCCAGAAGTCAAAAGGACCAGCGGGTGCTTTAGTTAAGTATAAAGTTGCTTCGCGACCAAAAGAATTTAAAATTAATTCATGGTTGGAAAAAAATAAATGGGTAACAAAAAAATGTGAACAGAAGAATCCGGAAAAATTTAAGAAAATACAAAATGCACTCGAGCAGGGAGTTTTATCATATGCTCATGAAATAATGAACTATATTCAGGACAATAAGATAATTTTTAACACTCATTATTTGATTCTTAAAAATATCTATTCAGAAGCTTTGATAAAAAAATTTCTTGATTTTAAAACAGAATTCAAACAGGAGAAAAATAAAATTCCTTTGTTAGATTTTGGTTTGAAAGTAGCAGAGGTAATAAAAAGAGAATCAGTGCCTTTTCTTTACTGGAGAATGGGTGATACATACAATAATATTATGATTGATGAATTCCAGGACACATCTTTTCTTCAGTGGACAAATCTTTTACCACTTTTAGAGGAATCTCTATCCACCGGTAATTCTAATATGGTAGTAGGAGATGGAAAACAGGCAATTTACAGATGGAGAGCAGGTGATGTAAGGATTATGGAGCAGGAAATTGAGGAGAACTTTAATCAGCATATAAAAACTAAGGTTCTGGAAAATAATTACCGCAGTACCAGCGAAATTGTTGATTTCAACAATAAATTCTTCTCTCAAGTGAAGAAACATCTTAATATAGATGATGAACTTTTTGATAAGATTTACTCTGAGGATCTTGTTCTCCAGAATCCTGTAAAACCGGGAACAGGATTTATTAAAATTGCTGAACCATCTTTTAATGATAACAATAATAAAGAAGAAAAGGATGCATGTAAGCTGCAAAATCTGTCTGAAGAGATTCAGAAAATTTGTCAAGAAAATAATGGGTATAATTTTGGTGATATAGCTGTATTAGTAAGAAAGAATAAAGAATGTGATGCTGTGGCTCAGTATTTATCAGAACATGGCATTCCGGTAATGTCACCGGATTCTCTTATATTAAAAAATTCTTCTGCAGTAAGATTTGTGATCAGTGTTTTAGAGTATATTGCCCGGGATGATCTTATTGCTCTTTATAATATGTGGCTTAATTGTGGCAACCCGGCGGCTGAATTCAGGAATATGCAGAGTAGTGATATTGATATTCCTTTTATTGAGCATAACATTTCACCAGAATTTACAGAAAAAAAATTAATATTATATCATCTTCCTGTGTATGAAGCGGTTGAAGAGATTATCAGAATTTTTCAATTGAACACAGAAAACCCCGGATATGTACAGGGTTTTCTTGAAGTAGTGTTTGATTATTCAGAGAAATTTAAAAGTGATATTCATGGTTTTCTGGATTGGTGGGATGAATACAGTGACTCGGATAAGACCACCTTACCTGCTGCAGAATATAAAAATGCTGTAAGGGTATCTACTATTCACAAAGCAAAAGGACTGGAATTTCCTATTGTGTTTGTCCCGTTCAGCTGGAATCTTTTCGACAGTTCTTCAGGATTAAAACAGCATATTATCTGGGTATGGAGTGACAAATTAGCGGGGAAGAGAAAAAATTTTCCCTTTATGGTTGATGTACAGAAAGATATGGAAGAGTCATATTTTAAACAGGATTACGAAAAAGAGAGAAAATTGAGTATACTGGACAATATTAATTTACTGTATGTGGCTTTTACCAGACCAAAGGACAGACTGTATATTTATTATGAACCTGGTAAAAACTCAGCCGTAAAAACCACCTCAGACTTAATAGAAAAAAATATACAGCAAATGAGTTTGACCAAAGTATCGAATTTCTGGACCAAAGGTGAAAAGGCAAAAAAGGAAAGACCCGAAGTACAGTTTCTACCACACATATTAGAGGGTTTCAATACCCAGTCCTGGAGACACAAAATTACAATCAGAAAACGATCACATGATTTATGGAAACTTGAAGATGAAGAGCGAACCAGAAAAGTGGACTGGGGTATTTTGGTACATAGTATTCTCTCAGAAATAAGGATATTCGAAGATATTGATAAAGCAATTGAAAACAAATACAGAGAGGGCCATCTTTCAAGTAAGGAAAAGTTTATGATCAGAGAGGATATACATAGAATAATGAAACTGGAATATACTGGTGGTAAGGTTGAAGATTGGTTTCGGTCAGGGTTACAAATAATGAATGAAAAAACAATAGTTACATCTGAAAAAGAATACAGACCGGATAAAGTGATTAAGGATAATAACAGGATTATATTAATTGATTACAAAACAGGTATACAGAATCGGGATCATGTTCTTCAATTAGAAAAATACGGCGTCCTTTTAAAAAAGATGGGATATAACAATATAAAAAAATATATTCTCTATCTAAATACTGGTGTAATCAAGGAGGTTTAGATGGAGTTTTTGGCAAAAGTAGTTGATGAGCTGGCTGGCAGGAATATTGATTTCAGCAATTATGTGATTATAACCCCCAATCGCAGAGCAGGATTATTTCTAAAAAAATATATTCAGAAAAATGAAAAAATACCTAAACCATGCTGGATACCTGAACTCTATTCAATAAGAGATTTTATCAGTATTGTATCGCATGTATATTTAATAGACAATCTTTCTTTGGTTTTCAGGCTGTATCCTATTTACAGGAATTGTTTTGATAATCCCAAAAGTTTTGATCAATTCTATGAATGGGGGAAGATGGTTATCTCTGATTTTAATGAAATAGATCTCTATCTGATAGATCAGAATAAACTATTTACCTCTCTCAGACAGATTAGCAGTGTTGATGAAGAATTTGATAGAGGTGGTACAGTTATTAAGGGATTTATTAAGTTTTCTGAAAATTTACAGCAGCTTTATACAGTATTTACTGCTGAGCTGCTGGAAGATAAACAAGCATATTATGGTCTGGCTTTACGAAAAATTATAGATCAGTTCGATATTTCCTGGTTTGTTCAATGGGATAAAGTCATATTTGCCGGCTTTAATGCTCTATCTGATGCAGAGCAGACATTAATGGAAAAGTTACAGGAAAAGGGGAAAGCTGAGATTTTTTGGGATATTGATACTTATTTTTATGAAGATGAAACACAGGAAGCAGGTTATTTTTTCCGGAAAAATCCTTTGGTCAATAATAACACGAAGGTCACATGGATCACAGATGAGCTTTTGCATTCAGCAAAAAAAATTGATATCATTGGGGTTCCAGGCAGGACTGCGCAAGCAAAAGTTGCAGGTGAATTTCTTAAAAAAGAAATATCCCAGCAAAATGATACAGCAATTGTATTACCGGATGAGTCATTGTTGTTTCCTCTATTAAATTCTCTCCCCGAAGATCTGTTGCAGGTGAATGTTACTATGGGATATCCACTTAAAAATACTGGTATTTATCACCTTTTAACTTCAGTTATTGATCTGCAGAGCAATAAAGAATCATCTGACAATGGGATTACCTTCTTTTTCCGTGATGTCAGAAATATACTTCTTCATTCCTATGTATTAGCGATGGACAGAATCACAGTAAATCAGTTTTTAAAGGAATGCCTGGAAGAAAACAGAGTAGTAATTAATGAACAAGAATTGAAAATTTTTACCCATAATATAAATTATATGTTCACCCCAATTCTTTCTTTTTCTTCCTTTATTGAATATATAAAGACTATATTACAGAATATTGTCACCAGTATAAAAGATAAAGAGGGGTTCTCCCTTGAGATTGAATATATATATCATTTCTATACGCAACTTCAAAAGATGGAAGATACTATAGCAGAATTTGATCTGGAATTAGAATTGAAGACGTTCTGGAATTTGTTTAAGTCAGTGGTTGAAGGTACTTCAATTCCTTTTCTGGGTGAACCCCTGCAGGGTCTTCAGATTATGGGATTTCTGGAAACCAGAGCTCTTGATTTTAGTAATGTTTATATTCTTAGTGCAAATGAAGGAATACTGCCGGCCAGTCGTTCTAAAAATAGTTTTATACCTTATGATGTTAGAAAATATTTTGGAATGGTGACTTACGAACATGAAGATTCAATTTATGCTTATTATTTTTATCGCTTACTGAAAAAGGCTGATACGGTAAAGATCTTTTATAATACTGAAAGTGATGAATTCGGAAAAGGAGAAAAAAGTCGTTTTATTGAACAGTTGCTCAGGGAGTATACTTCTAAAAATAAAAATGCTGAAGTAAGAGAAACTATATTTAATATTAATACCAGATATTCGAAACCTGAGGCATTGATGATTAGAAAAGATGATGAGATACTGGAAAAACTAACAGCTATGAAATATTCTCCCACCAGACTTCAGACCTATGTTAACTGCTCTCTAAAATTTTATCTTAAATATATTCTTGTACTTGAAGAAAGAGAAGAAGTTATTGAGTCTGCTGATAACAGAGTATTTGGTGTTATTATTCATAAAACCCTGGAAAAATTATACAGACCCTTAGTAGGGGAAATAATATCAGAAAATCATTTAAAAAATTTAAAAGAACAGTATGAGATGTTATGCGAACAGGTATATCAGGAGTCACTGGGCAATGTAGATATAGGCAAAGGAAGAAACTATATTTATTGTAATATCATCAAATCACTGATCAGCAGATATCTTGATAATGAAGTAAGCGGTAAAACAATTATCAGCATTGAAGAACAACTAGAACGGAATATAACGGTTAATAAAAAAACAATACAACTGTATGGTAAGATAGACCGTATTGAAAAGTATGCTGGTTTTACTAATATCATTGATTTTAAAACCGGTACTATCAATTCTCTTCAGTTTAAATTCAAAAATGATTATAACAATACATATCTTTTTGATAAGTTACAAAAAAATGAACAGGTGCTGCAGCTTATCTGTTACTACTTTTTGGTTGCAGGATCAGGGTACATCAGCAGTGATACCCGATGCAGACTTGGCATCTATAGTTTCAGAAATCAGCAAAAAAAAGAGCATATAGAGTATTTAAAACAAGGCAGAAATAAAGATTATCTTTTTAAAGGAAAAACAGAAATTGGTAAGTCAATATCTGTATTAAAACACATTATTGCTGATATCCTTGATACAGAAGTTCCCTTTCAGCAGACAGAGAACAGAGATAAATGTGAATATTGTCCGTATAAAAATATATGTGGGCGATGATGTTTTAGTGAGAGTGATTTTATCAAAATTAGTTGCATCTTATAAGGGTTAATTTTAAAAAAAATTTTACGCAGAGCAGGCAAAGGGTTCGCAGAGCTCGCAAAGCAGTAAATATTTTGTTAACAATAGTCAATATTTGACTGATTATTGTTTTAAGTGCTGTTCCTCGAGTATACTGGTTATTCTTTTTTTTACAAAATTGGTGATTACAGGACTTAAACCGTAATTGAGTACTTTCTTATAATAGGTTAAAGCCACTTGCTTATCAACATAGTATTCATAATATATATTAGCCAGATTATAGTAGGCAATACCTTCAGAATCCGGGAATTGCAAACTCTTTTTAATGGCTTTTATGGCATTTTCATAGTCCCTTACTTCCTGAAAACAAAGTCCCATTTCTATATAGATGCCATTAATATAGTCAGGAATTGAATACTCTGCTGCCAGCTCAAACATTTCTATAGCTTTCTCTGTTTCTTTTTTTTCTTTATAACATTTTCCCAGGTAAAATACAATCAGCGGATCTTTATCATTAATTTTCCAGGCTTCAATTAATGTATCAATTGCTGAATCGTACTGAGCGGCAGTGAAATAGCAGAATCCTAATTTTTTTAAAATCGATAAGGATTTGGGATTGTTTTTTAAGGCAATGGTATAAGGATGAATTGCCTGAACATATTGTTGTCTGAGATATAAGATATCACCTTTTAATTTATTTAAATTAAAATGTAATGAATCCAGCATCAGTCCTTGATTACAATAAATGAGGGAGGTGACATACTCTTCTTTAATATAATAGGCCTTACCGATAGTATATTTAATTTTTACATTCATACTATCCAGAACAACTGCATGTTTTAAACTGGAAATAGCATTTTCGATCTCATCTTGTTTTAAATTGCATAATCCATGCATATAGTAAAGATACCAGGTAGGCTGATTTTTGAAGTTAATGAGTTCAGAGAATAATGTTCCGGATTCCTGGTACTTTCCCATTTGATAGAGGATCTCTGCTAAATCTTTTTTTAAACTGAAATTTGAAGTATCTAACTGAATTGCTTTTTTAAGTATGTTCTCAGCTTTTCTATATCTGCCGGTTTTTGTGTATATCTTGGCCAGCATTTCATAAGCTCTTGTGTTGCACGTATCGATTGTTAGAATATGAGAAAAATTATTTCCAGCCTGATTATAATTATTTAAGTTGTAATTAACTGTTCCGAGCATATATACTGTGTTAAGATCAGTTGGATTTACATTAATTTCTTTTAAAAGTAATTCTTTGGCAGTTTGATATTCTCCTTCAAAAATTAACTGATAAATTGTGTAATTAATGTCATTATCATTTATTGAACTTAAAACAATTTGACAATTAAAGAATAGAAATATGATAAAATATATAGTAAATCGAAATATTTTAAGGATAAATACACCAAACATTGGTTATCTCCTTTAATTTTTTAAATAATACTATTATATTAGTAAATCTACTATAATTATAGTTAATTGTCAAGTAGTTATTTTAATTTTATAAATAAATTTATAAATAAGGTATTTTGAAGAAAGAGCTATAAAATTTAGGTAATAAAAAAACCCGGTTACAAATTTAAGACCGGGTTTTAATAAATAGTATGAATTTTTATTAAAGGTTAATTTGAGCACCGGCTGTTATAACAATAGCATTAAATTCATAGTCTCCGGCATAATTCTCAGCAATTCCTGTAGCAAAATCAAATTCATATAAATCAACTGTTTTGTTCGGAAAGAATACATATTCACCAGTAAGATTAAAGGTGATTTTTCCTAGATGAAGTCCGATTCCACCGGAAATGTCATATCTGCGGTTGGGATCAGGAATGGTGGGAGACATGGTTTCATCCGGAACTGGTGAATCAACAGTATAGATACCGGCTCGCAGATCAAGCAGAGAAGACAGTTTGTATTCAGCCCCAACTCCAACTTCTATAGTATTTTTCCAGTCTTGTTTTAGTTCCAGGTTGTCACCATCTTCAATTTCAACATCGATGACATCCCAGGAGGACCATCGAGTCATGGAGACGTCTGCAACTAATGTCAGCTTATCTGTAGCTTTGTAAGCAAATCCTGCACCAGCGGTTAAAGGTAAGGGAAGATCAGCTTCTACATCAGAAGTTTCTGAAATATTCATTCCGCTGAATAAGGCGAGTAATCCCTGTTTTGTAGCAGTTCCTGTAGGGTCAGAATCGCTGGCAAAGGCAGCATCCGGCACTGCTGAGAGGATACCATACTTGGTAGCATCGCCGTGCATGATTGTAATCTGTGTGTTGTCACCTGATAATTTTAAATCCGTAGAATAACGCACTGAGGCGCCGAAGGAAAGTTTGTCACTTGCTTTATAATGAATTCCCAGATTTGCTCCCCATGCTGTACCCGAGCCAGAGAGATTATTTTCCACAGCAATTCTGTATTGATCTGGTGTGAGAGCCGGCAATGTTATTCCACTCAGTGCTAAACCTTGTGTCAGACTACCCCAAGATTGTAAAGCAGGATTAAAAGCCAGCTTAACCATATCAAGATCCATTTTACCCCATATGTAGCTAACTCCCAGGCCTATTGAAATATTATCAGATACTTTGAATGCCACAGTAGGCTGAACGTTGATTACCTGATGATCACTGTAACTTTCCTTATCCTTGGAAATACCAGTAGAATTACCATAAGATGATGGTAAATCAATGAGATCCCATTCGGAACCAAGGCCAAAAGGTGCAAAAACACCCAGTCCAAAGGTCAGTTTATCAGATGGGTTGTAAAATATTCCTACGGAAGGGACAAAAAAGTTTTGCGGAGTTGCATCAACCTGTTCTGTATTCATTCCGGAAAATGGAAACATTGTTAAGTAATATTCTTTGGCAGTATATGAACCTCTTGGCATTACTATACCATTTGATATCCCAATAGTCCATTTCCCATTTAACTGGGTCAATCCTGCGGGATTAAAAAAGACCGCACTCCAGTCATTTGCTAAACCCCGATAACAACTGCCCATACCTGTAGAGCGTGCTCCAATTATACCGATTTGAGTACCATTACTGGCCCAGGCAGGGTTGGCGATAATGACAACAATTGTGAAAACTAATACAGTAGAAATCATTTTTTTTACCATATTTCCTCCTTGTTAGATTAAATAGTGAATATAAACAAAATGTATAATAAAAGAATAGTTACTTTATATCATATTAAGTTTGGAAATAATTTTTATAATATAGTTTTTTTTTTTTAATTAATCAACAAAAAAATTTATAAATATTGTATAAAAAAAAATAAAAAAATACTTGACAGGAAAATAAAATTTTATTAAGTTAGTTATGATTAACTTTGTTAGTTAATATAAACTAAAGATTAAAAATGAATAAAAATTTATCACATAATATGGAAGATTATCTTGAAGCTATATTAATAATTCAACAAGAAAAGGGAAATGTACGAGTAAAGGATATTGCTGAGAAGTTAGAATGTTCTATGCCCAGTGTTTCCAGTGCAGTAAAAAAACTTCATAAAAAGGGATTTGTAAATCATTATCGCTATAATTTTGTTGAATTAACCCTATTTGGTATACAGGTAGCTGAAAAAATATTGGAACGCCATACGGTTCTGAAAAATTTTCTTTCTGAAGTACTGGGAATAAAAGCTGAGATAGCAGAACGTGATGCCTGCTTAATGGAACATGTTATTAGTCAGGCAACCTTTCAAGAGCTTAAAAATTTTATGAGTTATAAGGAAAATAGAGTTGATTAAAATGCATAAATTAACCTTAGATGAAGTACAGATGAATCAATCTGTGGTTGTAGAAAGTATACAAGGAGGATTTGGTGCACGTAACCGTTTGAATACAATGGGTATTCATAAAGGAGACATACTCACTGTAAAAAGAAGCGGTATCATGAAAGGTCCTATTTTAGTAAATGTTCATGGAATGGATGTTGCGCTGGGGCGTGGTATGGCGGGAAAGGTTGTGGTTTCAATGTATAATAAGAATAATAAATGATTCTTGTCGTTGGGTAGTTTATTATCAGAGAGCAGTGCGGTCTTTTTTATGTTCAAAAGATAGAAGATTGTTTCGGGAATTAACGGAAAAGACTAACCTCTGACTTCTAGCATTTATCTTCTAGTTTTTTATAATAAATGCTGGATTAGTACAGAGAGAAAAAAAGTATATGACACCGGAAAGAAAAAACAAACAAAAAAAATCTGATTCTGATAAGATAACAATAGCGTTAGTCGGACAGCCAAATTGTGGGAAAAGTACTATTTTCAATGAAGTAGCAGGATATAAATCTATTGCTTCTAATTTTCCCGGGGCTACAGTAGTGTATACTCATACTCAGGTTCGAATAGGAACGTGTGTATGTCAGATTGTTGATCTTCCCGGCATTTACTCTCTTACCGGAAATGATGAAATATCCAGGGATACTCAGAAATATCTGCTTGAAGAGCCAATTGATGTGTTGATAAATGTTCTGGATAGTTCGCTTTTATCCCGCAGTCTGGAATTTACTCTTCAATTGATGGAGTTAGATATTCCCATGATTCTTGATTTAAATATGATAGATGAGGCTGAGAGAAAAGGAATTGAGATACATGTAACGAAATTATCGCGCCTTTTAGGAATTTCGGTTTTATCAACAGTTGCTTCCAAAGGTAAAGGAGTTTCAGAACTGCTTACTCAAGCTTTACAAACAGCTCGAGAGAGAAAATTGCCATCACATATAAAAGGGCATAAGGATGTGGAAGTAAGGATTGAGGAGATGATGAATATATTAAATAATGTTGTTGAATTTGATGAGAGATTATCCAAACATTTGGTGGCAACCCGATTAATGGAAAGAAATGAGTATTTTGAACAAATGATAAAACAGAAGAATCCTGAACTCATTACGAACATTGAAACATTTCGAAATGAGATCGAAGATTTACATGGAACAACGTCTGATGAAGTAATCAATGCAGAAAGGCACAGTCTTTCTATGTCAATATATGAAAAGGTAATTCGATTAAAGAAATCACACATTGACTGGCGGGATCGAATAGATTCAGTATTGATGCATAATTTTTGGGGATATTTTTTCTTAGTGGCAATACTTCTGGTTTTTTTTAATGTTATTTTTACGTTTGGTGAAATGATCGAGAAACCTCTTACTGGTTTTTTTGATAATATAGCCGCCTGGGTATACAACATCCTTAGTGCAGGTTCTTTGATTTCAGTTATTGCCAAAGGAGCAGTTCAGGGTATCGGAGGAGGAATTGCAATAGTATTACCTTATCTGATCCCTTTTTTGATTGGTCTTGCATTTTTGGAGGATATCGGTTATCTTCCCAGAGTAGCATTTTTAATGGACGGTATTATGCACAAGATAGGATTACATGGTAAATCAGTAATCCCTGTTGTCTTAGGATACGGATGCAATGTCCCTGCAGTAATGGCTACCAAAATTATTGAATCTCCCAGAGATCGTTTTATAACTGCTATGATTGCAACCATGGTTCCCTGTGCAGCACGCATGACCATAATCATGGGTCTGGTAGGATATTATCTTGGGGGTACCTATGTGTTTGTTATATATTTTTTAAATCTAATTATAATTGGGATTACTGGTACAATTATGAAACGTTTACTCCCTGAGATAACCCCGGGATTAATGTTAGAGATACCAGCTTATAAAGTACCACAATTTAAAGTTCTTTTAATGAAGACTTGGTTGCGGTTAAAGGATTTTATTATTATTGCCTGGCCTTTGCTTATTGCAGGCAGTGCAGTTTTAGCATTAGTTGAATATTTTAATTTTTCACAGATCATTAACAATGTTTTATCTCCGTTAACCGGGTTGTTAGGGGTTCCGTCAAAAGTTGGAGTGACTTTGATCTTTGGGGTGCTAAGAAAAGAACTCTCCATGTTAATGCTTATGCAGGCATTTGGTACCAGTGATTTAAGCAGTGTGATGAATGCAGGCCAAATACTTGTATTTACAATTTTTGTGGTTTTTTATATTCCCTGTGTAGCAACAATTGGAGCACTCTGGAAACAGATTAAGGCAAAAAAAACGTTACTAATAATTCTTTTAACAACAGTTATAGCTCTTATTTTGGGAGTTTTGGCTAGAGGAGTGGTGTATATTATCTGGTAAAAAATTATAATAGATAATCTGAAAGATTCATACTTTAGAGAGATGAAAAATGGATATGGAGAAAACAGGATAAAAGACCAAAGGTAAAAGAAAAACGGTAATAGAGAATATGAAAGGTGGTATGGTGTGAATAAGCGATATAATATCAAAGTGAGTATTATTAATAGTAAAAAAGAACGGGAGTAATATGAAAGAGGTGAAACTTTACAATAAGAAAGAAAATGGAAAAGTAGAGTGTTGTGCCTGTGAACACAAATGTATTATTCCTCCAGGGAAACGGGGGATTTGTGGGGTCAGGGAAAACAGGGAGGGAACTCTGTATTCTCTGGTATATGGAAAAACCATTGCTGCCAACACTGATCCTATAGAAAAGAAACCGTTATTTCATTTTTTGCCCGGTACACTTTCTTTTTCTATTGCAACTGCAGGATGTAATATGCATTGTAAGTATTGCCAGAATGCAGATATCTCTCAATTGCCCAGGGAGAGAAAAAATATAATAGGAAGAGAATTTTTACCTGAGCAGGTCGTTCAAACTGCCTTAAAAAATAAATGTAAAACAATTGCCTATACCTATACTGAGCCTTCCATATTCTGGGATTATGCTTATGATACAGCAAAGCTGGCCCGAGAACAGGGGATAAAAAACGTATTTGTCACTAATGGTTATTTTTCCAGAGAATCTTTTCAGGAAATATCAGAATTCATGGATGCAGCAAATGTAGATTTAAAATCATTTAGTGATAAAACGTATAAAGAAATATGCAGTGCAAAATTACAACCGGTTGTGGATACAATATTAAGAATGAAGGCTGCAGGTGTCTGGATAGAAGTAACTACCCTGTTAATTACGGATTTGAATGATTCCAAACAGGAATTAGAGGAGATAGCGAATTTTATTGCAGAATGTGATCCTGGTATTCCCTGGCATATCAGTCGTTTTTATCCCACCTATAAAATGCTTGATAAACCCCCGACATCAGTGAAATCCATATGGCGGGCTATGGAAATTGGATATGAAGCTGGATTACATTTTGTCTATGCTGGTAATGTAAGAGGGGATGAAGGAGAAAACACATTTTGTTATTCCTGTGGAACCCGTGTTATTCAGAGAGTTGGATTTCAAGTAAGTGATAATATTGTAAAACAGGGGAAGTGTCCTAAATGCGGAGCTGTAATTGAGGGGGTATGGGAATCATGATAAAACCAAAAGTATTTTATCGAGAACTGGATTTAATTCTTTCTAAAATAAGGAAGGAAAAGTCCCATGATAATTTCTTTTTTACCATTTTAAGTGAAATCCATGACAAATTTGGAAAATCGCTGAATATACTTAATAGTCATATCTATGAAAAAAGGGGTGATGATTATGTACTGGTTGATTCCATTAACCAAAACTCAACAGGTATAAAAGAGAGAATTCCAATTAATAGTGAGACTATAAAACAAATATCAAAAAATGGATGTATGATATATGATAAGCTGTTTTACATTAAAGATTTTGATTTTGGAGTTGATTATGAAAACATTACTCCGGCAGCCATTCATGTCCATACTCCGGTTAAAAGATGGATTTTTTTATTTGAATTGAGTATGGGCTGGAGTTACGAGGAAACTACTCTTTTCCTTAACGCCTTACGGACTGCTCTTAACTACAGATTGTTTTCCCAAATGATGAATACTGATATCAAGAGAGCCGAACAGATTCAGAAAAGTCTTCTGCCCAGAGAAGCTCCACATTTTAAAGGTTTTGATGCCTACGGCTATTCTCAGCCTGCAGAATATGTTGGAGGCGATTTTTTTGAGTATTTTTATTTTAGCAAAGATAATTTTGGAGTCAGTCTGGGAGATGCCAGTGGGCACGGTCTGCCTGCTGCTCTTTTGGTAAGGGATGTAGTTGTAGGACTACGTATGGGATTAACAGAGGAAATGCGGCTGGTACATACAATTAAAAAATTAAATAAAGTTATTCAAAAAAGCACCTATGCAACAAATTTTGTTTCGCTTTTTGTGGGAGAGATAGAGAATGGTAATCATCTGTTTTATGTAAATGCTGGTCATCCTCCCCCTTTTGTTGTTTTAGGGGATAAAGTTGATACTCTGGAAGCAACCGGTATTACCTTGGGATTTTTGCCGGAAATAGAACTTGAGCGTAATTTTTTATTATTGGAAAAAAATTCAATATTAGTTTTATATACAGATGGATTAATTGAACGTCAGGGAGATTCAGATGAGCAGTTTGGCGAAAAAAGACTGCAGCAGACCGTGATTAAAAATCAGAATAAAAGTGCAAAGGAATTGGTACAATTGATTTTCAGAGAAGTGTTTGAGTTTGGAAATCAGAAAAACTGGAATGATGATGTGACTTTGGTGATTATGAAAAGAGTAGAATAAATTATAATTTTACTGACTGGTAATTTATTTATAAAGACTCATCTATTCTAGAAATTATATATTTTTCTTCGAAAAAAATAGGGTAATACGATTTTTTTGCTTTTCTCAATCCATTAAGACCAAGATCCTGTTCTCTGTTTACAAAAGAAATATTTTTATAATTCTTTTCACAAAATTTTTGGTTTATCAGCTGATATAATCCCTGGATGGTTGCATCAGCTTTTTCAATATGTATAACAGCCATATTCTTATTTAATAATTCTCCAATGGCAAATGCCTTGGGTTTTCCATCAACATATATTATACCACCTTGAATATTCAATGAATTATATGAATTTAATAATTTCTGGATTGCCCTGCATTCTGCTTGTATCTGTTTGGTGTGTAAATTACTTTTTTGTTCACACCAGTGTTTTTCAATCCGGATACAGTCATTAATATTATTTGTATCTATAACTTTGTATTCATATTTATGGTTTTTATAAAGTTGATTTATATGATTTCTTTTGGAATGATATTTTTGACCTTTCAGGCTAATTAAATCCTGAGCTTGATATATATAATCAAAATAATCTCTGTCCGCCTTATATTTCAAATTTTTATCTTTTTTTATCTCGCCAACAAGTCTCCTATCCGCTCTTTTTATAATTGGCTTAACCATTGGGTAAGTATTGTGCAACCATGACAGTATACGGTGTACAACCTCTGTACGGTTATCCGGACCAATGGGTTGGAAACAATAAGGCTGGTTAGATTTTTGATCACTTAGAATTATGAGCCATTTGTCCAGAACAGAAAATTTTAATTTAAAATATTCTCTCCATATAAACAGATTGGTAAAATTATATTCTGATGCCTGCGGTTGATAATTCCACAGTTTTTTGTGTAAAAAATTTTTATATCTGAGTGATATGGGCATGAAATCGGGGAATTGAGGAATATTCTGTAAATTTTTCATAATAGAAATATAGAATTTATAATATTTTTTTCAAATAAAAAATTAAACTTTTCTTGCCTTTTATCCAATAAATATATAATTTATTAAAAAGAAAGGATGTATTAATATAATGAATACAATTGTGATAGTAAGAAAAATATCTTTATTTTTCATTTTTATTGTTATAATGAATTGTTCTTTATTTTATAATACCCATGAAGCCCGGACAATAAAAGGAGTGATTTTTATTACAGGGAATGAACCGTTTACCCGTCTTGCTCTGGAAGATATAAATGGAAATGTATATTATCTTCAATGCAGTGAAGAAATGGTGAAAAAGCTGTGGGACTTGCAGGGACAAGAAGTATTGATTTATTATAACAGTATTAATACAAATGAAACAGGTACATTTGTAAAAGTAAAAAAATATATAATTGATGATAAGGAACATTAAAGATGAATAGAAAATCGATTATGTTTGCAGTTTTGTTCTTTCTGTCCCTGACTGTTTCAGGAAATGCTCAAAATAATAATATTACTGTTCAAAAAACAGAACTTGCCAAGCAAAATGTTAGTGAGAAAAAAGAATTTCTGGGTATTCCTGGTTCCATGGTTTTATATGAACAGGAAAAAAAATTAGCAGAATATATTAAAAAACATCCTGAAGTACAACAAAAGCAGAGAATGTATAAACGCACTGCCTGGGGTTTTGAGGTTGGTGATTCTCATACCTGGTGGGCAACCAATATGCGGACAGAAGAGGAGTATGAAGTAGAATCGACGTGCAGAGCAGTAGGAGAATATTGTTATGTTTTTGTTCAGGATTCCCAATGGGTAGAAGGAGGAAATGGCAGAGTTACCCAGGCAGCAGTTGATTCCATAACAAAGTATTTCGATTCATATACCCCAAATGATCCGGATAAAGGGATTTATGAAACTGATGTGCAGAATTTCGGCACCCCGTGCATATTCCGGCCGCAAGTTGCCACCTGTTCCGGAGTATGTTGCCACCCATTCCGGTTTAATGTTGCCACCTATTCCGGTTTAATGCTGCCACCCGGCTTATAAACCAACCGACCTTATTTGGACATTTCCCTGAAATTATTCATTTTCCTCTATTGATTAAATTCATTATCAAAAGAGGAGAAACAAAGAAAATGAAGAGGACACCAATGAATAAAATACGGGAAATCATCAGGCTTCATGATGAATGCAATCTCACCCGACGGGCTATATCTCGAGCATTAAACATATCCCGGCCTATTGTAAAAAAGTATATTGAGTCCATCAATTCTGTCGGACTCAATTACAAATCAATTAGTACAATGGGTGACGATATCCTGTTGTCTAAACTTGAAGATCTAATCAAGCCGAATTCCGCACGTTATATAGCTCTTAGTAAAAATTTTATATATTACGCCACTGAGCTCAAACGTACAGGGGTCACTTTAGGCCTTTTATGGCAGGAGTATCGCCAAAAGCAACCTGATGGGTACAGCTATTCACAGTTTTGTTATCATTACCAGATTTGGCGGAATGGCTCTGCCTTAAGTATGCATATGACCCATAAAGCCGGTGACAAGATGTTTGTTGACTTTACCGGCAAGAAGCTTCAGATAGTCGATAAGCACAGCGGAGAAATACAGGATGTAGAAGTGTTTATCGCTGTCTTAGGTGCCAGTCAATACACTTATGTCGAAGCCGCTGTTAGTCAAAAAAAACATGACTGGATTAAAGCCAACACCAATGCAATTGAGTTTTTTGGAGGTGTACCGGCAGCAATAGTGCCGGACTGCCTCAAAACAGCCATTACAAAATCCCATAAATATGAGCCTGACATTAACCCCGAATATGCCGATTTTGCCTGCTACTACGATACTACCATTCTACCTGCCCGGCCCCTGCACCCGAAAGACAAAGCACTGGTTGAAGGGGCGGTCAAGATTGTTTACACGCGTATATTTGCAGTACTTCGTCGTCAACGCGGGATACGAGAAGATTCCGCCGTAGGTGAGGACCTGATTCACATCGCCGACCATCGAGCCGCCGTACCGGAGCTTGAGTTCGGTTTCGATCTCGTCGGCGAACGCGGC
>JAWODZ010000158.1:0-18495 GCA_046483025.1 bacterium
TCATTGCTTCTTGCATCAATTTTTCCGGTAAATCTAGTGTAGTTCTGATTTAAACCTCCTTATGCATAAATATAAGAAATCATGCATAAGAAGTCAAGAGAAATATTCTTTGATTTTTTGGGAATAATTCATTATTTTTTTATTGTTTAATTATTTTTTCATTTTTTTAGCTGAAGGTATTTTTGAAGGAGCATGCTATGAATTTATCGATTTTTATGCAGAGCCTCCTGGCAGTAGGATCAGTCGGGTATGCAATATCCATTGTTTTTCTTACCAAATGGTTTTATCATCTGATGATGAGAAAAGGAACAGAGAGTAATGTAGCTATTTATTACAACCGGAAGATTGTTCATATGGCTGCAGGTGGAGTAGGAGCGCTGGTTGTTCCCTATTTTTATACTCTCCCCTTATTCCCTTTGCTGGTAGGAATGGTTTTATCAATTTTTACTTATATCCCCCATAAAACCTGTAAACGATTCTACTGGATGCAGACAGAAAAAAATAAGAATGATGTGAAGTTTACCTTTATGTGGGGAGTGACAATTTGTGTTCTATGGTATGCACTGAAAGATCCCTTTCTTGCCATAATTCCTTCCATGTTCATGGCTTTTGGAGACGGTATAACCGGGGTGGTACGGAATGCCTTTTTCAAGCGCAGAACCAAACATATGATCGGCAATGTGTTTATGGCCCTTGTCTGCATTCCTCTGGGGTACTGGCTGGCGTCATCAGCTGCAGTTCCCATTCCCTGGTGGGGTGTGATTGCCGCAGTTATCTGCTCTTATATTGAACGGTATGAGTTCGGCCCTGTTGATGATAATATATTGATTTCTTTTTGTGCAACCGTGGTTATTTTTGTAGGGGCGATGGTGGGGCCGATTTGAGGGTGGGGAGATTGGCAATTAAGTCCTAAGAATATTATATTTGATTCAACCGGGATTTTCTAAATTTTGCTTAATTAAGGCAGGCCCTGTTTATTTTTACAAGTTTTTTTGTTTATAACAGGTTAAAAAGCCTGCAGGTGAGAAGATTCTTATATTTCCACATAATTCTTGAGGAAAGTGTTTTACATTCCCGGTAATTATACCATCTGCGTTACTTGCCAGAGCAACTTCAAGAAACATATTATCATCTGGATCAGGTAATGAGTCTTTTAAGGGTATCCCGGTTATCAACTCACCGGTTAGTTCGATTTCTTTTATCAGCATTGAAACATAATCTTTGTTGAAACTGAATTTTGGACGGTTCAATACTTTGAAATATTCAACTAATATTCTTGTATCAAGATAAATAATTAACTTACCGGTGGTTAGTAATCTTAAAATTTCTGCACAGTGACCAAATGGAGTTAGCAAACCGGAAACAATAATATTAGTGTCAATCACTACTCTCATTTTATATTTTTTCGAGTTTCTTGAATTTCATTAGTAATTTCATCCATGGTGAGCTTATCCGTTCCCTTTTTTACAGATTCTTTCTGGAGAGTAGAAATAGCTTCGGCCATGCGTGCTCTTCGAATTGAGTTTAAGGAGCTTTCCAGATTGGATTCATTTATTGAAGACAAGATTGCCACTGGTCGTCCGTTATTGGTTATAATCATGTCCTGTTCATCAGGAAGTTCTTTCCAGATCTGGGCAGATTTACTTCTTAAATCTCTTACTGTTAAAAATTTCACAATTCTGCCTCCTTTTGTGTTTTTATTGTGTTACTAAAATATACACAATAATATTTTTTAATGCAAATGGAAATTTTTTATAATATCATTTAAATTACCGGTTATAATATATTGGAGGCAATAATTTTAATGAAACATTTAGGTTAAACCAGGTGTAGTTTGTGTTGAGTATGAATTCTATAAACCCTCTTTAAGCCTATCTTCAATAAATGGATGAATCATATTGTTATCTTTTAGGTGTCCTATAAAATAAATTGTGATTTCCATTATTAGGAATCAAACACAATTATTGGAATTTGATTTGTTTTCTTCTGATCTATTCATCACTGTATAAAGTGCCGGCAGTACCAGCAAAGTGAGCAGGGTAGAGAAAAGCAGTCCGAACATAATGACAAAAGCAAGTGGTTTCTGAATCTCTGAACCAGTAACATTACGTACTGCCAGGGGTAACAGTCCAAGCATAGTAGTAAAGGTGGTCATGAGTACCGGACGTAGTTTATTGTTGCCTGCCTGTACTACTGCTTCCCGTACTGATAACCCAGTTTGCCGGTAATGAGTAATATGTTTGGTTAGCACGATACCATCCTGTACTGCTATTCCGATTAGAGCAATGAATCCTACTATGGATGGTACAGAAAGAGTGGAATTGGTGATTAAGAGGATAATCAGACCTCCGGCAAGGGCAAGGGGGATATTAATAATAATAAGCAGGCTGTTTTTAAGGGAACGAAAACTGATAATGAGCAGGAAAAAGACAATTATGATTGTAAAGATTACCACCAGGGTGAGCTGTTTCAGGGCCCTGGCCTGATTCTCATAGGTCCCTCCGAAGGTATAGAAATAGCCTTCCGGAAGGTTCAGATCCTTTACTTTATCTTTTATCTCAGAAACGACACTTCCCATATCCCGTCCGCTTACATTGCACTCCACCATACCGCGACGCAAAGCGTCTTCTTTAAGAATTTTAACCGGATTCAGGTTTTCCCGGACTTCTGCCACCTCAGAAAGAGGAATATGGTATCCTTGCCGGGTTTCTAGCATCAGATTGGCAATTTGTCTTTCAGTATCCCGGAATTCTTTCTGATAGCGTACGAAAATATCGTATCGTTTTTGGGTCTCTATCAGTTCTGTAGCCACTTTTCCTTTGATAGCGACTTCAATCATCCGGGATACATCCTTGATACTGAGTCCGTATATGGCCAGCTTATCCCGTTTGAATTTTATCTGAAGCTGAGGCACGCCGGAAATCTGTTCTATCTGAAGATCAGTAACCCCTTTGACGGATTTCATTTTATCTCTGAACTGTTGACATAAATCGATAATTGAATTAATATTATCTCCGAAAATCTTTACTGCGATAGATGATTTGGTTCCGGTGATCAAATGATTAATCCGATGCTGCAGGGGAGCATTTATCTGAATGTTTGCTCCCGGAAGGTCTTTTAATAAGCTGCGGATTTCATTTTTGATCCTGTGAATGGATTTTTTACGTTTTTCTTTGGGAATAAGATCACAGTAAGTATGAGTAAAATATACAGGAGCTGCGTGCTCGGCGGCCCTGGCTTTTCCGGTGCGCCGTATTACTCTGGTCACCTCGGGTAGAGATGATATAGTAGCTGCAACCCGGGAGGCAATACGGGTTGATTCTTTCAGAGAGGTTTCCGGAGGCAACAGTACATCCACGATAAGAGCAGATTCATCCAGTTCCGGCATGAATTCAGAGCCGATGAAAAAGGATAATCCGATTCCCACAGCTACAATTATAATGCAGATAATACCAACTTTTCTGGCATGAGTCAGGGTATAATGCAGTAGGGGATTATAGGCTTTTTTCAATATCCGGAGAAGTATTCCCGGTTTTACTTTCTGCTTAAGATTTTTAAAGACCAGAGAAGCAAGTACCGGAGTAATAGTAAGTGATATTATTAATGAACCCAATACTGAGGCTGAGACTGCAAAAGTAAGAGGGATAAACATCCTGCCTTCGATTCCCTGGAGGGTAAATACGGGAGCAAATACAGCCAGCAGGATTAAAATTGCAAAGAAAATGGGACTCCCCACTTCCTGAGCTCCGTTAAGCAGAGCACAGGTAAAAGATTCCTTACCTTCCTGAATATGCCGGTAAATATTTTCCACCATAATTATAGAGGAATCCACAATTATACCCAGACCTATAGCCAGTCCTCCCAGAGTCATAATATTAATGGAAAGGTGGAAAAGTCTGAAAAATATAAAGGCAAACACAGCGGATAGAGGTATTGCCAGAGCCACTATTATAGTGCTTTTCAGATTGTTAAGAAAGATATAGAGTACAAATATGACCAGGAAACCACCCAGGATGATAGCATTGGATACATTACGAATAGACTTGGTGATCATTTCAAGCTGATTGTAAAACTGTTCAATTTTGATTTGTCCTGCCACCTGTTTCTTGATGTTTATTAAAACATCCTCAACTCCTTTAATGGTTTCCATTACGTTGGAATTGTATTGATTCTGAACGGTTACAACTACTACCTCCTCACCGCTTTCTCCGGCCGATCCTCTGCGTACATAAGCCCCGATTTTGACCTGTGCTACATCTCGGATAGTAATCGGAACTCCCTGATTTTCTTTGAGCGGTATTGACTGTATATCAGCTATAGAATTTACTCTTCCCAAGCCCCGTACGATTTTTTCCTGGGATTCTGTTTCTATAAATCCGCCCGATGAGTTGATATTATTCTGCTGCAGTGCCTCCATTACAGTATTTATTTCAATATCATAGGTAAGCATTTTATCCGGATTAAGCAGTACATGGTATTGTTTCAGGAATCCGCCCTGGTTTATTACATTGGAAACTCCGGAAACAGTCTGCAGGCGTGGTTTCAGGGTCCATTCGGTAAAATCACGAACCTGATAGAGATCTTCACCTTTCAGGGTAAACTCAACAGCATCGGCAAACATGGAGGAGATGGGACCGATAAAAGGAGGTTCGACAGTATTTGGCAGATGCGGGGCCACCATCTGCAATTTCTCGTTTACCAGCTGCCGGGCAAAATAAATGTTGGTTCCGTATTCAAATTCTATATGGATTTTAGATAATCCCAGAGTAGAACTTGATCGAACTCTCCGGACATAGGGAAGCGAGTTAAAGGAGCTCTCCAGAGGAAATGTTATCAGGGTTTCAATATCCTCAGGAGCCATACCATGGTTTTCTGTAATTACGGTTACTACCGGCGCATTCAAGTTTGGATATACATCTACCGGAAGTTTGGTAAAGAGAAAAATGCCAAGGAGCAATAAAATCACAGCTGAAATTAATATAATAATCCGATTTTTTAAAGAGAAATTAATTAAACGATTTATCATAGTATGTACCTTTTCTTTTGACATTTAAGTTATAGGATTTTACATCAATATTTATTTTGGTCATTATTCTATTCATTACTATTTGATTTTTATTCCGAGTCCGATACTGATAGTTATATTGAATCAGCAATTTTCACAAAATAATTAATTTCTCTTTTAATGAGAATGTCCGGCATGGGGATCCACACCGTTCATTTTAAGTTTTGACTTAAGCTGATAATTACCTCTGGTCACTACCTCAGCATTATCCGGAATTCCTTCCAGAACTTCCACATAGGAACCTGATACCAGTCCGGTTTTGATCACATGCCGGTGAAATCCCTGTGGTTCTTTGAGGAACACAATCTGCAGACCTTCATCTTCCAACACAGCCTTTCGGGAAATCACCAGAACATTTTCTTTCTTCCCTGTGACAATAGAGGTTTGAGCAAACATGTTAGGTTTCAGTTTGTACTCTTTATTTTCTATATCTATCAGGACTTTAATGGTTTTAGTTGTTTTGTTAAGAGTGGAGGAAATATAAAAAATTTTTCCACTGAAATTTTCTTCCGGATAAGCGGAGACCTTGAGATAAACCAGTTGACCCAAATTAATTTTTGTCAGATCCTTTTCAAATATTTCAGCCTCACCCCAGACAGTGGTAGGATTAATTATCTCAAAGAGGCGATGGGTTGCGTTCACTTTTTCACCCATAGTTGCATTACGTGCAGTTATCACTCCACTGATGGGAGCATGTATATGCTGGGTAGATCCCACCGCATCACTATGTCCTACAGGAGGATCCGACAGTTCTGTTTCACTGATACCAATAGCCAGCAGTTTTTTTCGTGCATAAGTATAATTAACCTGTGCTTTTTGAAATTCGAGTTCTGCTTCCTGAAAGGATCTTTTTGAGATAATATTTTCCTGAAACAGCTTTTTCTGTCGTTCAAATATTTGTTGTTTGAGTTTTTGCTCGGCAAATGCTTTATCAAATTCAGCCCGCAATATACCGATTTCCGGACTGGAAAGACAAATCAACTCATCACCTTGTGCAACCCAGTCTCCGATCTCAGCCATAACACAGTTTATACTTGATTCCAGAAAGGGACTTACCACTGCAATCTGATTCTGATCCGGGACAATTTTTCCGGGCACTTTTAGAATTTCCTCCAGGTCAATTCTCTGTGCTTCTGCAGTTTTCAGATCTATCAGTTCTGCCCATTTTTCCAGTTCTTCCTGTTCCGGGGAGGATGCTTCTGAAAGAGATTTCTTATTCAGGATCTGGTCGTTTTCATGATCGTGATCAAGGGTATTTTCATCTGTATCGGCTGTATGAGTGTGATTCTGTTTCTCTTCATGGGAATGATCATGCCCGGGCGGTTCAGAACAGGTGAGAGCAAAATACACTGCTATAATACCAATACTTATGTATCTTAAAAATTTCATTTTTTATTCTCCCCAATGTTATTGGTCCTTAGCCAGTTGGCTGTTAGCTTTTTAGCCATTGGCTTGTTAACAATTAACATTTTCAATTTTCATTTTTAATATTACAATTCATAAATTATCAATTACTATTCTCGATATTTTAGAGTTCAGGTGGTATACCAGCAGCCAGAAGAAGTTCTGCCCTGGCTTTTAAGTATTGGTAAATTGAGTGGTAATATTCTGCTTTGATGCGATGCATTGTTTTTAGTGCGTCTGCTAACTGAAGATATCCCATCTCTCCCTCTTCATAACTTCGGGTGGTGATACGTACCAGTTCTTCCACCTGATTCAGAGTGTTTTTTTGAAAACTGTTAACTTTTTTTTCTGCTATTTTTAAGGCTGCAATTGCTATGTCCATCTCAACCAGGATAGATTGTTTAACAGAAATCTCGTTGGTTCTGGCAGCATTCAGCGTGTTGTTGGCAGCCCGAATTTCACCTTGGCCTTTAAGAAACGACCAGAGAGGCAGGGAAAGGCCAATCTCAGCTCCCCAGGCTTTTTTGGTGGAATTATTACCGAATTCCTGTTTGAAATACCTGAGATGTAAACCGGGCAGCAGATCATTCCAGGCCAGATTTCTTTCTGTTTTTTTCAGAGAAATTTCTTTTCTGGCACTATTTAATCTGGGGTGAGCTATAAGGGCTGTACTTCGGAGAGAATCCAGATTTATATTTAACGGTTTGTGGTGTAATTCACCCTGTAATACTAAAGGCCTTTCAATTTCCCTGCCCAGAATTTTATTAAGTTCAGCCTGTGTTATCTTTTTTTGATTCTGGATCTTTACCACCTGATTTTCAGCCTCGGTTACATCCACTCTTAATTTGAGGGTGTCATATGAGGTTGTTTCTCCTGCTATAACCCGGATACGTGCTTTTTCAAAGTTTTCTCTGGTTAAGGAAAGAATTTTTTCATACAAATCCTGTTGTTTGTTGAAAAGCTGAAACTTATAGAACCCTTTTTTAACCTCTGCCACAACTTCATTGCGAAGCTGTTGATAGCGGGCTTTTGCTTTTTTCTGCAGGTTACGGGATTGCTGTGCCTTAAAAAAATAAGCAGTTGGAAATTCAAATTCCTGAGATATACCACTTTTTTTTACTTGAAATTGATCTAAAGAAGGGCTGTTTTCTGGAATTCCTTCCATTTCTGTGAAAATGGTGGGATAATCCGGGGAAATATTGGCCCAGAACCGTGCTTTTTTTGCTTTCCATTCCTGATATGCCTGACTTAAAGAGAGGTTGTTATTGACCGCTTCTTTGACAGCCTTGGGTAAGGATAAGCTCTGTGTATAGATTTTGGGTAACGGTCCTGTAAATATAAACAGAATAAAAATACCCCATTTTAGGTAGTTCTTCATAAAAAACTCCGGTAAACAAGTTAATTATTATCTGATAATTTTAAGAATGTAAAAAGTTTTAAAATTTAATTTTGATGATATCTGGGAGGGTGGAAGAGAGAATCTTCCATGAGACTTGTATAGCTTGAGGTTTCTTGATATATGAATTTTGTATAGTGAAGTGTAATAAAATCAATTTTAAGAATTCCGGCAGAAAGAAAATTGCCCAGACAGGAACAATGATACTTATCTCCGGCATCTGATTTATCTTTTCTAGTATGCCCGGACGTCGAATGAGAATGGTGGGAGTCAGAATATTGGTTTTGCAGTTGTCCTAAAGCGAGAGTTGGTTGGTAATGTTTCTGATGATTATGACTATGACCACAGAATCCCAGGCTGGTGAAGATGAATTCGCAGAAAATGAGAAAGATTATAGATTTATATAATTTTCTTTTAGTTTTTATTACTGGTCTTTTCATAGTTGCTAAAATACTAAAATTTTTTAATATTTGCAATTACATAATGCAAGAAAATGGAAAATTTTATTTTAATTGAGGTTATATAGTTCTCGTATAAAATGTTTTAATGTGCAAAACAAATAAGGTGATAGTAATTTATGATTATGTTTTCCCTTGAGTATGAACAACCAGTTCGATACTGCTGATAACCAGTAGTACAACTGTTATGATCCATAATAAAATCTGACCGTGTACCGGCAGTTCAAGTTTTCCGAATATCAGCCATCCTACCAGTACTGCACCACTGCATAGATTTATAAGGATAGCTCCTCCTAATCCCAGTCCTGCCAGCCCCTGTTCTTTTTCCCGGAAAGCTTCGATAAATAAAGCAAGTCCGATTCCGATTAATATGCCTCCCATTATGCTGGCATAAAATGCATGTTTTACTTCAGGGACTCCCAGTATTCTTGTGATTTGCTGAGGAAAAGGGATAAGCAAAAGTAATAAAAATCCCAGAAACATGTTAATTACAGCATCTACTACAAGTATTTTTGAAATTTTCATCTGTGAACATTCTTAATATGGAGAAAATATATATTTATTCTGATTTCATATCAAAATTTTAATATTTAAAAATTTATATTGAATTTTTATTCCAAATCAGGCAATATCAATTATTGTCTGGGATTAGAATGACATTCATTATCCGGACATAGGTTATCATACCCTTCATAGGTACCAGGCAGATTTTTGAACAGATCATTTGCTCTGGTATATTCCTCATCAGAAAGATAACAGGCAGGACAGATTCTTTCGTTGTCAATAATTAATCCCCAGTCCAGGTGTCCTGCTCCGCCATCCATAATGCATACTTTCTGACCTTTTTCAATGTGATCACCGGGAGAAAAATAAATTGCAGCAAGTTTATCCTCATCAGTGAGAGAACCTATGTTTCCCGGTTCCATACAGTGTATATTTATCATTAATTACTATATTGAACTGGTAGGAGTGAGGGTAATTGAGCCATATATCACCCAGAGTTCCTGAGGCACTGGCTATAAATTCTACTCCGTCTTCACATCCGAAATCCACAGCTGCATGCGGTCTGATATTCCCTTCACCAAAATCGAGAGGTACACCAAAAGGCTGAATGTAAGTGACATCAGAATCATTAATAAAGGGAACGATAAAAGACGGGGTAGTATTGTTTGATTCGTAAGTATCTGAAGGATTTTTTTTACAACTGCTGACAATAATCAGACATAGAGATAATACAGCATATAATAGCAGGTAAATATTTTTCATGATATTTATTATCGTAATTGCTATAGACTTAAATTAAATTTATAAAATTTATAGTTTATTGTCAAGAAGAGTACCTTATATGCGTGTAGGTTCTCTGATATTTCAAAAAGATATTTTTTTACTTGATTTTAATTATTTTTATTTCTATTCTTAAATATAAGGGAAAAGTAGATAGGAGTATGTATGATTGTTCCCGTAAGAGTAGAAAGAGTAACATTGGATACTGCAAGTAACAGATTTGTTGTTATACTCAGGGATGATGCGTATAAAAGGTGGCTTCCTATTGTAGTGGGTCCTGCTGAGGCGCAGGCAATTGCTTTGCAAATGGAAAAAGTCCAGCCTCCCCGTCCCATGACCCATGATTTATTGAAGAATATTCTTAATGAATTAGAAGTTACTATTACTAAAGTTGTAGTTACAAAATTGCAGGATAATACTTATTATGCTAAGATTGAGTTTGAAAAAGATAATAAAAATTTAAAAATTGATGCTCGTCCCAGTGACGCCATAGCCATTGCTCTGCGAAAAGACTCATTGATATTTGTAGAGGATGAGGTGCTGAAAAAAGCAGCAATTAATGATGAAATTACAGAAGCTGAAACCAGTAAAGAACAAGAATTAAATGAATTAAATAATCAACTTCAATCAGCTGTTAAAGAAGAAAGATATGAAGATGCCGCCAAAATTAGAGATAAAATAAATGAATTAAAAGATAAATTGGACTCCCAGAAAAATTAGCTCATCTTTATTGTTAGTCAATTTTTAATCTATAAATAATTTTGGATGAATAACCAATATCAATAGTTTAGGAGAATACAGGCAATGAAAAAAATTGTTGTCTTAGGGTCAGGAATCGTAGGAAGCGCAATTGCAAAAGATCTCTGCAAAGATTATAAAGTCACTTCAGTTGATGTGGATAAAACCCGACTGGATATGATTAAAACTGAGTATCCGATTGATTGTTTGAAAGCCGATCTTTCCAATAAAGAAAAGATTGCATCAATAATACAAGATTATGATCTTGTTATAAATGCTCTTCCCGGATATATGGGTTTTGAAACCATGAAGACAGTAATTGAAAGTAAAAAAGATACAGTGGATATTGCATTTTATAATGAGGATCCTTTTGAACTGGATTTATTAGCTAAAAAGAACCAGGTTACTGCTGTGATGGACTGCGGAGTAGCCCCGGGAATGAGTAATATGATATTAGGTTATCATAATGAGATGATGACAGTTGAGTCATTTGAATGTCTGGTTGGCGGTTTGCCTGTTAAAAGAGAGTGGCCGTATGAATATAAAGCCCCTTTTTCTCCTATTGATGTACTGGAAGAGTATATCCGGCCTGCCCGGATGGTTGAGAATGGCAGGGTGGTGACCAAACCTGCCTTATCGGATCCTGAACTTGTTGATTTTGAACAAATTGGAACTTTGGAATCATTCAATACAGATGGTTTAAGAACTTTACTGAACACCATGGATATCCCTGATATGAAAGAGAAAACACTCCGTTATCCCGGACATATTGCATTGATGCGTATATTCAGAGAATCCGGATTTTTTTCAAAAAAACCAATCATAATCCATGATACAGAAATTTTTCCCCTTGAATTTACATCCAGGCTTTTGTTTCCTCTTTGGAAATATAAGGATAGTGAAGAGGAGTTTACTGTTATGCGTATTACTATTAAGGGCATAGAGAATGGAAAGAATGTACAAGTTAATTATAACCTTTTTGATGAATTTAATGCCAAGACTAAAATTTCATCTATGGCCAGAACTACAGGGTATCCGTGCTGTGCTGCCGCACGACTCATATTGAATGGGACCTATGACAGAAAAGGAGTCTCTCCTCCTGAATATGTAGGTGCTGATAAAAAATGTTTTCATTATATTATCGATTTTCTGGAGAAGAGAGATGTTAAATTTGTTATAGAGACTCAATCTGAATAGATTTGATGTTTTTATCTTTTTTTAGAGTTTATGTTTATTTCTAAATTATAGTTTATTAAGGAAATTGTGTATTGATCCACCCAATACAGGGTATTATCCCTATTTTTATAAGTTTTTTTGTTGGCATATTGATCAGGAACAGGAAAATACTCAACAAGGAAGATGGAAAGAAAATATTAAAACTGGTTTTTTATTTTACTCTTCCGGCTTCAATTTTTTTATCTGCCAGTCATGTAACAATATCCATTGACTATCTTTTCCTGCCAGTAATAGCAATGATAACCTTTTTAACTCTGACGGTTGTTTCTTTTTTTTTGTTCCATCCTTATAAAGAATCACCGGAAAAATTTGGTGTGATTATTATAGCCAGCATTATCATGAATACGGCATTTGTTTACCCATTTATTTCAGCTGGCTATGGTACTTCCGGTTTTACAAAGGCAGTGCTTTTTGATCTGGGTAATGGTGTATTGACTTTATCTGTCGCCTACTGGATTGCATGTAAATACGGTTCAAACAAAACCAGAAATCTGTATATTTTAAAAAAAGTTTTACAGTCGCCTCCTTTATGGGCATTAGGATTAGGATTACTGGTAAATGTGTTTAATATCAATTATGCGCATTTTATTGAACTATCTTTGCAATTTCTGGGAAGGGTAACTTTTCCCTTAATTATGATTTCCCTGGGAATTATTTTTTCTTTGAAATTTACCTCATTAAAACTATTGATTTCAGTGCTGGGTTTACGTTTCCTGGGTGGGTTTATGATCGGATATCTTGCTGTTACTCTTTTAGGTGTTACCGGAGAGGCCCGGACAATAGCGTTAATTTGCTGCTGTGCTCCCATTGGTATGAATACTCTTATCTTTTCGAACCTAACAAATCTTGATACAGAGTTAGCTGCAAACCTTGTTTCCTTTGGTATTGGATTAGGTCTGATCATTACTAGCTTCATGATTTTATTTTCCGGATAACAATTAATTTAGTTGTCCTTGATTATGATTTAAAAAGTATTATATTTAATTATATGATTTTTGTAAAATTCATTTTAAAAAAGGAGTATTAATTATGCGGAGAGATTTACTATATTCCATCAGCATTCTGTTTTTTTTAGTTTTTTTCTCTCTAACAGTTAACAGTCAGGTAAAACCTTTAACCGTTGCTGAATCAAGCAACTATACCAAGACATCTTTATACTGTGATGTTATATCTTTTGTCCAGAAATTACAGAAGCAGAGTCCTTATCTCAGAGTTGAAACCTTAGGAAAAAGTGCAGAAGGAAGGGGAATTCCCTTACTGATTATTGGCAATCCTTTACCTTCCTCACCTTTAGATCTCAAATATGATAACAGAGCAGTTGTGTATATCCAGGCTAATATTCATGCCGGAGAAGTTGAAGGTAAGGAAGTCAGTTTAATGCTGGCCAGGGATATTCTTCAGGATAATAATCTTCCCTTTCTTGAAGATCTGGTTCTTTTGATTACTCCCATATTTAATCCGGATGGTAATGAGAAAATTAGTGCAGAAAACAGGAGAAATCAAAAAGGACCAGAAGAAGTTGGCATACGATATAATGGTCAGAATCTGGATTTGAACAGAGATGCCATAAAACTGGAAAGTCCTGAAGTACGGAACATGGTGGAGAAAATATTGAACAGGTGGGATCCGGTAATGCTGGTTGACTGTCATACCACTAATGGATCTTACCATCAGGAACCGGTGACTTTTGTCTGGGGATTTAATCCTAACGGAGATACTACGCTGATTGAATATATGCATAAAAAAGTTACTCCATTTATTAAAAAGAATATGAAAGAAGAATATGATGTCCTTGCAGTGGAATACGGACATTTCATGAGTTATGAAGATCTTGAAAAAGGATGGCAGCCTGCCGGGCCTCAGGTACGCTATATTACCAATTATATGGGATTGAGAAACCGGCTGGCTCTTTTAGATGAAAATTATGCTTATGCTGATTTTAAAACCAGGGTAGAAGGATGTTATGCGTTTCTTCATTCAGTATTGGAATACTGTTCGGAAAACAGAGAAGAGATCCAGAATCTAATCCAGGAAGCAGATAAAAAAACTATAGCTCGGGGGTTACATCCTGCACCTGCAGATTCCTTTGCCGTAGAATATGATCAGAATCCTTATGAAGAGAAGATAACCCTTCGGGGTTATGAAATGAAGATTATTCCCCGGGAAAACAGGTGGCCCAGGATTGAAAAATTGGATAAAGAGAGGGTATATAAACTTCCCTATTACTGTCATTATACTCCAAAACGTTCGGTCCGGTTTCCCCATGCTTATCTACTTTCTTTACATGAGGATAATATTATTAATAAACTTCAACAGCATGGAATAACAGTTGAAAGATTAACCGAATCAGCAACGCTGGAAGTTGAAGAATTTTTGATCAGTGAGGTAGATGCCAGGGAACGACCTTATCAGGGTCATTATATGAATTCTCTGAAAGGTGAATACAGGATGGTTGAAAAACATTTTGACAAAGGAACTCTGTTTGTGACAACAGCTCAACGTCTGGGGAATCTGATAGCGTATTTACTTGAACCTGAAAGTGATGATGGACTTGCTGTGTGGAATTTTTTTGATCAATATTTAACCCGCCAGTGGGGAAGAGGATTTGGTGTTTATCCTGTATATAAATTGTATAATCCTGAGAATCTGGCCAGAGAAACAGTGGAGAAGTAGATAATGCTTGAAGCAAAATATGGAGAAATAATTGCACTACTTACAGCTTTTTTCTGGTCTTTTACTGCAGTATCTTTTGAAGCAGCGGGCAAAAAGGTTGGTTCTCTTTCAGTTAATCTTATCCGGTTAGTTATTGCTGTTTTTCTTTTTGTGGGATACAACTGGATAGTGAGAGGATTCCCCTTTCCTACTGATGCAACTGTTCATAACTGGACCTGGCTTTTGCTTTCCGGTTTAATAGGTTTTTGTATAGGGGATCTTTGCCTTTTTCAGGCCTTTGTTGTGATCGGAGCCCGAATGTCCATGCTGATAATGTCGCTCGTTCCTCCTATAACTGCAGTATTTGGATGGATGTTAATGGGGGAAACCCTGAGCGGTTTAGGGTTACTCGGCATGATTCTTACCATTACAGGGGTAGCAGTGGTAGTACTTGAGAGAAATCCGGATAAAGATATATCCAATTTTAAGCATCCGATAACTGGGGTTTTTTTGGGGTTAGGGGGAGCAATCGGGCAGGCTATTGGTCTGGTTTTAAGTAAATATGGTATGAGAGACTATAATGCTTTTGCTGCAACTCAGATTCGTATCTTTGCCGGAGTATTCGGATTTATTCTGATATTTACTTTTATGAAACGCTGGAAAAAGGTTTTGATAACCCTGCAGCATAAAAGAGCTATGGGAATAATATCAATAGGAGCTTTTTTCGGTCCTTTTCTGGGAGTTGCTTTTTCCCTGCTTGCAATCCAGCATACCCAAACCGGCATTGCTTCAACCATTATGGCATTGGTTCCGGTACTGATAATACCTATGGCAATAATATTTTTTAAGGAACGGGTTACAATTAGAGAAATTATTGGGGCACTGATTGCTGTGGTTGGTGTGGGGTTACTGTTTTTATAAGAAGTAAATTATATCAATAATTAATGAATATAATATTATAGAATTATTTAAAGGAGGAGTACTATGAATAAAAAAATTATTATTTTTTGTGTCTTTTTTTTACTGGTTTTTACCTGCTCTTTGTTAGCAGGGAAAAATTTTGAGACTGATACTATTACTACTTCCCAAGGTGAGTTACTGATTACCTTTATCGGACACGGAACCCTGATGTTTGAGTTTCAGAATAAAATTATTCATGTTGATCCTGTATCTCGTGAAGCAGATTATAAAAATATGCCTCGGGCGGATCTGGTTCTTATTACTCATGAACACGGAGACCATCTTGATTTGGATGTACTGAAAATGATTTGTGATGAGAGTACTAAAATTATCATATCTGAAAGCTGTCAGAAACGCGGTGCTGAAGGTATAGTAATGCATAACGGAGAAACTATTGAGATGTGTGGTTTAACCATTCAAGCTGTACCTGCTTATAATATTGTTCATAAACGGAAAAGCGGAGAACCATATCATCCCAAAGAGGTTGGTAATGGTTATGTGGTGGATTTTGCAGATAAAAAAGTTTATATTGCCGGAGATACGGAAAATATACCGGAGATGGATAATCTGGAAAATATTGATATTGCCTTCCTGCCCATGAATCTACCTTATACCATGAGTCCGGAGATGGTTGCAGATGCGGCTGAGAAATTCAATCCCCATATTCTCTATCCTTATCATTTTGGGAATACTGATACTGATGAACTTGTTAAATTATTAGAAGATAACAAAGAAATTGAAGTTCGAATTAGAGATATGCAATAGGAATGATTACCAGGGTTACATGAAGAATAGCAATAAGCAACAGTGGACTTTACTAGAGGTTCTTAACCATGCGGTTTCGTTTCTGAAATCAAAAAATATAGAGAATCCCCGGTTAAATGCAGAGCATCTTTTAGCCCATACGCTGGGAAAGTCCCGTATGGACTTATATCTTGATTTTAATGAGCCTTTATCTAAACCGGAAAGAGAGAAGTATAAGAAATTCTTACATCGCAGGGCTGAACATGAACCGCTCCAGTATATTATGGAAGAGACTGAGTTTATGTCCTTGCCGTTTTATGTGAATCCGGATGTACTGATTCCTCGTCCGGAAACAGAGGTGCTGGTGGAGAGTGTAATTGAATGGAGCAACAAAACAGAGGAAACAGGTATACTTGATGTTGGATGCGGAAGCGGTGCCATCGCGGTCAGTTTGGCGAAATATATTGAAAATGTCAGAATAACAGCGGTTGATATACGTGAGAATATTTTAAACATTGCTAGACAGAATGCGGAAAACAACGGAGTATCAAAAAAGATACAGTTTGTCTGTTCCGATATTAAAAAAGAAGATTTTATTGAGCAAACCGGAAAAAGTTTTGATATAGTAGTTGCTAATCCACCTTATATTTCCAAAGATGAATGGGAGACATTAGCGGAAGAAGTTCAATATCATGAACCACGTCATTCCTTATGCGATGAAGCAGACGGACTTGTCTTTTATCAGTTGATCAGTAAAAAAGCCTTGTCCTTGTTGCCGTCAGGAGGTGCCCTTTTTTTTGAAGTAGGGTACAAACAGAGCAGTGAAGTGCAGGAAATTTTACAGCAGCAGGGCTACAAAGATATTCATTCAATTAAAGATTTGAATCAGATTGAGAGAGTGGTTACCGGAGTTAAGTAGAATGTATTGGGAAGTAGTTTAATAGAGAAAATGTGGATATTTACAATTGTCCCGGGTTGTAAGACTATTTCAAAACCCTGGTTGTTGGGGTTGACTGAAAACAAAATTCTAATGCAGAGTAGGCAAATATGTCGCAGAGTCCACAAAAAAGTTTCTATTGACTTTTAGACTCTCTCCAGATACCCGGGGTTTTGTCATTTTCCCATAAAATCTGTACTTGGTTTAGAAATAATATTAAAAGTGTAAGATTCTTGGAGTGATAAAAAAAGTCCCGGACTAGAGTAATCCGGGACTGTCTGTTTGTATATTTCTCCAGTATTATTCTGTATTATCTGTCGGAGGAGGTGGAACTCTGTCTGAAGGAGGAGTGGGTATTTCAAATGTTTTATCTTCTTCCTTTTTATCTTTCTTCTTTTCTTTTTTCTGCTTCTTCTTTTTCTCTTTTTTCTCTTTCTTTTCTTTCTTTTTCATTTTTTTCTTTTTAGGACCTTTGGGAAGGGATTTGAATAATAATAAAATTCCGATTACTATTAAAATTGCAGGAAACAGAAACCGATTAAATACATAGCTTATATTGGAAGAAAGTAATATAATAATTCCAATAATAAAAGAGATCAGGCTGGGATATTTTGCCCAGTCTAAATCAAATTTTCCATTTTTAAGAAGATAGATTATTCCGAAGATCAACCCGGTTCCCAGAAAGAATATCACTCCATGCAGATCATCTACCCGCAGCCAAAGCATATCAATTGCTATATGGGCGGCAAATATAAAACAATAGCCACCGGGAATAAGGGCCCACCAGTTTTTTCTACCATAACGCAGTGCATTAAAAAAAGTTAATCCAGTGAGTACAAAAAAACTGACTGGTATCAGATCGTCGGATAAATAATGAGCACGTTCAATGTATATTGCAGCACCGATGAAAAGACCAATAACTCCAACTATCAATGTCCACAATCCTTTTTTAAAGAAGAAGTATGCCAGGAGAAAGACAAGTCCTGCTGCAACGAAAAATGCGGCCAGAGTAAGGGAGGAATCAATAAAAAAGATGTCCAGGGCATGTAATAAGAACAGACAGCCCAGTATGATCAAAAAAATTCCAAAGAGAAAATTAGTTGTTTTTACTTTCATAGCTTACTCCTTTATTTTTTAATCTTCATGTATAGAATACGTTATTACAAATACATTGTTACATTCTTTAAGAGAAAATAATTTTAATGTATACTACTCACTTAATGAATAGGGACGAGTTGATTTTTCTTTACCCCATAGTTTGTTAGGATTTTTCCCCATAATGTATTCAATAGTAGCCCCAGTAATAATATCATTATGGTTAATATAGGTTTTTTGATGTTCTTTTCCATTAAGCTTTACCGATTGAATATACCTGTTTTTCGGACTGTAATTGTGTACTTGGACATTAAAGGTTTTTCCGTTTTCCAAAGACACCTCTGCTTTTTCAATGCAGGGACTTCCGATAACATATTGATTACTCCCTGGGCACACCGGATAAAATCCCAGGCTGCTGAATATGAACCAGGCAGACATCTGACCGCAGTCATCATTTCCGCTGATACCGTCAGTGGTATTATTATACATGGTGTCCATGATCAGTCTTACTTTTTCCTGGGTTTTC
>JAWODZ010000093.1:0-44380 GCA_046483025.1 bacterium
ATTATAAATGCACAGAGTGCAAAAATTTAAACATACAAACAGAAAAACAGAGAAATTGACATTGATCTCCATTAGGTGAAAAAGGTTTGTAAAAAACAATATGGCTAAGATTATAAAAAAATAATATGGCAAATAAACAACAAAAAGAAATAATTATTGATCTGGGTTTAAAAAAACACCTGGAAATTAATCCAAAATATATCTGGGGATTCGTAGGAAAGCAGATAAATTTATATAGTTATGAGCTGGTTAAGAAAGTTGCACAGTCAATAAATAAAAAGGTTTCAAGGGATTATTTTGTAGGTGCAGTACAAAATGAATGGTTAAAGAATCCTCCAGAAATGTCAAATAATAAATATATAAAAGAATTTGCTGATAAATGGAGTATAAAATAAACTTAAAAGGTTGAAAAATGGCTGAAAATTTTTTAAAAGTTGATACTGTGGCTGACTTAATCGAGGTAAGTCCTGAAACGGTAAGATCCTGGATGAAAAAGGGAAAAATACGATCCTATAAGTTCGGCGGTGCAAGACGGATCAGGGAAACCGACTTGCTGAATTTTGCAAGGGTTAACCAGGCCACAGAAAAAGTAAGCGAAAAGATTTTGAATAATTAAAATTTTTTGTTGACAAAAAGGCGTGCTTTGTTTATTATGAAAAGAGACAAATAACATGGCTACCTTGAGAAAAAGAAAAACTAAAGGTGGCTACACCTGGATAGTAGACTATTATCATAAAGGAAGGAGGCACAGAAAGTCTACAGGAACAAGTAACAGAAAGCAGGCCGAGTTAATCCTCAAAGATATTGAGGTAAGAATTGCAAAAGGCAATTTCGGATTTAACGATCACAAAAAAGTAAATTTATCGGAGTTTAAGGCTGAATATTTAGAATACTCAAAATCAAGGAAGGCAGACAATTCCTATAGGGCTGATAAATACTCGTTGAATTTATTTTTTGATTATCTAAAGGATATTTATTTACACAGAATCACGGTGGCAGATATTGAAAATTTTATTACAAAAAGATTACAAACAGTCAAGGAATCAACCGTTAATGTCAATCTTAGACATTTAAAGTCAGCCTTTGAAAAAGCAGTTGCCAGTGAACACATTCCGGAAAATCCTTTTAAGAAAGTGAAACTGTTAAAAGTTAAAAATTCTAATATTCCAAAGTTTTTTACAAAGGATCAGATAAAAGAATTACTGAATATAATACCAGAGGGTGCTTTTAAAAATTTAATTTACTTTTATCTGTATACGGGATGTAGAAGAAACGAAGCCTTAAACATTACATGGGATGAAATTAATTTGAATAGTGGGAAGGTTACATTTAAGGAAACAAAATCAGGTAATGACAGAAAGGTTCCCTTTAATGGTTATCTTACAAAAATGTTAAATGCAATGGATAAACAAGAGGACAGACCTTTTCCATTTAGGGGTGATTATGTTACCCACAAATTCAAAAAGTATTTGAGAAAAACAGAGATCAAGAACAAAGAAGATTTAAACGTTCACAGTTTACGTCATACATTTGCCAGCCATTTAGTTATGGCAGGCGTAAACTTGTTAACGGTGTCAAAATTACTCGGCCATAGTTCTGTGAAAGTAACGGAGGTGTATGCCCATTTAATCCCTGATCATTTGAAAACTGCTGTTGAGCATATCAAATTTTAAGTAAGATCAGGGCACAATGTGGGCACATAATTAAGACATGAAATTATTAAGTTAAATAAAATTAAGTATTTATAAGGGGCAAGTCCTTTGACTGGCAGTCATGAGGTCGTGGGTTCGAGCCCCATCAGCTCCACTTTTTATTTGCCTGTAATTTTAATACAGGCTTTTTTATTTCATGTTCATTCTTGAAACATTATTGTTTTCTATGACTCTGGTAAAATGATCCGGAGCTATTCGGGCTTTCAGTTTCATGGATGACCAATAAACAGCGGCGGAAATTAATAGAGATTGAATGGCGGGAATGCCCATTTCCCAGATATACTGGGTGAGATAACCAATGAAGGCTCCAATGATAATGGCAATGGTTGCCATCCAGTTCCATCCTTTTTTATCCACCCATTTTCTTTTTCTGACAAGAAAGAAATCAGTAAACATCACACCTGCAATAGCTGGATATATTACACCTAGTAAGATCAGGAAATTTATAAAGAAATTCAATATACCCACTAATGCCAGAGATATTCCTACTACTGAACCCAGGATGGTTAACAGGGCTCTTCCCTTACTGGAGTTGACATTGAACATATTGGCTGCAGCCAGACCTATGGAATAACTGGCAATTATCTGACTGGTCCAGAGAGCAATGTAAAGGATTATAAATCCCCAGAATGGATAACCGAGTTCTCTCATCACTTTGACAATGTCTGCGTCTCCTATACCGACTGACATTACCGCTCCGGTAAAGAAGAAAACAAAGCCGATAACAATTATACCCAGGGGTATTAAGGCCTGATCTCTGAGTGTTGGTTTGGAATAACGGGTATAATCCGAGGCAATGAGCCACTGGGCCACATTAGCTCCCAGAATAATGCTGACGGCACCACATAATGTCAGAGAAGGTTCCGGATTCCAGGAGGTTAGTCTCTCCCAGCCCGCATCCTTAAGAGCAAAAAATACCCCTGAGGTTATCAGAATCAGGCCGGCAGGCACAGCCACATAATCGGTCCATTTCATGGAATTATATCCCAGGACCGAGGGCAGAGAAAAGAGAAGCCCGGCGATCAGTGTCAGCAGAGCCCAGGCCAGCCACTGCTGGCTATAGTCTATACCCAGCAGAGCTGATAAGGCATTCCCCGCTACAGCGGTGTTTACCCCGAACCAGCCCACATTGAGAACTATCAGGGCCAATCCAACCACAAATCTGGCCTGAATAGCCCCAAAACTGGTTCTGGCAATGACAGAGGAAGGGCGGCCGGTTTTGGCACCTAAATATCCCTGCAGGGCATTTCCGATCCACTGGAAAAACACCAGTCCAATAAACAGAATCAGTACTATTTTCCCCAATCCAAAGTTCCCGGCCAGGGAGGAGCCCACCATAAGAACCGGTACTGCAAATTCCAGTCCGGCAAAAATAGTAGCAGGCACAATCCAGGGTTGTCTTTCTGCGGCAGGAACCGGAGAAAGAACTGTATCTTCTTTCATAATATCCATAGTGTTACTTTCTTTATATTAATCACAATTTTGGATGATGTCATTGTTGTTTTCAGGCTTACTCTTTTTCATTTGTTTTCGCAGTTTTTTGGTGGCTTCGACATTTAGCTTCATCTCAGGCTCATCAATCACCACTCCGTAATCCTCTCTTGATCTTTTCAGAGACACATATCCGTTTATCACATCCTGAAGCACCTTTTCTAACTCTCTTTCCAGGGGAGAACCATAGCCTCCTCCACCACCGGTCTGAAAACTGATTATTTCATCCGGGGCAATGGGCAGATTGGAGATCTTGCGCCAGCGCTCTTCTTTTCCATCCTTGCGATAAATCACAGTGAGACTGGGTTTTCCCTCTTTTCCCCCGAATATACCCCAGGGAGGACAACACTTTACTCTGTCTGTAGTTACTGTAAGCCCTGCTTTATGATTGATAATCTGGTAATTTCTGTGCACACCCAGGCCACCTCTGAACTTACCTGCACCTCCGGAGTCCTGAGCGAGTTCGAACCGTTTCACCCGCCAGGGATAACGTACTTCTACCACTTCAGCCGGAACATTGTAAGTGTCGCCCAGGTTCATGCAGAATAGAGCGCTTTCTCCGTCTTCACCCGGTTTTCCCCCGTAGCCGCCGGCATCTCCTTCGGCACAAACATAATATTTACCGGTCCGGGGGTCGGTTCCGTAGATAAAATTTGCCATACAGTCCCCGAAATGTCCTGCTCTCACCCGGTCCGGGAGGGCCGGTGCCAGGGCTTTCAGAACCAGATCCGGAATAACGTTGGTAGGGGTGGGCCACATGGCACAGGCAGCGGGGTATTGAGCTTTGAGCAGACTGCCGTCCGGAATTTTAATGTTCAGGGGATGAAAAAATCCCTCATTGCTGGGCTGATGGGGCGTGGTCAGTATCTTGAAGGCATAGCGGGAAGCACAGACAGTGGAGGGCTCGGGTACATTCATAGGTCCCCGGGATTGAGGATCGGTACCGGTATAGTCCAGCGTAATTTCCTCGTCCTCAACCGTTACCGAAACCTGCAGATTAAGTTTTTCATCCAGAGGTTCATCGTCATTACCGTCGCCGTCGAGCAGAGCCCGGGCAGTGTAAGTTCCATTGGGAATGCGGCGGATGGACAGGCGGGACATTTTTTCTCCCTGTTCCAGGAGCTTTTCCAGAGCTTCCCGGGTCAGATCAAGACCGTATTTATCTATAACCGTACAGAAACGCTTGCTGCCGGTACGTACCGCAGCAATCATGGCCCGGATATCTCCCAACACTGCATCCGGCACCCGGGAATTAGCCCTGATCAAACGGAACACATCTTCATTGGGCTTTCCTTCTCTGATGATCTTGACCGGCGGTAAACGAAAACCTTCCTGAAAAATTTCTGTTGTGTTGCTGTACCAACCGCCGGGATATATTCCTCCCATATCCACGGTATGTCCCCGAAAGGCAGCCCATCCCCGGATTTCCTTTTCATAGAAGGTGGGACAGAGGACCACGATATCCGGACAGTGAGTACCACCTCCGTTGTAGGGATCATTGCATAGGATAACATCGCCGGGTTTTAATTTATCCCGGCCTATGGTATTATAAGTGGATTGGATTGCATAGCCCAGACTTCCCAAAAAGGAGGGTAATCCCGGGGTCTCAGCAATGGCATTGGCCTGGCTGTCAAAAACTCCACAGCTGAAGTCAACTACCTCGTAAAGTATGGGGCTGTAAGCGGCTCTTTCCACAGTTCTTCTGATGTCCCGGCTGGCTGCAATAAGCCGGCTGCGAATTACCTCTAAAGTAATAGGATCTATTTTCATATTTCCTCCTTATTGATCTTGATGATAAGATTACCGTATTCATCTACTGAGCAGGTCTGGTCAGGTTCAATCACTGTGGTAGAGGTGGGTTCCTCTATAACCGCCGGACCTGTAATGATATTGTTTGCCAAAAGTTTATTTCGTTGATAGATGTTGAAATTCTGATACCTGCCGTCTCCCAGATAGACTTTTCTTTTTCCCAGCCTGGATTCCGGCACCGGAGTCTGTTTTCCGGATTTAATAGTCTGCAATTCTGGTTTTCTTACCTTGCCTATACCTATCACTGTAAGGGATACTATTTCCTTGGCTTCTTCCGGAGCATTATGCCCGTACATCCGGAAATGGAGTTCATCAAAACACTGACACAGAACTTGTTTTCCCCTCTCAGTCAACTCGGAAGGAGCAGCAACACTTAAGGTGTGTTCCTGGCCTTCGTATCTCATATTTATTTTATAAGTCACAGCAATATTTTCAGCCGAGATGTTTTCGTATTCAAAAAGTTTTTTTACCTGTTTTTCCAGATTCCGAAAAATCCTATTTACATCTTCCAGGTCAGCTTTACTGATAAGCTGTATATAAGTTTGAGTAAAATCATGCCGTAAATCCGCCATCAGCATTCCCCAGGTGGAAAATACACCGGGAAAGGGAGGAATTATAACAACCGGTATGTTCAATTCTCTGGCAATGGCAGCAGCATGTGTAGGCCCTGCACCTCCAAAGGCAACCATGGCCAGGTCCCGGGGATCATATCCGCGTTTGACGGTCATGGATTGGAGCAGACCAGACATGTTGTTGTTGACAATTTTGATGATTCCCAGGGCGGCCTCATCCATGCTGAGGTGAAAGTAATCAGCAATTTTTTTCATACTTTTACGACTGAGTTCAGGAGAGATATCCATCTCACCACCCAGGAAATAGTCAGGATCCAGGATTCCCAGCTGGAGATCCGCATCGGTTACGGTTGGTTCTGTACCGCCTCTCTGGTAGCAGGCCGGTCCCGGTTCAGCTCCCGCACTTTGGGGCCCTACATGCAAGGCTCCGGCTTTATCGATCCAGGCAATGCTGCCCCCACCGGTGCCGATTTCGCGGATATCAACTACAGGAAGAAGAATGGGACGACCTTCCACCACATACTGATCAGTTGTTTCCGGTAATCCTCCTTTAACAATGGAGGTCTTGGCTGTAGTGCCTCCCATGTCGTAGGTGATAACATTGTTGTACCCGATCATTTTGGCAAGCATCGCTCCTCCTATGGCACCTGCTACCGGGCCGGATTCCACCATGGCCACCGGTATCTCTCTGGCAATTGGAGATGTCATAAGTCCCCCGTTGGATTGCATAATCTGTAATTCTCTTTGAAAGTGACGTTTTTCTAATTCCTCTTCCAAATTTTTCAGGTAGCGCTGTACCACCGGCATTACATAGGCATTCTGTACCGTAGTGCTCATCCTCTCATATTCATAGTAACGTCTGGTTATAGTATGGGAAAGTGATACGGTTGCTTCCGGATATTCCAAATTCAGCACTCTCCCGATTTCTTCTTCATGTTGGGAGTTGGCATAGGCATTGATAAGACAGACAGCTATGGATTCAATCTTCTCTTTACGGAGAAGTTCTATAATCCCTGTCAGCTCCTCGATTTCCAAAGGAATTAATACAGTTCTGTCAGCTGCAATTCTTTCCTTAACCTCGAGTCTCAGATATCTGGGAATAAGGGGTTCAGGCTTTTTGTACAGAGCGTCATAAATTTCGGTTCGATTACTGCGGCCTATTTCTACCACATCCCTAAATCCTTTGGTAGTTATTAAAGCAGTCTTGGATCCTGTACTTTCGATCAGGGCATTAATTACCACTGTAGTGCCGTGAACCAGAAAAGATACATCCTGGAAGGAAATGTTGAATTTTTCCATACTTTGAATGGTTCCTGTGGCAGGATTCTTGGGGGTGGTTGGTACCTTGCTTACTTTCATTTTACCGGTGGATTCATCCAGTAATACGCCGTCGGTAAAGGTTCCACCCACATCCGTACTCAATCTGTACATATATACCTCCTTGAATAGATCATGGCCAATTTTTTTTCTCTGTATTAATTTTCATTTTATTGCTGAATTTAAAATACAAGCAGACGATTTTATAAGCTGCTTTTTTGGTCAGCAGGAATATTAAAAATGTATCATCTCAATTCCACCATTACTATCGATTTGGAGGGTATATCCATAGTAAGGGTGTTCTTTTCTGTGTATAGAGATTTAAATTTTTTTATATAAACTTTTTCAGATTTGTCAAAATCATTATGGGAGTCCATGTTCACAGCAGTTATGATTTCAGCATCATTAATCCGGACCTGGTTGATTCCCCGAAGTTCACAGGTTATGGGTAACGGTTTTTTAGGATTACAATTAGTCAGGGTGATATGGATCAGACCTTCCGCATTCCGGGAAGCAGAAGCACTGACAGCAGGGATGGAATTATGGTCAAAAGTGTAGTTCTCACAGGTTAGATCCAGGGGTAAACAGGTAGCATCCTGATGAACCTTGTACATCTTGAACACATAATAACTAGGGGTAAGGACCATCTGTTCCTCTTTGGTTAAGATCATGGCCTGCAGTACATTAACGGTTTGAGCGATATTTGCCATTTTTACTCGATCACCATGCCGGTTGAAAATATCGAGGGTAAGTGCTGCTACTAATGCATCCCGTAAGGTATTCTGTTGATAGAGGAAGCGCGGATTGGTACCCGGCTCTACTTCATACCAGGTTCCCCATTCATCCACAATCAAGCCTTTCTTTTTTTGGGGATCATATCTATCCATGATAGTTTTATGGCGGATGATGATTTCATTCATTCGAAGTGCTTTTTTCAATATATTAAACCATTGTTTTTCCTTGAAATTGGTGGAAGAGCGAATTTTTTCTGTTCCGGCTCCGGTGTAATAATGAAGAGATATACCCTGAAAACGATCTCTGTTTTTTTTATCTTTCATTAACACTTCCATCCAATGATAATCATCACCGTAGGGTCCGCATGCTATTCTGTACAGTTTATTATCCCCATAATTTTTACAATAGGTTGAATAACGGCGCATCTGGTCAGCATAGAATTCAGCAGTCATACTGCCGCCGCAGCCCCAGTTTTCATTACCTATATCCCAGTATTTTACCATCCAGGGTTTTTGGCGTCCATTCTGTTTTCTCAACCTGGTCATGGGACTGACATTATCAGAGTTCAGATATTCTATCCATTTGGACATTTCCCGAACTGTACCACTACCCAGATTACCGCAGATCACCGGTTCACATTCTAGTATCTCGCATAAATCCATGAATTCATGGGTACCGAAACTGTTGTCTTCGGTAACTCCTCCCCAATGAGTATTTATTATTGTAGGACGTTGTTCTGGGGGTTCGATCCCGTCTTTCCAGTGATATTCGTCTGCAAAACATCCCCCTGGCCAGCGAAGATTTGGTATATTCAGTGCTTTCAGGGCAGTGACCACGTCATTTCGTATTCCCCGGGTATTAGGGGTGGAGGACTCTTTTCCTACCCAAATGCCTCCGTAGATACATCGTCCCAGATGTTCGGAAAAATGTCCGTAAATATGTCTGCTGATTGTATGCATTCCTGAATCAACATTCACAATTATTTTATTTTGGGTTTTCTGAGCAAATACATTGATTGTGAGCAACGTTATTGCAACTAAACTGATAGGTAAATATTTTTTAATTATCATGGTAGTTTATCTCCATATTATAGACGGGTATATACTTAAGTAATATTTTTATTACACTTAAAAAATAATTTTAACATTCCGTTAACGTACACGTTTTTTTTAAAAAAAATGATCATATAGTTTGCTACCCGGGTTTTTCGAAATATTTATTTTTATACGATTATAATATATAATATATAAAATTTATTTCCATTATGCAACCGTTTTATCCAAATATTTAGTTAAATTTTAAGGATTTATAATAAATTTTAAGAAAATAGTCTCTCTTTCGATTTTTTCCTGGGCAGTTGATCTTTTACAAGTTGTTCTTTTTTTTATTCAGATAATCTAACCAATGTCTTTTTAAATGGAAAGAAATTTATTTTTTGCGAGCAAAAGCTTGAATATTTAAGAAACAAAGCATTCAAACAATTAAAAAGTTTGATTTTATGGATAAATTTTTGTATACTATTCTATAGGTATTCGTTAAGGTTAACAATCAATCAATATGTTCCCTACACATCTCCCCACTGGCCCCTGCATGCCTTAGAAGAAGACATATATCGCCATAAAGGCCGCTTCCGTGCGGGATGGAATGTTTTACGGGAAGAGAGATATCAGCGTATGATTGAAATGGGATTGATCAGATCGGAGTGGAAGCTCACAGAACGTGATTCCAGGATTCCTCCTTGGAAAAAAGCAGTACATAAAGAGTGGCAGATGTGGAGAATGGAGGTTTATGCAGCCCAAATTGACCGCATGGACCAGGGAAGCGGACGTATTGTATCCCAGTTGAAACGAGACGGAGAGTTGGATAATACCCTGATATTTTTTCTGGCAGATAACGGCGGGTGTGCTGAGGAACTGACGGATTCCTGGATGAATTGGCTGTACAATGAATCCCATATTTGTCCCAGAACTACCAGAGAGGGCCAGCCGGTTATTGCCGGGAACAAGCCAGAGCTGATGCCCGGTCCTCCCACCACATTTCAAAGTTACGGCGTTCCCTGGGCTAATGTTTCCAATACCCCCTTCCGGCTTTATAAACATTGGAGTCACGAAGGTGGGGTGGCAACTCCTTTAATTATGCACTGGCCGGCAGGAATAAAAGCGAAAGGAGAATTCCGCGACTGTCCCGGACATTTGATCGATATTATGGCTACCTGTGTGGATGTATCAGGAGCCTACTATCCCGCTGAATTCAAAGGAAACCGGATTACCCCAATGGAAGGGAAAAGCCTGGTATCTGTGTTGCACAGTCAAACCCTGGAAAGAGACGGTCTGTATTTCGACCATGAAGGAAACCGGGCTGTACACCGGGGAAAATGGAAACTGGTAGCCAAAGGAGAAAAAGGTGTCTGGCAACTGTATGATATGGAAGCCGACCGGACTGAAACCAATAATCTGGCTTCCGGGAAACCGGAACTGGTCAAACAACTGGCCGTTGAATGGAAAGCCTGGGCAGAAAGAACCAAGGTTCTTCCCGGGCCCTGGAAAAAAGGAGAGAATTAATGAATAAAATAAGTATAACTCTATTGTTGATTTCATTGGTATTTGGTATAATGTTTGTTTCAGGATGTAAAGAAAAATCAGTTGAACTCACATTAAGCAAGTCGTATAATCTTCCCTATAATACTCCTCGGGTAAAAGGTCCGTTAGCTGATAATCGGATCCATCCATTTCCCTTGAAAGATGTCCGGTTGCTTGATGGACCTTTTAAGGCTAATCAGGAAAGGGATCGGGAATACCTTCATTCACTGGATTCTGATCGACTTCTGTATAATTTCAGGATTAATGCTCAACTTCCTTCAGACGCCGAGCCACTTGGTGGGTGGGAAAAACCTGATGTAGAGTTGCGGGGGCATACAGTAGGTCATTATCTTTCAGCCTGCGCAATGATGTATGCCGCTACAGGAGACGAAGGTCTCAAAGAAAAAGCAGATTATATTGTAGATGAATTAAGTAAGGTTCAGGAAGTGTTGAGTGCAGGAGGGTATCTTAGTGCTTTTCCGGAAGAATTTATTGACCGTGTGGAATTAACGGAAAAAGTATGGGCCCCATATTATACTTTGCATAAAATTTTTGCCGGTCTACTGGATATGTATATTTATTGTGATAATCAGACCGCTCTAGACATCGCGGAGAAAATGGCACAATGGATTAAGAGTCGGACTGATAAATTGAGTTATGAAGATATGCAGCGAATGCTCAATCATACCGAACAGGGAGGAATGAATGAAACCCTATGCAATCTTTATGCTTTGACTGGGGAAAGAGAGTATTATCAGTTGGCTCGACGATTCGATCAAGATTCTTACACAGAACCTCTATCTGAATACCGAAATGAACTGCAGGGACTACATGTTAATTCTTTTATTCCCAATATTATTGGTACTGCCCGTGAATACGAACTATCTGGGGATCAGGAACTTCGCAATATAGCGGAGTTTTTCTGGCAGCAAGTTGTACATGCCCATTGTTTTGTAACCGGCGGTACCAGCTGGCATGAACGCTGGCACAGTGATCCCTACCATATCTCTCAAGAATTGGGCACCAATACCCAGGAATCCTGTTGTACTTATAATTTGCTTAAACTTACACGACATCTTTTTCTTTGGAATCCCGATATAAAATATGCGGATTACTATGAAAGATCCTTATTCAACGGAATCCTCCCTACTCAACATCCAGAAAACGGCATGATGATGTATCATGTGGCTATGGCATCTGGGTATTATAAAACCTTTATGACTCCCTTAAATTCCTTTTGGTGTTGCAGTGGAACCGGTATGGAAAATCATGCTAAATATGGAAACAGCATTTATTTCTACAATCAGGATGAGTTATATGTAAATCTTTATATTGCATCGGAACTGAACTGGAGAGATAAGAACATAATCTTTAAGCAGAAAACCCGTTTTCCTGAAGAGAACAATTCTTCTTTTATTATCGAGACGGAGGATCCAGTGGATATTACTATAAATTATAGGATTCCGAGTTGGGTTAAGTCCAGGGCCAAGCTGTCTGTTAACGGAAAAGAGCAGGCTATTTCTGCAAGAGGAGGCAGTTACATGTCAATCAGCCGTACTTGGAAAGACGGAGATCAAATCGATCTTGTTTTACCAATGTCCTTATATGTTGAGCGAACACCGGATGATCCCAGTATAGCTGCGATTATGTATGGACCGTTGGTTCTAGCAGGTGAACTTAAAAAGATTGAGCTTGCTCATGATGAGATTTACAATAAATATGCTCCAAAACAAGATCCTATTCCTGTTCCTGATTTTAAAGCAGACCCTAAACATCCAGATCAATGGATAAAGCCTGTAGAAGGACGTATCCTTGCTTTTCAAACCAAAGGTGTTGGATCACCGAGAGATGTTATTCTGATTCCTTTCTATCGTCTTTTTGATCAACGTTATGCAATTTACTGGAAATTCCAACAATGAAACTAAACTAGACTTTTTTTGAGATTAAACGTTCTGAAGAGAATTTTTAATTATAAAGAGTTTACCTTCCTAAATATCTTTACTCTGTCAGTCTGAGTTCATCGAAGACTGACAGGCTGAATTTTTTGATCCTTAATAAAAGCTGTGCGGGAATCACGAAGATTACGAAGAACACAAAAAAACTGATATAGCAACGAACAAAACGAACTAGATAAATAGAAAATAATAAACAATTATAAATGATTAATTTTTTAGCCATGTATGTACACTGATCTTCACGGATATAAATAGTATTCTGTGTTTGATTCGTATGAAACTGTTGAAAAATCCCGCCCAAATCTGACCCTTTTTCCCCGCTGAAAATTGACCCACCTATAAGAATTCACTATAATTTACTTGCAAAAATGAGCATTAATTCTTAATTTTAAGGTATTTAGAATAACTTGAAAGGGATTACAATGCTCAACAAAAATCGTTTTAAGAATCAATCTGCAGAACAAGGATTAACGATGTATGATTTTTGATCTATTTTTGATTTACTGATTTTATAAACAATTTTCTGTTCGTGTTTTTAACTTCTTAAATCACATATCGTTAATCGATGTTCTTAAATCTATTGACATCCGAGTTTTTCGATAATGTCAAAGCTTGCATATCGCCCTGGATATGTATCCCTGTCGTGTTGTAAATGAAGACATGAGTACTGGTCATACCAACATATATAATGGATATCGAATAGCGAGCATGAGTTTAAGAATAAGTAAAATAAACAAGACCCCTAACTGTTACAATTAGGGGTCTGTGAAAAAAAATAAATCCGGAATCAGAGGCTTTTAAGGACTGTACCCAAGAAGAGTAAAACAAATGCGATTAATAACAACCACCAGGAATTAACCGTGATAAATGATATGGTAAGGATGCGGCCAAGAATCCCCAAAACACCCAGAATTGTGGCTATCCACCATACGATTTGTTTTGGTACACTTAACTTCATATTCTCCTCCTTATGTTATAATTATGAATTATAAAACACCAGGTATTTCTCCTGGTTTATAACAATATATTTATAATTTCGAAATCAGAGTAAATGTATCTGATTATTTGTAGTATAGTAAAATTCTAAAAAAAAGTCAATAAAATTCGACATAAAATTATTTTTTGAAGAAAGTAGGGAATAGGCATTTTTGTTCTGATTGGGGGTTAAGAAAGTTAAAAAAATTTTAAACGCAAAGGTTGCAAAGAAAAACACAGAGTTTTTAATTTTATAATAATAAAATATTTACTGCTTTGCGGTCTTTGTGATTTCTTAGGTTGCTCTGTGTTAAGATTTTGTCTTAGTCAGCACCAATTCAAAAGGGGAGAGTCCTTTTTGATCTCAGAACATGGATTAACGATTTAGGATTTTAGATGTATTTTTGATTTACTGATCTGGTAAAAGATTTTCTGTTCGTGTTTTTAACATCTCACATCAAATATCGTTAATCCCTATTCTTAAATCTATAAAAACCTGTTTTATTCGATAATCTTATTGCTTGTCGGTCGTGCTGGATATGTATGCATCATCTTGGTCAGCCCAGCTTACATATACTGGGCTATCGTTAATTTATATTATTTATTTTCAAACACCAACCTGAAAGTCACCCCTTTTCCATTAATCACCTCAATGCTTCCGTCAAGTTGGCCCTCAATTAAAATTTTTACAAGTTTTAAACCAATTGAATTAATATTATTAGGGTTAAAATTTTCAGGAAGCCCGATACCGTTATCATTAACAATTATTTCATACGTATGAGAACTGATGTTTTGCGCACTAATAAAAAGGGTAGGTTCACCATTATAATATTCGGGAAATGCATGTTTGTAGATATTGAATATTAACTCATAAAGAACCATTCCACATGGTATTGCTTTATCCAAAGGGAGATTTATATTTTTTATATTCTGCTTTATTTTTAGTTTGTCGGAGTTATCACTGGTCATTCTGATATTACTTATCACGTCGTTTATAAATTTTGAGAAATTAATTTTGGATAAATTATTATTTTCATATATATAATTATGTACAAAAGACATTGATTGCATTAAATCCTCAAACCGTTTAAGAACATCCTGAGTATTGTGTGTACTCAGAAATACAGAATGAAAATGAGCCAGACTGGAGATAATTTGCAGATTATTTCTTACTCTGTGGTGGACTTCATTTAAAAGAATTAAACGGTCTTTTTGTACAGATTGTATATTTTTCTCCAGATGAATTCTTTTTATTATTTCCTGTTCTAGTTTAATTGATTTTTCACGAAGCGGACTGATTATACGTTTACCTATTATAACATGCCACATGAAAATATTGCTTAGTAATATTGCAATCGGCATGGTTGGAATTTCAATGAATTGTGTGGCAGCAATTAGAGTTCCGGTGCCATAAATTAAGATGCTTATGATCAAATATTTTAAACCATCCATATGGCGTACTTTCCATAGATTGAATACAGAAAGCAGCCAAAACAAATTTAACGATATTGAGCCTAAAAGGCCAAACCAGTGATAATCATTTTTCATAAAGCCATTTGGATTCAATTGTGGATTATAAAACAGTGGAGTATTTACATGTATAATAAAAAAACATAGTGCAAATATATTCAGTATGATAAATATGCTTTTATAAAAACGGTTATTGTCGTTAACAAAGATACATGAAAATTTATAAAGATAAATTGTCATTAAAGTTAAAAAAAGACCTGCTAGTGTAAGCCATAGTACAGGTGTGAATATTGCATTTTCTATAGTTGGAATATTTTGATGTACAATAGTAAATCGTAATCCTATACTTGAAATCAGCCAACAAATTTGAAAAAACATATACAATGAAAATAATTGATTCATTTTATTTTGAATGCTTGTTATTAACACTATAAGCAAAAATGAAAAGGATACTATAAGCGATAAATTTAAAAGTATCATCTGTATCAGAACCAAATTCAATATAGAATCTCCATAATGATACAATTTTTATTATTCCGTAATTTACTGAATTTATTGTATAAGCAAATTCTATTCCATAGATTCCTGAAAAATTAATTATAATTATATTCAATACTCTTTATTAATTTTAAGTGTCATTTTACAATTGTACCGTATAAAATCAACCTTATCTCTATAATTTCTAAATATTGATAATCTAAAAATTTTATAATTATTTATTACTGATATATTACAAAATGAAATAAATTAACAATCCATGATCATGCCGGGTTTTCTGTATGGTTGCGCTCCTCGCAAAAACGTGTGTTGATTTTTTCGACAGTCTGCAAAGGTCTGAAGTTGGTTTTTAAATGTAATGGGGTAAAACCCTGTTTTTTATGCGTCCAGGCATACACCTGAGTACTTCCACAGGCTCAGTACAGGTTTTGCCGAAGGGGGGGGTACAGCCCCGGGACGATCTGTATCCTGTCAAGCTTTGATGGGCTCAGCGTGACAGTGTAATCTCAATTCCCTATACGAGTCAGGTTACTTAAAAATTATTTAATTTACCAAAGGTTTTTTGCCCCAGGTCTGGAGTCCCTGTCGAGTGTCTTAATGTAGCCAGAAAAAATAGGTACAAGCAAAATCAAACACCGCGGAAAAATAAAAATTTTTCAGGTGCTTCATCAGTAATCAATGTTATTGATGGATTGTCATAAGCTGACACATGATACACTTTTTTATAATGCTAATTGAATGTAGTGTTAAGCCATTTCACCAGAAATTTTAGTTTTTTATTTTTATAGTATCTGATCAATTTCAAATCATTCAGCAAGTTTATCCCATGTTTGATTCTTGGCTATTTTTTAGTTATATTTTATAATTAATTTATAAACAGTAATTTTGAATTATAATTTTATCAAGGTAAAATAATCTCAAAGGAGAACAGCAATGACATTTCTAAGTTTTTTTATATTGTTAGTTGTAGCAGCACTGTGCGGATCAATAGGGGCAGGTCTGGCTGGTTATACCAATAAAGGCTGTCTGACCAGTATCATACTTGGACTGATCGGCGCTTTGATCGGAACCTGGCTGAGCAGGGCCTTGCACATTCCGGATTTTTTGTATTTACAGAGAATCCCTATCTTCTGGTCAATTGCCGGGTCTGCAGTATTTGTAGCGGTTTTAAATTTATTGGGCGGAAAGAGGGCTAAAAGTAGCAGATGAAGTGCAGACAGGATGAACAGAATTAACAGGGTAAAACTATTAAAATTTGATTTTGGGGAAAAGTTTATTATCTTTATATGTTACCGGTAACATGATTTATTATTAAACTAATTAAATGTTTATCAATAAAGTCTGGGAGGTAAAATATGAGTTGCAGATCTTTTAAATTGTATAGTATTATTTTTATTAATTTCGTGTTTTTCGTTCAGCTTTCCTTTGCCGGAGATAATAAAATATTGACCAATCATATAGGGTATGAAAAATCCTGCCCCAAACATGCTGTTATTTTAGGATATAAAAATGATATAGTGTCAGCTTTTAAAATTATTAATTACAAAACCAAAGAAACTATTTTTGAAGGAGTTGCTGAATCTGCAGGTCATGTACACGACTGGAAGGATTGGTATTTCTGGACTTTGGATTTTGATGAGGTTGAAAAAGAGGGTACATATTTTATTAAAAGTCTGGTAAATGAAAAGTGGATTCATTCTTATCCTTTTCATATCCAGAAAAATATTCTGGAAAGATATACCCTTTCTGATATGATTTCATATTTTAAAAACCAAAGATGTACTGGTCTTCTTAATAAAGCTGACAGTAATATTCCTTTTAAACATGACAGTACAAAGAGAATTGATGCCCGGGGCGGCTGGCAGGATGCAACCGGTGATTACGGGATACACCTTACCCATCTTTCTTTTTCTACTTTTTTCAATCCCCAGCAGGTTCAATTTACTGCCTGGTCTTTATTTAAATCCTATGAACTGCTAAAAAAGAGAAATAATCCCAATTTCAAGGAGTATTTAAGAAGAATGCTCGATGAAGCCATGTTTGGAGCTGACTTTTTGGTGAGAATGAAGAGTCCGGAAGGATCCTTTTACCGAAGCATTGCTGCCCCCGGACCAAAAAAGAAACCGGAAGATCGTTATATTACTCCTGCCATGACAGGTTTTGCTTTGACCACCAAGGATGATTTGGATAAAACTTTTGTTACTATTAGAGAAAAAATTGCCAGTAAACATCAATATGAGGTTGGATTCAGAGGAGGAGCCGGTATTGCCATTGCAGTTCTTGCTTGTGCCAGTACCTACAACATCTGCGGTGATTTCAGCAGTCAGGAATATCTTGCTGCTGCAGAAGATGCATTTGCATTTCTAAAGAAAAATAATATCTATTTTACCAATGACGGCAAAGAAAATATCATTGACGATTACTGTGCACTTACTGCAGCAGTAGAACTTTTCAAGGCTACAGGTAAGGATGAATACAAGAAATACGCTGATAAGAGAGCTCAAAGTCTGATGAATCGTCTGGTAGAAAAACAGGGTTATGGCTTCTATTGGCGGGCTGATGATAAAGATCGTCCTTTTTTCCATGCAGCTGATGCCGGATTCCCGGTAGTGAGTCTTTTATACTATCATACTATCACTGATGAGGAAATGAAAAACAAAGTTATCCAGACAGTGAGAAAATCACTTGAATTTGAATTGGCTGTTACTGAAGATGTTAGTAATCCTTTTGGATACAGCCGGCAGTATGTTCAGGATACAGAAGGTGAGCGATGGATGAGTTTTTTCTTTCCTCATAATACGGAAACTGCTCCCTGGTGGCAAGGTGAAAATGCTCGCCTGGGTTCCATGGCTACAGCTGCCACTCTAACTGCCAAACATTTTACCAGTGATGAAGAATTTTATAAACAATTAATTGCTTTTGCAGCAAACCAACATAATTGGATACTGGGCTTGAATCCCTATGATACCTGTATGTTAGATGGCTCGGGTAGAAATAATCCCTGGTATATGTTCTTTGAATCTTATGCTTATACTAATATTCCGGGTGGTATTTGTAACGGCATAACCAGCGGATTAGATGATAAAGATGGTATTGCCTTTCAAATTCCCTATTCCGTAACCGGAAAGGATAATGACTGGAGATGGGGTGAACAGTGGCTGCCACATGCATCCTGGTTTTTATTTTCAGTTTCAGCTCTACAATAATTATGGTTAACTATCAAGGAGACAGCAGGTGAATGATCAGAATTTTAAAAGTAAAACAACACAGGAAAATCACCGAATAATATCTATTGATGTGTTAAGAGGATTGACTATCCTCATTATGCTCTTTGTCAATGATCTTGCCGGGGTTGCCGATGTCCCCGGCTGGCTTAAGCATTACCAGGGAGCCAATCCGGACGGAATGACTTTTGTAGATGTGGTATTCCCGGCATTTTTATTTATTGTTGGTATGGCAATTCCTTTTGCCATCAGAAAAAGATTACAGAACAACCAAAGTTATGCACAGATCTGGCAGCATGTTTTATTACGGTCATTCAGTCTTCTTGTTATCGGGCTGTTTATGGTGAACAGCAGTTACAACAATTCTGATCAGGGATTTCTTAATCCCCAGGTTTGGACTCTTTTAATGTATATCAGTATAATTTTTATCTGGAATACCCAGTCCAATCGAACCTCTTCAGTGAAAAAAGTTATGAAAGTATTAAAAGCTGTCGGCATTGTATTGTTAGCAGTTTTAGCGGTAATACACAGAGGCAAGGGTGATCCTGCCTTTATTGAATTTCAACCCATGTGGTGGGGGATTTTAGGTCTGATCGGCTGGGCATATTTGGTATCCTGCTCCAGTTATATTTCTCTGCGTAACAATGTTCTGGGATTGGCCGGAATTATGGCCATCCTATATTCACTCTACATGGCTGATTCAGTGGCAGGTCCCTTTCTTGCCTTTCTGAGACCCTGGATGAATATCGGATTATTTCTTTGTACCCATTCTGCTATTATTATTGCGGGCATCTTACTGGGCATACAGTTAACTCCAGAGTCAAAATACAAAACTCATATAGAAAGAATCAGATGGAGTTTTTTATATGGCCTGGTGCTCATCATCATAGGTTTGTTGCTGCATTCTCTGCATGATCTAGATCAGGTGTTTACTATAAGTAAAAATTTGGCTACTGTACCCTGGGGATTGATTTGTTCCGGAATTATGGCCTGGGTGTGGTTAGTTGTGTACTGGATTATTGATATCAGAGGCTGGAGAAGATGGGCTTCCTTTCTCAGCCCTGCCGGCAAAAATCCACTTTTTGCCTATATTCTTGCTCCCATAGTATTGGTTATAATTTCTCTTGTAACTCAGGTATTTAATATTCCCAATTTTTATGATCGATTAGGGAATAATTTCATCCCAGGGCTCATTCGGTCTGTAGTGATCGCTTTTGCCATGGTATGGCTGACCGGCTTGCTGCGGAGAGTGGGGATCAGGATGAAGCTTTGATAAAAGTTTTTATCTTTGGTGTACTTCCACATTGAGTGCTCCAAGATGTATTGTTTTTATTAATCTAAAAGTCATGCAAAACACCCGGGGTTTTTTCATTGTAACCCAGTCTCTAAAATTTAGGTAGAAGAAATATGGTTAGGCAATTTATAATTTATTGTTGACAGGATTAACAGGATAATTTTAATGTATGGTTTTAACTTGATTAATCAGTTTATACCGATTGGATAGTTAAACCACTTTTTTTAGCAGCTTTAATTTGTCTTGTATCAGCGGAAACAAATAGTTCTGCTTTCCATTCAAGAGCACAAGCTATGTGTAAAGAATCCATTGCACGTATTTGATTTGATTCCAGAATTAAAATGGATTTATTAATTACAGTTGGTGTAATATTTAAAATAAGTGCATCTTGGATTTCTTGGAAAAGCCTTTTTTTTGCAGTAGAATAATCGTGTTTACTTAAATTTTTTTCTTTTAATTTCCTATTTAAAGCTGATATAATTTCCGGAACACAAATAACACAAAGGGCTAAGTGGTCAGTATTTTGACAAATTTCATCTACAGTATCACTTCCCCTTTCCAACACGTAACGTTTAGCATAGGCAGAGGAATCAAAAAAGGTTTTCATTAGTAGACCTCACGATCCTCACGAATTATTTTTGAAAGACTTTTCCCCTTAACAGCTAATTTGATTCCGGGATTTTTCCAGGAAGGTGTTTTCGATTCATTGAAAGCAGGGGTGGATATTTCCGCTATAGGCTTTCCGTGCCTTAAAATGATTATGGTTTCACCATTTTCAACTTCTGAGAAAAAGCTTGAGGCATGGTTGCGGAATTTGGTGAAGGTTACGGTTTTCATGTCTTACTCCTTAAAATAATATACAATGTACAGTAATGTACATAATAATGTACATTTTCTCAAGTTGTTTTATTGCTTCTGTAATTTTTTAAAAATTAAAATTGTAAAAAAAGTATTCATTTCAAAGATTTACAAAACATTTGAAATCAGAGTTTTGTCTGCTCAATCAGACTCCTTCACCCACTTCACAAATGTATTGCTGTAAAACATGGTTATTACACGGGGAGTTCCGCCTAACTCTTGTTTTATTTCTTTTAAAAATTCTTCTTTAGTGTATCCTTTTCTAAATGTAGTATTAAATCCGGTTTTTATCAGGTATCCGTCAGTATATTTTTTTATTATCTTATAATTATGTTCTACCGGCCAGATGCCCTGAACAGTTAAATAAGCAGTGCCGTTTATCTTAAGAGTATCTTTGATTAGTGTGTAAATATCTTCGCGGTCCTCAGGAGGAACGATATTCAGGACATAATTGGCAATTACAGCATCATACTGTTTTTCCAGGACTCTGGTATCCGGATAAAAGTTGGGATCATAGTCGGCTACTTCTGCGCATCCGGATTCCAATAGAAGGGATTTGGCCGGGTTATCCAGACCGGTACCCAGATGCAGTACAGATTTTCCCTGGAGGATTTTTTTCTGACAAAGCCATTTTACTGGCTGAGAAGCATTTTTGCTGTGATACAGAGCTGTCATACGGGAGGCACTTATAAAAGGTGAGCGCTTGTTTTCTTCTATCTCCTTTAACTGTTTATCCAGTTCAGTCTCAATATTTTCAACAGGCTCGGACCAGGTGTCAGTTGACTTTGAATAGGTATATGTAATTCCGTTTGCCGCATAAACACAGAAGTCACCATTTTTTTTCTGTGTTATGGACCAGCCGACCTTATGCATTTTTTCTGAAAGTTTCATTATAAACAGATAATTAACTCAAAATAAAGCAGTCTGTTTTGAATCTCCTTTATACTTTTGTTTATCAAAATCTTCTAATTCATTATAATAATATTTTTCTAATATCTCCGGTATATTGGAATCTACATTTTTCTTGCCTATCAATTGTTTCACCGGATATGCATCCAGATCATTCTCATCATATGTCTTTAACATTGATTTTATATCTTTTTCCTCAAGATCTGACCGAATCCATTTTTTTTCATCTTTTTCAGGAAGAATCACAGGCATCCTCTGATGTCTGTTATTAATTTCTTTAATGAACGGATTTGCTTCAATGCTTATCATAGAAAATGTTCGTAGTATTTCTGTGTTTTCCTCATCAGTCCACTCGTCCCATATACCGGCTAAAGTAAAAGTATCGTTATCTTTTTTATGAATATAGTAAGGATAGGTTTTTCCGGCAACTTCTCTCCATTCGAAGTAACCGTCCGCCACTATTAAGCATCTTTTTTTTCGTATGGGAATTTTAAAAGAAGGTTTATTAAATAGGGTTTCAGCTCTTGCATTCAGTGTTTTGGTCCTGATCTGTTTTATTTGTTTTTTATCTTTCAGCCAGAACGGAATCAACCCCCAGTAAAGAAATGAGAATTTGTCTGGAGTATGGTTAGTAATGACCGGCATCAAAGGATTGTCAAAGGCAGAAACATGATACACTTTTTGAAAATCCCTGTCGAATACGGCGCTGAATCTTTTTTCCAGAAATTTCGGTTCTTTATGTAAAGAATAGTGAGTACCCATATTATATCCTGTTAATCTATACTGAAATTTTTGTCATTATTATTGTTGGATCTTTTTTTAAAAGATAACACCGGATTCTGATCTTCTTCAAGTTCAAGTTTTGCTTCCCAACCATCATACTCTCCATTGAATTCTGTTGCCAGCTGAGTACAAAATTCACTAATACCGTCAAGAATCGTTTCATCCGGAATATGAGGGCAATAAAGCAGGCAAAGCCATTCAGAACATGGTGAATTTTTCAAAGGTGGTGATACTTTGGGTTTAAGACCGGCTTTTTTTGCACGATGAGCAGCCTGCTCTGCTGAGTCTTTATTAGGAAAGTAAAGCCAGAATGTCATTTCGTGTTTACAGTTAAGATCTGATCCGAATCTCTGCAGTTGTTCCAGAATAAAATTACCAGAATATGGATTTACTGTTTCCTGTTCATCAATCATCATAATAATCCAGTACTATAACAATTTTTCCATCCTGTCAAAGGCTGTATTGATCATATCTTCTTCTACGCAAAAAGACAAGCGAATATGGCTTTCTCCGGTGGGGCCAAAGGCAATTCCCGGAGTTGCAGACACTTGTATTTCGGTTAAAAGTTTTTTGCAGAAAGCTATTGAATCCTTTCCTTCCTCAACCAGTACTTTAGGGAACATAAGATAGGAACCGCCTGGTTTCTGATATTCGAATACTGAATCGAGATGGTCAAGCCGTTCACACATGAGATTACGTGTTCTGAGGTAGTGATCATAAAATTCCTGAACACAATTCTGTGATCCTTTTAAAGCTGCAAGAGCAGCATACTGAGAGACGACTGGTGCACAAATGGCAAAGGGAATATGGGCTTTGCGGATATGCTGAATTACTTCCTGATCAGCATGCACATAACCAATGCGCCAGCCGGTCATAGCATAGGTTTTGGTAAAAGTAAATGTACTGATACAGTTTTTCTTTAATTCCGGAATTGATCCTATACTGAAATGTTTATGATCATCGAAAACAAAATATTCATATGCTTCATCCGTGATTATCATTAGATCATGTTCCAGCGCAATATCGGCCAGCTGTCTCAGTTCCTGTTCTGAAAACACAGTTCCGGTAGGATTACTGGGAGAACAGTACATTATTGCCTTGGTTTTTGAAGTTATAGAATCTTTTACTCTGTCCATATCCCAGGCGAATCCTTTTTCTTCAATCAGGGGGATAGTAACCGGTTTTCCTGATGCCAGGAGTACCTGTCGTATATGAGTTGAATAAGTGGGAGTGGGAAGAATCACTTCATCACCGGGATCAATAACTGCCATCACTGCATCAGCTAATCCCTCAATTGCTCCGACGCTCACCATAACTTCTGAAGAATCTGCTTTTATATTATTATCCCTCTGCAGTTTTTTGGCAATTTCTTCTCTTAACTCCGGTATGCCATCAGTAGGTGAGTACCCGTCAGTAACTCCTTTTTGAATGGCAGATATTGCTCCCTGTCGGATATGATCAGGTGTCCCGGAAGTAGGTTTTGCCCAGGAAAGAAAAGCAACATCATCATACTGTTTGGATAGTCTGGTCATCTCGTGGATGGCAGACTTTTTCATTTGTAAAACTCTTTGGGAAATCATTGATATTCCTTTCATAGGTTAATTATATGCTTCCATTATTTTTTTATCTTCTTTTATTAAATGGTCTGCAAGTTTTTCCATATTCATTTTTTTCCAGAAAGAGAGGTTTTCATGCGCTTCCAAGTATTTAAGGGGAATGGGGTGGGTTCCTATTACACATTGCACTTTATATTTGTTTTCGATAAATTCTTTGAAATCGCGAATACGGGGACAGGGCGGATACCCAACCACAAGGCCGGTTGCCAGATGAATAACTTCTGCTCCGTTTTTGATCATTTCTTCAGGAACATATTCTACGTTGCCTCCGGGACATCCACCGCAATAGGAATATCCCACCAATTGCAGTTCTTCATCTTTGGGATAAAGTGCAAAACCACCGGTGTGCTCACGCATAGAACGTAAACATTTTCCACCACCGCAGGTCTGATATCGTCCGCAGATTATAATTCCGATTTTTTTCATGATGTTTCCTCCATTTTATTTTATATTATATTTTTTGAATTATATGGATAAACATAAATATGGCTGCAGCTATATTTGAAAAGGCAAATAGTTGTTTGAGATTTTTCGGCCGGGTTGATAATGCCCATTTCCCTCCAATGATACCTCCAATAATAGTTATTCCGGCAAGAGGAAGTGCTAATTTCGAATTAAAATTTCCCTGGGCTGCATGTCCCAGGAATCCCATACATGCAGTTGCTGCTATCAGTGTGGATGCAGTTCCTACAGCTATATGCATGGTAAACCCGCATGCTATAACCATGAGAGGAGCCAGAAATGATCCGCCGGATACGCCACACATAACTGAAGCGAATCCGATAGATATTGTCAGAGGAAGTACCATCCAGAGATTAATCGTATATTCATTTGCTCCTGTTCTGACTGTCCAGATTCCGATATTCATTTTTGGTTGTCTTTTGTTAGATGATATTGGTATCAATATGAGAATCCCTGCACTGAAAATTAAAAAGATAAAAATATTTTTATACTATAACACGTGCATAACCGGCAAAGTTGATTTGGAGCGGGCCTTGCTTATTGCAAGGTATGCGCCGATAAGAATGGTTCAAATAAAAAGGCCCTGACAAACGGCTTTGTCCTTGTCTATTCACTGGTTATGACCCCATTACTTTGAAAATAACGCATTTGAAATCATAAATAGTGATGCCGCTAAAGTTGTATAAGCAAAGATTTTCTTCAATTTTTCCGGCCTGGTTTTTAAAGCAAATTTACCTCCGATGAGTCCCCCGACAACCGCTATCAACGCAAATGGAATCGCCGCCTCAGGGGTAAAGTGGCCCTGGGTAGCATGACCAATAAAACCCATAATGGCTGTTGCGGCAACCATAGCCGAAGACGTGCCCACTGCAATACGCATAGGAACGCCGCAGATTAAAACCATCAATGGAACCTTAAACGATCCGCATGATATTCCTACCGCACCTGCAGCAAAACCCGCAAGAGCTGTAAGGGGGATCGTATACCAAAGGTTTACTACATAGTTTTGTCCTTGAAAATTTCGATGCCAGTAACCAAATTTTTTTGTAGTATTAATTGGTCGTTCTTTTACTTTAATCAGCATCAAAAGACCCGACATTATAAGAAGCCCCGCTAATAAAAATTTCAAAGAAACATTACTGGCATAACTGGAAAAATAACCTCCTACAAAAGCCATAATATCCGTTGGCGGATCGATAACAAGTGCGAGCTTCCAATCGACAGTTTTATTTTTCTGGAAAACCAGCATTCCAGCAAAAGCGGTTAACATCAGAATAAACTGTGCCGAAGTTGCGGCTTGATGCATAGCCTGACCGGTCGCAACCAGTACCAAGATATAAAAATTCCCTCCACCCCGGCCTGACATCGTCATAATGACCGCTATGGCGAATACTATTATTCCTACTACCACTAAATTCATTTTGTTATTCATTTCAGTTTTCTTGTTTATTTACAGGTGTAACCACTGAATATATGGGAACAATATCCCCCTCCTTTACCTACCATGGTCATAAAGATGGCCAGCAGAAATATTACTATTGCTACTATTATAGATTTTGTTACCATTATATCAATCTTTATCCATTCGATGTGTTATTCTTTTTTTTCCCTTTCCAGTATCTGGCTTCCATTTCCAAGAATTTCTCAGCTTCTTTCTTGTTCATTACAGTTTCCCTGATATCAACCTTTACTCCCATTTTCTGCAGAGGTACTTGTATACTCATAATAAGATATTCTTTAATGGGAATATCCTCAAAGGGATATGCAAGTGTAACAGTGACCCTATCCTTTTCAATCCCAAAATCTTTAATTATACCCAATTCAACCAGCGTGCAGTCAATAGCTGAATGTCTTATTTTTGAGATTACCTCTCTGATCTTTTCTTCTGAAATATCATTTTGCATTATTTCCATCCTATAAATTTTTTTATTTTGACAGGATTAACAGGATTTGCAGGATATCAATAATTATATATTCTGCCTATCTGGTAAAATCTGTCTAATATGTGCATTAAACCCATAATTTTTAATGAACAAACTTTACAAGTTAAAATTCAATGATCTTTCCTGCTCCGCCTTCTGTTACCTTATCAGGATATAATGATTTTATTTCCTGTTTATGTTGTGTGCAATGAGTAGAACAAATCAATTCCATATCTTTGAATAATTCATAGTCACTGAATCCGTGGAATCCACCTACTATAGCATAGACTTTTCCAAAACCGGAAGCTTTATCCAATATTGTTGACATTCTGGGATGAGAACATCCGTTGACCAGTACCAAGCCTTTATCTGTCTTAACTGCCATTGACTGTTCGATATTTTCAAGTTCTCCGGTAGAAAATACATTTTTTGTAATCTTTATGGCATCTGTTACATGTACAACCTCCTTAACATTACGTATTCCCCGCAAAGACCGGGGGACATAAAGAGTTACATGTTTGTTTACATTAAGAAAAGCAGAGAGACCACCGGTATGATCAAAATGATTATGTGAAATAAAAACAAGCTCAATATCATCAGGATTAATATGTAATTTTTTCATATTGGACAGCAGAATGTTTCCGTTAGCACCGGTATCAAAAAGGATATTCGGCAGATCATCACCCTGGATCAGACAGGAAAATCCCCAATCAGCAGTGAGATCCGATATATAGGATGTATTATCATAAATAATGGTGATTTTCATGTTATTCCCTCTTTAAATAAATTTTTTTTCGTTTCTGCGTTTATTTTATTTATTGCATTAACATTTTCATTCATCTATAGATTACAAGTTGGGCAAGTGGGACAAGTACCAGTATCACAGGATGAGCCTTTATCAGAAGAAGAGGAAAAAGTAGAAAAAAGTTTTTCCGGTTTTTCTGCGCCGCATTTTGGACAGTTTATATTTTTATTACTTTCATTCATTTTCTGCAGTAATTCAAATGTATTACCGCATTTCACACATTTGTATTCGTAAATTGGCATATATAACACCTCCTTAATTTCTTTTGTAATGTAAATTTCTCTATACTATTTTTCAAAACACTGCTCTTTTGCCTTTTTCCAGATCTGTTTTATTTCTTCAGAAATTTTTCCGTCAGTAAACTCAACCACAGAAAGGCCTTTCACCTGAGCTTCAGTAACCCGTTTGTCATAGTGAATTGTTCCTAAAAAGAAGGAGCCGGTTTCCTCGGCAATCGTTTTGATTTCTTCTGTTTTTTTAGGATTCAGATCATATTTATTGACCACTATACCGGATTTGATCTGAAAGAAATTGGCAACATCCAGAATTCGTTTAAGGTCATGAATGCCTGAAACTGTTGGTTCAGTCACAATCATGGTATAATCTGCGCCGGTTATAGATGCGATAACCGGACAGCCTGTACCTGGTGAGCCATCTATTATTGCATTTTTAAAATTTTTTTCTCCGGCAATTACATCTTTTTTATTTTTAACCAGTGTCACCAGTCTTCCTGAATTTTCCTCTGCTACTCCTAATTTGGCATGACTCATGGGACCAAACCGGGTTGAGGAAATATACCATTCTCCATTTACAGCCGGTTCGCAAATGGTTGCATCCACCGGACATACCAGGCAGCATACACCGCAGCCTTCACAGCTGAATTCATCAATAGTATAAACAGTGTTATCATTATATAACGTTTCCCGAATTGCGTCAAAACGGCATTGTTCGAAACATACTCCGCACCCTGTACATTTATCCGGATCAATACGGGCAGTATCACCACCGCTGAACAACCCTTTTTCTTTTATTTCAGGACGCAGTATAAGATGCAGATCTGCAGCATCCACGTCGCAGTCAGCAATGGCAATATTTTTTTCCAGGGCGCAAAAGCAGGCAGCCAGAGATGTTTTTCCTGTTCCTCCTTTGCCGCTCAGTACTACCAGTTCTTTGGTTAGTGATTTTTTTGTTTGACTTTCGTGTTCATGTTCCATGGACTGCCCGGAGTCAGCAGTTACAGAGGGTCTTTTTTTAATCTCTCTTTTTTCCTGAGCTTTCCTTATTATTGTTTTTGAAATTTTTTCAAATACTGACTGATACTCAGGCAGATGATCCACTGCCAGATCTCCTTCTGAATAGCATTCTGCAATCTTTCTGTCATCTGGTATTTCCCCGATAATCTCTAAATCTTGCTCCATACAGTAGGTTTTCAGATCCTCATTCATATAATCTGCTCTGTTGACTATAATGACTGGTTCCTGTCCCATTTCTCTGCACATATCCACTGAGAGTTTCAGATCGTTAATTCCAAATGGAGTAGGGTCTGTGACCAGTACTGCCAGATCAGTATTGGTGATTGTTTCCACTGCTGAGCAGGCTGTTCCTGGAGGTGAATCCAGAATATTGATACCTTCTTTCGCGTATTTTTTGAGTTTTTTTATCAGCCGGGGAGACATACCTCCTTCTGCTGTTTTTAACAGGGCATAGTGAAAATCAATATTTCCGCTTTTACCCTGAAGTATTTCACCAATCTCTCTCTCCTTTTCTATAACAGCATCTTCAGGGCAGACAATGGTACAGGCTCCGCAGGTATGGCACAGGTTTTGAAAAAACAGCACTTTTTTATTAATGATGGCTATTGCATTGTAATGGCAGGCGTCAGCGCATTTTCCGCATACTGTACATTTTTCATTATCTATCTCCATAGGTGAGAGAATAGTAACTTTTTTTCTGCTGTTTATATCTGGCTTTAAAAACAGATGTCCGTTGGGTTCTTCTACGTCACAGTCAAGATAGCGGACTGTATAACCAGTCTGGTCAAGTATTCTGGCTATATTGGTTGACAGGAAGGTTTTTCCTGTTCCTCCTTTTCCGCTGGAAATAGCAATTTTTAAGTTCATTTTTTTCCTTTCTAAGTCTATTGTTCAATTGATATCATTTTAAGTTTTCATCTAAACTTCCATCCGGAAGCATGAAATCCGGATGCGGTTCTCCTTTTTCTTCTAACTCATACCGTACACAAGATTTCCAATCCCCCTTACAGTATAATTCAATCCATTTTTTTTCTAATCTGCCTTGCCGGTAGAATCGCTTCATGGGACAGGAAGAAAACCATTTACATTCATGGAGCAGGGTTTTTAGGGTTTGATATTTTTTTCTGGTTTCAGATTCAAAATCAGGATTGTAAAGAAGTGAAGCGGGATGGGGTAGAGGTAATATTTTTTTGTTTTCTGAAAAGAATAATTTTCCATACAGGGGAGTGAAATCTTTACGAGCATCTGGGGGATCAGCCTGAAATATGTTTAAAATATGACGAGTTACATAAAATCCTAAGGGTATCATTACATCCGGGTCAATAATGGAGATTTCACGGTCCAGAAACCTGCTGCAGGTTTTAATCTCATCCATCTTAGGTTTTCGGTTCTTAGGTAACATACATTTAATTAGATTGGTCATATAGAATGATTCTCTTTTAACTTGTATGGTGTCAAATAATCTATTTAATACTTGTCCGGAAGGCCCTACGAACATTCTGTTTTCTTGATTTTCTTTTTTGCCTGGTGAAAGTGCAATCAGCATCACGCGTGAATCTATATCTCCTTCACCGATAAGTATATGTTTTCTGGTGGAAGATAGTTGACAGGCTGTACAGTTTTTTATTTCTGTATTGAGTTTTTTCATGAGCTTTTGTTTCTTTCTAATCCTCACCTGACTTCCTGAACTAATTGGTCAGTAAGATATTGCTGGATCAGATCAAAGATATTTTGCACTTTATCTGATTTTGGAAGTACTTTTCGGATCATTTCCAGATAGCAACGTTTTTTTATACACTGAAAAGTGGGTGTGAAGTTGATGTCAAAAATCCATCCGATTTGCAGCAGTTTAAAATCATTTAAATTATTGATGTGATGAGCATCAACTATTTTTTTATGCATTAAATCTTGGTACACCTTGTCCGAAATACCCGGTGTATCAGGAAGCCCCAGCTCAATGGCTCCATTCCGACTACCGTCTTTGCGGTGATAATAATCAGTTACGACTTTCCATATATCCAGTTTATCTGCGTCACGCAGAAGTTTTGAAAAAAAGAGACAGGAATCAGTTTCATTTTCAGGAATTGCTGCACGGTTATGATATGCGATTGTTCGTAAAATGAGATCTTTTGTGAATGTATCGAATGCATTGAGAACATCATATTTTTTGAGTATTTCAACACCAAGCTTGGCGTGATCCTCAGACTGTAAATCCACAAAGGTGTTATAACGGGCATACTGTTCAAAACGGCCTGCATCGTGCAGAAGGGCCATAATTTTAGCTAACCGCAGTTCATTGTCAGTTAATGCAAGCTGTTTTCCGATAAGTAAAATTTCTTTACATACCCTCATGGTATGTTTCTCTTTTAAGATTATATTCTCCTGGAATTTTTTATCACCATGTTTAAAGGATTGAACATAGTTGCAGAACCAGTTTTTAATATCCTGAGTAATATTTTTATTTATTGTCATTATTGTGTTTGTTTTTGAAATCATCAAAGATACCTTATTGTTTATATTTAGCCAAATGCAATATCAAGTACCATCATCACTGAAAAACCTATCATGGCGCCCATAGTTGCTAAATCTATATTACCTGAACTTTGAGATTCAGGAATTACATCTTCGACCACCACAAAAATCATAGCACCCGCAGCAAAACTCAAAGCATAAGGCAGAATTGGCTGTGCTATAAGAACAGCGCCTGCTCCAATAACACCTGCTATAGGCTCAACAATGGCAGATAATTGTCCATACCAGAAACTTTTCAAGCGGGACATGCCTTCCCTGCGGAGAGGCATGGAAACAGCAAGTCCTTCAGGGAAATTTTGAATACCTATTCCTATAGCCAAAGTAAGTGCTCCCGCTAAAGTAGCTGAGGGCAAACCAGATGCTGCTGCCCCGAATGCAACTCCCACAGCAAGACCTTCAGGAATATTATGTAATGTAATTGCTAAAATAAGTAAAGTTGTTTTCTGCCATACTGTTTTAACTCCTTCAGCATCTTCTAATTTATTGCCAGGATGAAGATGGGGGAGTATGTTGTCTATGATCCTTAAAAAAATACCGCCAAAAAGAAAACCTACCACAGCCGGCACCCAGGATGGGATTTCTTTGCCTTCTGACATTTCAATGCACGGAGCAAGTAGAGACCAGAAACTGGCAGCAATCATTACTCCGCCTGCAAATCCAAGCATACCATCAAGTAATTTTCGGCTGGTCTGTTTAGAAACGAATACAATTGCAGCACCGAGTGCTGTTACTGCCCAGGTAAATCCAGTAGCACATAACGCCTGCAGTACCGGATGTATGTTTTTTAAGATATCCAGCATAGTTATTTCCCCATTTTATTTATTACCTGACTTTACATCTGCTGCCGAATAATTTTGTTCCTATTCGAACAACATTAGCGCCTTCTTCAACAGCGATCTTAAAACTATTGCTCATTCATTTAATTTTCCTTATCTCTGGAATTCTTTTTTTTCTGGTTGATTCAGCTACACCCCTTATATCTTCAAGCATCTCTTTTGATATAGGAACTTGCACCTCTTTATTTGAAAATTTAACTTGTTTCATTCTGGATATTTTGAAAAACAACTTCATTGGTTTTTCAACTCTGGTGTACATTAAATTATCAGCTGCCTCTTCTAATATTTTGATTTTATCTGCAAAAGCACTTGTGCTTACAGCAAAAGCATAGGTTTTGCTTTTATCATTTTGAGCTATATCTTTTAATTTTGTTAGTATGCTGTTTTGATATTCAGTGGAAAAAAGGAGTAAGTTTAGAGCCGATCCAAAAACCATTGTTCCCAGATCACTTTTTGCAATCATTTTTTCTGCCATTATAACTGCTTCATCCCATACCCCGGGTTTTACCATATTTGCTTTCACTGTATTATTATTGAGCTTTTTACATGTCTCTGTATGTGGATCAAATTGAATATATGCAATCTTATTGATATAATTTTTAAGGTCTACATTGTATAGTTTTTTCATAGCAGTTTGCATTAGGTCTGGGGTAGGATATTGTAATGGTATAGCTATTAATGAACCATTAGCTTTTAACCAGGCGGATATAAAGGCAAATTCTACAAGAGGCTTACCTGTTCCACCCGGACCACTGATAAGGGTTGAGGAGGGAACAGGTATTCCCTCGGGTAGCAAAGTATCCAACCAGGGGGTATGTGTTTTCAATGTTTTCATTTTTGTTTTTCCTTGTATATTTAAATTATATCAGACGTTTGTGTTATTTGTGTTTACTGAAATTTTGTTTAATTTATTGTCCATAGTATACATTGCATCCCAGAACATATATTCATATCTGCTGGACGTTCTGAAAGCATGTATTAATTTATGATAGGGGAAATTACTGTCGATCCCATCCACTATCTTTTTTATTTTGTTTACAAATGTTAGATAACTATCTTCTAAATAGTAATATGCCCACTCTTTATATATAGGATTGTTATTACTGGTGAGCTTTTTTTGATGAACTCTGGCAATTTCTTCATATGTCCAGTAACACGGCAGAACAGCAGTGATGCCTTCTTCCAAAGATTTAAATGAGGAAGTAAAAAACAGATAACTGGTATATGAAACTGCTTCCGGTACCTGCTTTTCGTTTTCGGCCTGTTTAATGTCCAGATTCAATTTCTCAAGAAAACTTTCGTATCCTTTAAATTCTCCGGTAGCTTCGGTATATGCCATTGTAATGAGTTCTTTCATGATGTTCACATCATCAGCTTTTGCAGCAAGCAGAGAAAAATTTTTAATAGAAGATACAAGATAATTATAGTCCTGAAGAATATAATTTTTAAATTTTTTTTCAGGTAATGTTCCCTCAAATAATTTTTCTACAAAGGGATGATGATAAATTTTTTCCCATATATCTTCAGTATCTTTTTTAAGTTTTTCTGATAATCTCATGGTTTTTTTGCCTTTATTACTACAAAATCTCCCTTTTTATACCCTTTACTGGGTTTTTCTATGTCTTCATTGGAATATCGTGGATGTTTGGTTAACGTCTGTGCATATTCTAGGCCAGTAAATCCTGCCTGCTGGATAAGTTTCTTTACCTGCTCAATAGAACGCCAGGTAGCACCTGCAATAAATTTTAAAGGATAGGGATGTTCCGGAGTTCTTTCAGGATCAAATTCTCCCTGAATTCGGGCCAGATCATAAAACATGGTGTATGATCCTTCCCGGGGGAGAAATGAAACTACTACATGACCACCTTTCCTGAGAATTCTGTATGCTTCTTTCAGTGCCTTTAAAGGGTCTTCACAATAGCTGAGTACTGTTGAAAGAAGAACAGTATTGAATGTTTCGTCCTCAAAAGGAATATTTTCAGCAGTACCAATTTTGACATCTATTCCTCTTTTCCTGGCTAGTGCAGCCATGTCTTCTGAGGGTTCTACTCCCTTGGTAATTCCCAGCCTGGAAGCAAACAGACCACTTCCCACACCTATACTGATGGCATTTTCAGGACCAGGAAACAGTTCTTTTTCGGCAAGAAATTCAGCTTCAAAAATATTTCTGTTTTTACTGAACCAGAAATCAAAATCTTTTGCATCAGCTTTAAAAGCTGAAACGGATTGAGGTGTTATATTATGGTACAGCGGACCGTACCCTATACCTATATTCGGAGCATTTTTTATTGCCCGGGTCACATATTCTTTTGCAATGTTCACTGCATCGGGGAGATTATTTCCCTGTGCAAGAGCAGCGGTTATTGCTGATGAAAGAGTGCATCCGGTGCCATGTGTATTCTGGGAGTCTATTCTTTCTGATTCAAATATTGTATATTTTTTATTGCAGTAGAGAATATCAATTGCTTTATCCTCTTTTAGATGACCACCTTTCATAAGGATACTGTTAACTCCTAAATCAGCAATTTTTTTTGCAGCTTTTTTGGCATCTTCGATACCTGAGATTTTAATTCCGCTTATAATCTCTGCTTCGTGAACATTTGGAGTTAAAAGATATGATAAAGGCAGCAGTTTTTTAATTAATGTTTTTTCTGCCTCTTTTTTTAATAATCTGTCTCCGCTTTTAGAAACCATAACCGGATCGATTACGAGTTTGTCAATACTGTGTTTTCTCACTCTTTCCGCAATAGTCTCAATGATTTTTATATTTGAAACCATCCCTGTTTTTGCCGCATTACATCCCATATCTTCCATAATCATATCAATCTGATCACCAACAATGTCAGGATCTATATCCTGAACTGAACGAACCCCAAGAGTATTCTGTGATGTAATGGAGGTGATAGCAGAAACGCCAAAAACAGAAAATGCCTGGAAGGTTTTCAGGTCAGCCTGTATTCCTGCTCCACCGCCTGAATCCGAACCTGCTATGGTTAATGCAATCCCTTTATATTCCATTCTTTTTGTCTCCTATTATACCCGGTTAAACCTCATTTTACCAATCATTTAAATTTTTACTGATATTGTTGCATCATACGTTCACTGCAGGTAATAAATTTTTTTGATTTCAAATTGTAATACTGAAAATATTCATCAATGGATTCTAAAAAAAATTTAATAGTCTCTTTTACATTGTTTTTAGTTGTGATGATTATATCAATATTTTTGGATGCTATGCTATCAAGCGATTCTTTTTCCATTTGTTTTCCTAAAAAAATAGTACAGTCTTTCAGCAGATCAAGAATTTTGTTAGTTCTTTCATGATTTGTTAATGTATTTTTATCGGAGTATGGATTCTCTCTTAATTCCTCCGATACAATTTCTCCATTGAGAATCTCAAAAACCATATAATAATTACATTGTATAAAATAGTCCTTGCTAATTGTTTTTTTGTTATTTGTTGAAATGGCTAATTTCATGTCTAATATCTCCTTTTATATTTAAATTAAATTAAATATTATTATTCAATTTGATAAAAATTTCCCCGCGGCTGTTTTACAACTTTAATTTTATTATCTGCTTCCAATACATCCAGATATTTATTTATTTCATTCACATGTAATCCCAAAATCTCTGCAAGATCCCCAAGAGTGCAGGGTCTTCTGGATATTGTTTCTAATATTGCAGTCTCTATGTCTTCGCGGTAGGATTTGATTTCTTTTCGTTTAGGTGCAGTTGCAATAATTTCAACCTTGTCAAGATTCCAGAAATCAGCAATTTTTTGTAATTCCTGCTTGTCAGCTGCTTTTAAACTGGCAACTGTGCCCGGTCTGTCTAAAGTGTTTATTTGAATGATATCAGGTTTGATTTTTTCAAATGCTTCTTTTAATAACTGTAGTTCTTCTTTATTATTGTTATGTCCAGGCAGAATGAACACCTCCAACCAGATTTCCCCTGTATATTCTTTACTGAAATCTATAAGCCCCTTAATATATTCATTGATATCAAGTGAATGAAAGGGGCGGTTAATTATCCGAAAACACAAATCAGAAGCTGCATCCAGGGAGGGAAGCACCACATCTGCATGTAGTATTTCCTTTCTTACCCGGGGATCAGAAAATAAAGTGCCATTTGTGAGTACAGCTACTGGTATATCAGGATAGTTTTTCTTGATATAATTCAATACATCACCAATACGGGAGTTAAGAGTGGGTTCTCCTGATCCGGAAAAGGTAAGGTAATCCGGAGAAGGATTGTTATTCAGATATTGGTTCAACTCTTTTACTACAATGTCATAAGGAACATATTCTTTTCTCTCCAGAGTTAAATTTGTAGTTGGTCCGCATTCACAGTACACACAATTTAAAGTGCACACTTTATGAGGAACAAGATCTATACCCAATGACATTCCTAATCGTCGAGAAGGGACAGGACCAAATAAATATTTATACATGTCATTTCTCCAAATACAAATTATTCATACTATTAACTCCTGTCTGATCTTCCTATGGTGATACATTTCATTGTGAATTTATCGACTGTTTATCCTTTACAAATAACAGCGGAAATACTATATCACTCAAACAGCAGGGTGTCCAGACTGCAATAAACAAGAACAAGAAAAGAGCAATATAGGAAGACCAGTGCAAATACTCCCCAGCTGCCATGAGAATATGGAACAATGATGCCCAGGTACTGAGCAACACATGTCCGGCATGAGGGATTTTTGTGGTTGGTTTGAAATAGGCAAATATAACCCCGATTATAGCCAGGGGATTAACCAGCCACCACTTTTCTATAAAACCAAGATGAATTTCTCGGTTAGGCATATTGAGCAGGATTTCCCCCAAAAAAGGAATCACAGAATCACTAATAGTGGCAATACCTATGGAACCAACGTACCCGATCAATAATAAAATCCAAAGATTACATTTACCTTTTATACATTTTTTAGTGAAATGGTCACAGGTATGGAGTTTATAAATAGAAGCAGTAACCAGAGCACTCAGTACAACATGTATTGGATGCAGAATGTAGAAAATATTGTATGATATTTCTTTTGGCATTTTCACGGATACAATCATAACAAGTATACCGGTTAAAGCCCCAAAACTGGTAAAAGGGGCATGATGTTTTAATTCTTTAATAATTGGACTCATTAATGTTTCCTTATTATACTAAATGTTTTGCTCCAGATTATTCTGTGTTAATAAAAAATTATTTAATTTTATTTTGCCACGGATTTACACGGATTTGCACGGATTAACACTGATTGAATAGAATTTTTTTGGATCCTGTCATTTTTCAGTGTTATCATTATTTTCGTGTTTAATCTGTGCTAATCAGTGACAATACACTATTTTCCCATCTACTTTCAATGAACAGTCAAAATTCAGCCTTATAGATGTGTTTTTGCATATTTTTCAATATACCGTTCCACGTCACTCATGTGAAAACCATATCTTCTGCGTAATCTGCCCAGGTTTTCATAATCAGATATTCTCAAAGATATGCCAAGGAAATTTTTTATGGAATCAGCCGGCACCTGATACTCTTGTTCCAGATCTTTTAAGGTCATGCTGCCGTACACTTCCATAACAGGCTGGTTTTTATGCCTGTAATCTTTATCATCTTCGGATTCAGTAGGGTGAATTTTCGATTGTGTGGTTATATTATGGTTTTTTTGATATTTTTCAATATAGCGTTCAACATCACTCATGTGAAAATTGTATCTTCGTCTTAGTTGTCCCAGATTTTCTCTGTCAGAGCAGGAGAGAGGGATACCCAAAAATTTTTTCAGGGAATCAGCCGGAACTTTATAGGTGGCTTCAATTGAGTATAAGGTCATTCTACCCTCCACTTGAGCTGAACTTTCCGGAGGAATGTTGTTTTCTTCAATGCTTTTTTTAACTTCAGAGGATATTGACATCTCCTGCTTTAAAGTGGTTGAGTGCTGCGCATGTTCTTCCTGATGAATGTGCTCCAGCCGGTGCCTGCCCTCTCCTCTTTTAAGTGTAACTTTATCAATTTCTACAATAAAAGCGAAAAGAAAAAACAGCAAGCTCAGAATTATTAAAATTATAGTAAGTATGATTCGAAAAAATTTTTTTGTAATTAAGCATTTAAACATTACACCTATCTGTTTCCAGTGAAAGACAATATGCAGGACTAACAGACCAAGCAGAATATATCCTAAAATGAGGTGAAGCGATCCCCACTGATGTCTGTCCCAGCCCCAGAGAAGCAGATCCAGATTTTCTCCATAAATCTCCCATACCTGACTTCCGCGAACCAGAACAAATTTCATGAGAAACCCTATTCCGCCAATTGCCATCATTACTATAAACATTAAAACATCAATGACAAAATTTAACTTTGACCTCTGCTTTGATTGCATTATTAGATCTCCTTTTTTTATTATTCCATTCTTGTCCCCAAAGGATTTTTATTTACCGGATCGGTCAGTTTCCTGTTATAGAATAAATTTCCTTCATATTCTGTTTCAATAATACCATCAGGGTTGTAAAAATCACGGCGTTTTGTATCTATGTTTTTTGTTCGTCCCAGCTGGCAATAAATACAGCTGTAAGTACAGTTTTTAGGGGGTATATTATTTATACCCAGACTGCGGCCGAGACGTCTGGACAGTACAGGTCCGAAAATCATGATGAAGTTGCATCTTTGGTTGATATAGATACTTTTTTATTTTTTTTATGATGTAAAGAACTGCCAAAAACCACAAATTCTTTTTCATCAACACCAAGATGTTCAGCTATCAGTCTGCATTTCACAGTTAACAGATAAAAAATATTGTGATCGACATCCATTAAGCCTTCCAAATTTCCCTGACCTTTGGATATGATAACATCTGCATTATTAAATATTTCTTTGAATTCAGGAGAGCATGAATCCAAAAGAGTTCCCGGAGCATCATCACCACTGGAAATTATAGTTGCAAATTTGTCAATACCGGTCATTTCAGCATCTTGTGCAGTAACATCATTAATAATGGGTGATCCACGTACTGCAAAGAAAACATTCGGATGATTCATAGTTTCAATGAATAGTTTATCAAAAACAATCTCACCGGCATTATCTCCAAGATAAAGTACGGTATCTGCATCAGTAATCTCTTGTTGTAATTTCTCAGAATCATCTTTTGCCAGTTCAGCATCAAGGACACGTTCAACTGTTTCCATAACATCAAGACGATGATACGATCCAAAATCTATCACATTCCCTGCGATCGCTAAACGTACTGCGGTATAGAAGGGGGTCGTTGATTCATTTATTATTTTCTTAAAGTCTTCATATTTGTCCATCATCATTCGGTTGTACTCCAATTTAATCTCGTGGTATGGATCTGGATTTTGTAAATATTCCCGTAATAACCGGTGCTGTACCTTACCTAATGCAGGGGGAGACTGATTATAATCAACTTGTGAAAAAAAATTGAGAAGTTTGCGTAAGATATCTTCCTGCATGTTTTCCGGAATTACCCCGGATTTTATCAGCCGGACATAGTTGTTAAGTGAGCAAGGGATACATTCATATTGTATATTCATAGTTACCTTTCTTTACAGTTCAAATGTTAGATAACAGAGGTTAGAAATAGTTTTCCAAACTCTTTTTTCCTGAAATCTGTCTACCCTCGGTCTTCTATAAAAGTTACCCTGTGGCTACAATAAGTTAGTTACCTAATACTTTAATAACATTATCAGCAATACTATTAAACGCTTTTGCTGTTTTACTTTCCGGAGCATATAAGACCACAGGTTTTCCGTTATCACAACTGGTTCTGGTCTCTATTTCCATGGGAATTCTTCCCAGGAAATCAGCATTCATTTGTTTTGCCATATTTTCTCCGCCACCGGTATCGAAAATATCAATTTCTTTATTACAATGAGGGCAGATCAGACCTGACATGTTTTCTACTACTCCAACTTTTTGGATATTCATTTTTCTTGCCATATTAACAGCTCTTCTACAATCGATGAGAGACACCTCCTGTGGCGTAGTTACAACTATTGCCATATGGGGTTTCATTTTTTGTCCTACAGTCAGCACTTCATCTCCGGTTCCAGGAGGAAGATCAGCTAAAAGATAATCCAGTTCACCCCACACGACATCAGAAAGAAACTGAGATATTGCTCCGGATCGTAACGGGCCCCGCCATATTACCGGAGATTCACTGGGAACCATAGGAGCAATTGAAATTATCTGTAAATCGTTTTTTGTCTGAGGTGTGATTTGTTTGGATTTTTCATCTACACCCGGAGGGATGTCAGCACCTACCATTTTAGGCACATTAGGACCGGTAATGTCTGAATCCAGTAATCCCACCTTTTTTTTCTTTTTTAAAAGTGCATAAGAGAGATTAACTGCTACTGTGGTTTTTCCAACTCCGCCTTTACCACTGAAAACAGCAATTCTGTGCTTGATGATTTTTAATCTTTCATCAATGCGTTTATTCTGTTCTTCAATTTGTTTAGATCTGTCTGCATTCTGATTCATTTTTTGTTCCTTTTTTATTTTTTCAGCTTAATGATTTAATGTTCACAGGGAGTTGTACCTTTTAATGCTCCTTTTAAATATGCTGTTACAACTGCCTCAACTTTTCCCGCGGCTCCGGTTACAGCTTCAATGTCAAATTGATCGAAAAAGCCGACTGCTCTCTGTCCCATACCACCGGCAATTATTACATCTGCATTCTGATCCCGTATGAATTCAGGGACCTGACCGGGAGGGCCGTGTTTTTGATAAAACGGATTCTCTACTTTATAGCTCAGGTTTATGGAATCATTCACAACTTCTACAATGGTGTAATAGGGACATCTTCCGAAATGTGCACTCACCTCAGCATTAATGCCCCCATCATCCTCAGCTGCTATTGCTATTTTTTTTTTATTACTCGGAGAAGGTGCGGTTTGTGCCGCTTTTCCCATTCCAAAGTGAGATTGTACAGAGTGGGTGTTATGCGGTTTTAGAGAGCCATTTTTGAAACTTTCTATGGCATCGGAAATTTTTCCTGAAACACCTGCATATACCTTGATGTCTGCTGCTTGCAAGGTCTGATAAGCATTAGGGCCTACATTACCGGTTAGTACTACTTTTGCTCCTTTTTCTGAAATTGTCTGTGCAGATTGAGGTCCAACTCCTCCCATCATTTGCGCATTTGTGTTGTCTACGGCTTCGAATTCATCATTATCGATATCATAAATAATAAAATATCCACACCTTCCAAATCTGGGATCCACTTCTGCATTAAGATCATTCCCTTGGGATGTTATGGCAATTTTCATATGTTTTCTCCTTGATTTTATTACTATAGATTTACGGCAGTCAGGAACTGCCTCTATCTGTCAATATAATTACTTAAATGGAATTTTTTCTTTTATCCTTTATCTTTATTTCCCTTATCACAATTTTTTTTAGTAAGGAATTTATTATCAGATGAGTTATACATAGCAGATTTTGACTGATTAGCCTCTCACCATTTTTGTTCCGCATTTAGGACAACTCATATTAAAACAGGGAGTACCACGGGTATGTTTGGCTTTTGTTCCGCATTGCGGACACACACAATCCCCACCCGGGCCTGCTCCAGCCTTGTTGCCTCCCATTTGTCCACGTCCTCCCCCTGCTCTTCCACCCATTCCTCTTCCCGTACCAGGACCTTGACCACTGGGGCCTGTTCCGTCTCCTCTTGGCATAGTATATCTCCTTATGTTATTGATAATATCTGCAGCTATTTTTTACAGCATCTCTTTGGATTACTGCAGCAGTTATTGAATTCATGGTTTGGATTTGTTGTACTGCCTCTATTTTTATAATCAGTTGCATAGAAACCTGAGCCTTTAAATATAACTCCTACTCCTCCGGAAATGATGCGATGAACTGTTTGGTTACATTTGGGACAGATTTTTTCTGGTTCGTCGTTCATTTTTTGAATTTTAGTAAATTTATATCCACAGGATTCACATGCATATTCATAGGTTGGCATTTTGAGCTCCTTATATAATAAACAAATATATCTCTTTTTTTATTTTTCACTTATTGCATCTACCGGACAGACTTCAACACAGGCGCCGCAATCTGTGCATAATTCCGGATCAATCTCAAATTTATCTTCACCTTCACTGATAGCTTCCACCGGACATTCATCCACACAAGCACCACAGCTGATACACTCATCATTTATTACATGTGCCATTGTTGTCTCCTTTTCAATATCTATTGTTTTAAATTAATCAATATATATCGTAATAAAAATATAATTTTTATTATTTTATTATTTTAAAACCACAGAGTTCACAGAGAAATTAAATGATGAATATTCAAAAACTGAATTTTTTGTGAATACATTTTTTGCTCTGTGAATCTCTGTGATTGTTTCATCCTCTTCGGACATAATTGTTTAATTCGTTACTTTATTTACTTTTTCTGGTCTTTTGACTCAGCTTCCAGCTCTGAGATCCGTTTCTGTATCTGTTGTAACTCATTTTCAATTGATTTAGCCTGATTTTGAAGTATTTCTTTTTCTTGATCAGGGGTATAACCGTATTGTCCATAAGGATTATATGGAGCACTGTAGGGGGCAGCAGCTGGATATCCCCAGCGGCCCATTCCTCTACCAAACCCCATTCCTCTTCCTCTGCCCCAACCGAAACCTGCTCCCATTCTACCGCCAACCGGATTAGCAAATCCCGGCCGGTCATAGCCGGCACAGTAACCGGCAGCTCTTCCTGTCATAGGACCCATACCTGCAGGTCCTGTTCCGTCACCTCGTGGCATAATCTACCTCCATTTTTTATTTACTATTTTATTTCCCATTACATAACACCTCTTCCGCCTCTGTTTCCTCCTCTGTGACGTCCTCGTCCTCTGCCTAATGTACCCACTTGTGGATGAAACATTATCTGTCCTCCCTGTATTTGTATCGCTTTACCATTGATCAGAGCATCGGCTATCTTTTGTCTGGCCTTTGCAGCAACTCTGCCAAAAGTAGCTCTCGAAATATTCATCTGTTCTGATCCCTGTTCCTGACTTAAATTTTCCAGATCAGCAAGCCTTACTGCTTCCAGCTCATCAATACCAAGGTATACATGTTCTAATGCGGATAATGGCACTCCCTGTGGTTTAAAATAAGAAACACCAGGTTTGTTTCTGATCCATCTGTTTTTTTTTGGTCTTGGCAAAAACTCTCCTTTAGTTGACTATTTTTTTGTATTTAATCTATTTAGTTTTGAGCATATGCTCATAATTAAGATAATAAAATTATTCCCGTTTGTCAAGTTTTTTTTTGAAAAAATATTTGACAATCTTCTGAAAATTACATACATATAAATATATAAAATAATTAAATGTCAAACAAAAAAGGAGATAATAATGGATAAAGAAAGAAGATCTTTCATTAAGAAGGTGGGTTTAGGGAGTGGGGCTCTTTTATTTAGTGGTCAAGTGTTCAATGCTATCGGTAAAGAGGAGGGAAGTCCTTTACAAGAAAATAACCCTGCATCCCACATTTTGCCACCTTTGCCTTATGCCTACAATTCTCTGGAACCAGTGATCGACGAACAGACCATGCACCTGCATCATGATAAACACCACGCTGGTTATGTTAAAGGATTGAATGCTGCTGAAGAAAAACTTGCCAAAGCAAGAAAAGCACAGGATTTTTCAGCAATCAAATCATTAGAGAGGGCTCTTGCTTTTCATGGTTCAGGACACATTTTACATTCAATCTTCTGGAATAATCTCTCTCCGGAAAGTAAAGGTAAATTAGGGGGTACGTTAATGCAGGCAGTAACAGCTGAATTTGGAAGTTTTGACAATTTTAAATCTCAGATGATTGCAGCCACTACATCAGTTGAAGGAAGTGGTTGGGGAATATTTGCTTATCATCCTTTTTTACAAAAATTAATTATTCTTCAAGCAGAAAAACATCAGAATTTAACTCAATGGGGTGCCATACCACTCCTTGTTATTGATGTGTGGGAACATGCCTATTATTTACAGTATCAGAACCGAAGAGCTGATTTTGTAAAAAATGTTTTTGATATTATTAACTGGGATGATGTAAGTGTAAGATTTAAAAAAGCAGTATCCTAATGATGGAACTTTAACTGGTTTTTTTCGTAGATATTATTTAAAATTCAAAAATGAAATTCAACAAACAGGAGGAAATTATGATCACAAAATATCTTGTTTCTCACAGTATTAACTTATTTTTATTTATTGTTTTTTTATTTATGGGGACAGTTAATATTGAGGCCAAAACAGACTATCTTGAAGATCTCCCGCCACTTATTGACAGGGACTTATTTTTCGGCGATCCCCAGATTGCCGGAGCTCAGTTATCACCCGATGGTCAGTTTATTACCTTTCTTAAACCGTACAAAGAGGTAAGAAATATTTATGTTAAGACCCGGGAACAGGCATTTGAAGAAGCCAAACCAATAACTGCTGATGAACGTCCGGTTACTGGATATTTCTGGAGCAGAGACAGCCGGTATGTTTTATATGTTCAGGATAAAGGTGGAAATGAAAATTTTCATATCTATAAAGTGGATCCCACTGCAGATCCGGCGGAAAGTACCGGTGTGCCCCCGGCACAGGACCTCACTCCTATAGAGGGTATCAGAGCCAATATTTATTCTCTTCCGAAAGATAATCCAAACGAGATTATTGTGGGGCTCAATGACAGAGATAAAGCTTATCATGATGTTTACAAAGTTGACCTTACAACAGGGGATAAAGTATTACTGTTTGAG
>JAWODZ010000106.1:0-5686 GCA_046483025.1 bacterium
GAGCTGGTTGAAATCGACACTCCTCTGGAAAATCCTTTTAAAGGATTTGCACCCTGGATCGGGGATTCAAATCCCATGTTTAATGAAAAACTCCAATATGCAACATTTGCCTGGAGAGATATTGAACCTCAGAAAGGAGTGTATAACTGGGCACGACTGGAGCAGAACTGGGGGAATGTTCTGGAAACAGGACGAAGGGTTGGGTTCCGTATTTCTGCCTGTATACCAGGCTCTGGCCAGGATGATCTTCCTCAGTGGCTGATTGATGAAGGAGTATCAATGCGCTCTTATTCCATAGACGGTCACCAGGGACTTGCTCCTGACTGGGATGATCCCGTTTTTCTTACTGCTCATCGTGATTTTATTACTGCTCTTGGAAATCGGTATGATCAGGATCCCCGGGTTGCCTGGATAGACATCGGATCCTATGGTTTCTGGGGAGAGTGGCATGTCTGGCTTAATGAATCCCTGGCTGCCACACAGGAAACAAAACAGACCATTCTCGAGGATTATTTTCAGGCTTTTCCCGCCAAACCCAAAGTTATTGCTTTTGATGATGATTTTGCCACTGAATATGTCACTGACCGGGGAGGAGGGATACGTAATGACTGTTTAGGCACTGAAGATTCAAACAACTGGTATCTGGAAAGTCTTAACAGGATTGATCCTGATCTCAATGACCGGGTATGGAAATCAGCCATTATTACCGGAGAATTCTGTGGTGGACAGCAGGGGGCAATAGAAGGAACAACCCAGCGGTTTGATCTTAATTTTGATTTTATCAAACAAACCCACTGGTCTTTTATCGGAACAGCTGGTGGAGCAATTCCACCTCAGAATGAAAAACATCGAGAAAATCTTGAACTATTGCATAAAACGCTGGGGTACAGATTTGTCATTCAGCGTTTTGAGAATGATGATGAGGTGAATCAGGGAGAGAATTTTGAGTTTGATCTTCAGATTAACAATAAAGGGGTTGCCCCTTTTTACTTTCAGTGGCCGGTGGTGATTTATTTTGTGGATGAAGATGGCAGTACCTGTTTAGAAGAGGAAACAGAAATTGATATCCGGGAATGGATGCCTGGTACCTGGAATGAAAATGTTTCCATATTGGTACAAGAGAATATTTCCACTGGTACATATAATGTAAAACTGGCAGTACATGATCCTCAAACCAATGACCCGGGATTGTTATTCGCCAATACTAATAAAGATTCTACAGACCGGTATCTGGTCAGCAGGGTAGCAGTTAAATAATAACTTTTCCTTCTTCTACCTGACAGATTGATCTTATTAAATTTTCAATCTGTCAGGTTTTTTATTGAATATATTTTTTTTATTTTCTTTGAATCAAATATTTTTTTTATCCGTATAATTCTTATATGTTTAATTATCCATGTAATGCAAGTGATGTTGCATTGATCTCTGCAGACGGAAGAAAAGAACCTGTAAATCTTACCAAGAGCGGGTACAATGACAACAGAGCAAAGTGGATGATGGACGGTAAAATGATGATCTGGTAACGCTTCTCAGTGGTCAGGCATACATGGATTTTTATCCCAGGGGACAATATTTTGGAACGGAGCCGACAACTAAATGGAAAAAACCGTCTATTGTTCTCATTAGTGAATCCAATTATTCAGCTGGGCATGGATTCCCTTATGCTTATAAAACACTTGAGATTGGGAAACTGGTTGGAATGCCGATACCGGGAACCATGACAGCGGTCTGGCGGGAACGGCTTCAGGATCCTTCTCTGGTATTTGGAATTTCTCAGGTAGGTGCCAAAGATATAAGGGGTAATTATCTGGAAAATCAGCAGCTTGAACCTGACATTGCGATTGATAATGAATACGAGGTAGTTGTAACCGGTCGGGATCAGCAATTGGAAAGAGCTGTGCAAGTACTAATGCAATCTTTAGAAAGTGATAACTCAAAATAATGGATGTGAATTAAAATGTAAATAAGTTGACAGTTAAGGAAAAATTAAATATATTTAATAACTTAATTATTTAAAATTTCAATAACAATAAGGAGAGAAAACGATGGAACAACAAAAAATTCTTAAGGCTGCAGCGGTTTTATTCTTGTCAGTTTTGTTGATTGTATTAGGATGTGCAGGAGGTAAAAAATTAGCCAAGCCATATACCGGTGAGCCGGAGACTGGCTTAACCCTTAGGTATTCATTACAGCCTGAAAAAACTTATCAGTATACTTCTGAAAATGATATGACGCAGAATATGGAAATGCAGGGAAGGTCAATGCAGAATAAATCCTCTTCGATTTTAAAGTTTACAGTAAAAGGCAAGAAACTGGATGAAAATAATAATTTGGTTTTTGAGGTAATAATGGATTCAATAAATTCGGTTATGGAGGGAATGGGAGGCAGCAGAGAGCTGGATTTATCACCTTTCATGGGTAAATCTTTTGAAGTGGTTCTTTCTCCTTATGGGGAAGAACTGCAATATATTGGCACTGATTCTCTACAGGTTGATGTTGGGCAAATGGCTGGCGGTAAAATCGGAGTTAAAAGATTTTTCCAGAGAGTATTCCCGGATATTCCGGAAAAAACTATAAAAGTAGGGGAAACCTGGACTGAAAATGATATTGATACTACCAATCAGGGTGGTATGGATGTAGTAAGCAATACAGAATTAAAGCATACATTCAAAGGTATCGAGACCATTAACGGATATGAATGTGTGGTCATAACTTCTGAGGGAGACGGTACACTGGATGGGAAGGGTGAACAGATGGGTAATAGTTTTGTCATGGAAGGGTATATTGAAATTGAATCAACTTCTTATTTTGCCTATAAAAAGGGTATTTTTATTAAGACAGAATCAAACAGCTTTATTGAAGGAACTGTGGCTATAACAGGGGCTATGAGCATGACTTTACCCATGACAATTGAGACAAAAGGTGGTGTATATTTAGATTAATTTGTTACAAAAGATATTCATTGTAAAGGTATATGAAAATACAACCATTTAAACTGGAACGGTTTTTCGCTAGGTTCGAATTCACAGTTCCGTTTTTATTGTGCTGTTCTGACTGTGAGGCCATCTCACAAAAAGAACTTCTGCAATTAGCAGATGAAGATTCACTGGAGATGTGGAATGATCTCAAGCTCGGATATACTGAATCTTTAGGACATCCGGTACTCAGAGAGGAAATTACTTCTCTTTACAAAACAGTCTCACCAGAAAATGTTTTAGTAGTGATTCCTGAAGAAGGAATCTATATAACAATGAATACTGTACTCCGGGAAGGTGATCATGTTATTACCACTTTCCCCGGATATCAGTCCTTATATGAAATAGCATATTCACTTAATTGTGAAGTTTCCAGATGGTGTCCGGAAGAAAAGGATGGGAAATGGTTGTTTAATCTCAATTCTTTACGATCTTTAATTAAAGACAATACCAGATTAGTAGTAATTAATTTTCCTCATAATCCTACAGGAGCTATTTTAGAATCTCATGAACTGGAGAGTCTTGCTAATCTTCTCAGAGAGAAATCTATTATCTTATTTTCAGATGAGATGTACAGGTTTCTGGAATATGATAATGAGGATCGTCTTGTTTCCGCCTGTGATATGTATGATAATGCTGTATCACTGTTCGGAATGTCGAAAAGTTTTGCCTTGGCTGGATTAAGGATAGGCTGGCTTACTACAAAAAATACTGATTTATATCAACAATGTGCTTTATATAAGGATTATACAACCATCTGCAGTAGTGCTCCGAGTGAAATTTTGGCCATAATGGCTTTACGGGTCCGGGAAAAGATTCTTGAGAGGAATCTAAACATCATCAAAAATAATTTAAGGTTATTAGATAATTTTTTCAAGGAATACTCTGAAATATTCTCCTGGAACAGACCAAAAGCGGGACCAATTGCTTTTCCTAAACTTAATGCTGAAGTAAATATTGAAGATTTCTGTCTGGATTTAATTGAGAAAAAAGGAGTACTGCTTCTTCCCAGTAATTTATATGACTATGAAGGCAACAATTTCAGGATTGGTTTTGCCCGGAAGAATATGCCGCAGGCTCTTAACAAACTTAAAGAGTATATCCGGGAATATTATAATAAAAAGTAATGTTCAAATATGATATATATTTAAAGAAAAATCGGAGGTTACAATGAAATTATATGATTTGAAAACTAAATTCCTGTTTATTAGTTTATTGATTTTTATTCTGCCCTTACTGGTTATTTCACAGGATAAAAAAGAGAATGAAAAGAAAAAATCAGCTTATGAATTTACCATAGATTATGAAGTTGAAAGAACTCCAGTGAAAGATCAACACTGGACCGGAACCTGCTGGTGTTTTGCAACTATTTCATTTCTTGAATCTGAGATACTAAGACAAGGTGGAGACATAGTTGATCTTTCAGAAATGTATATTGTACGTCATACCTATCCTAAAAAGGCAGTAAATTACATCAGATTACACGGTGATGCCCGTTTCGGACAGGGTGGGTTATCTCATGATATTATCAATCAGATCGATGAGTTTGGCATTGTTCCGGAGAAGATGTATGACGGTAAAAGAATTGGTGAGGATAAGCATAATCATGGGGAAATGGTTGCAGCTCTTAATGGTTTTCTAAAAGGTATTTTGCAAAGAAGAGGAAGAACACTTACTCCCCGATGGTCAGAAGCATTTGAGGCAATACTGAATGTATATCTGGGTACACCACCTGAAGAATTCATCTATGAGGATAAAAAGTATACTCCCAGAAGTTTTGCTGAATCATTTGATCTGGAACTTGATGATTATATTGAACTTTCATCTTTTATCCATCATCCTTTTTATAAGCAGTTCAGACTTGAAATCCCGGATAACTGGTCTTATAATGCAAATTTTTATAATGTTCCTCTTGATGTTCTGGAAGAAGTGATAGATCATGCATTAAAAAACGGATACTCAGTAGCCTGGGACGGTGATGTAAGTGATCCATATTTTTCAACCCGTGAGAAAGGATATGCAATTGTTCCTAAAGAAGAAGATCAGAAGAATATCAATGAGCCGGTGGAGGAAAAAAATATAACTCAAAAATACAGACAGGAATCATTTAATGATTTTTCCACAACTGATGATCATTTGATGCATATTGTAGGAATAGCCCATGATCAGAACGGCACCAAATTTTATTTAACGAAAAATTCCGGAGGGACTGACCGGGCAAATGATGGGTATGTTTATATGTCCCGATCTTATGTGCGTTTACGTACTACCGGAATTATGGTAAATAAACATTCTTTACCAGGGAAGGTCAGATCGAAATTAGGACTGTAGAATATAAGAGCTTTAAAACCTAAGATACTTAGGACTTTAGAATTTTAGAAGGTAAAAAGGGTTAACTTTCAGAAGCCAGGGGCCGGAAGTGAGTGTTCAGTAAAGATCGCAGACTGCAGAACTTCAAGTGTGTTGCTGTTAACGCTTAATGGGATCTATAGGTGGTTTTATGTATCTGGGAGCTAACCAATAATTTCTCTCCCTTGAGGGAGAGATTATCTTGGGGCAGCATGTGTAGGATAGGTGGGAGGCTATGAAGCGGGCACGCCAGTGCTCGCAGAGCCACCCTTGATGCTGCCGGCAGGTGCCGGACTGGATGCAGGCGGGGCAGCCGCCGCGGCAGGGGCAACCGTCCACGGTCTCGTAGGCCAGGCGCAGCA